>CALCQG010000038.1 GCA_937897575.1 uncultured Synergistales bacterium | reverse complement strand
GGGAGGATCACGAGGAAGGAGGCCCGTTCGATGGGGAATATCCAGTCGTTGCCCGTCACGTTCCAGTAGAGCTCGTCCTGGTTTTCGTAGAACCCGATCCATCCGACGGTGCGGTACTCTATTTCATAGGTGTGCTCCCCCGGAGGGACGAAGACATTCGGGTCGCCGAGGCGTATCTCGAGGTTCCCTCCGACCCGCTCCACCGAAGCCGGCACCGGTCGTCCGTCGAGTCTGGCGGAGAGCAGCTGAAAACCGGTCCGCACCCGCCCCGACGGCCCCGTGTAGTCCGTGGGGAAGACCCGGATGATGCCCCGTCGGATCTCCTGTCCGAGCGAGGTGAGGTGCATCCGCTCCACCACCGTGACGGAGGCGTCCCTGTGGACCGAAGCCGTGACGTCGAACCGGTGGATGACCTCCTCCGCCGCCCAGGAGGACGGGGCGGAGCAGATCATGAACAGGAGGAACAGGACGAGGAGCAGAGAGGATCGCTTCATCGCACAACTCCTTTCGGCCGGGGCCTTCGCTCCCGTCGGCGGGACGACCGTATTTTTTCGTACTATACATCAGAACGGCCCAAAAGTCCCGCCGCAGGGGATGCCGTCGGTCTCTCCGCCTTGCGTCACCCTTTCGCGAAGGTAACAGCTCGGTAAAACAGCGCGAAACAGCGTTGACAAGACAGAGCCATACATATACAGTATACTCCATAGAAAAGACACTACATGTTGGGCCTGGGAGGCAGAAAATGGACATATGCGGAAGTTGGCGCCGCCAATCAGGCAACGAGTGTTCTCGATCCGGAGAGAGTGCGTTCGGGCTGCATGCCGTCTGGTATGCGGCCCTTTCTTTTATGGCGGCCAATCACGGAAGGGGAAAGGGAGGAGCGTCATGCTGAAAAAGAGAGCGCAGTACCGCATCGGAATCGATATGGGCGAGCGGCACCTCTTCGCCATCGTCTGCGATCGCCCCGAGACGGCCCCCGTCCTGGTGCCGAACACCCTCACGGCGGGGACGATGCGGGGCTTCGCCGCCGTGGGAGGCCATGGGGAGGCGGTCCTCGCGTCCGTCCGAAGGCACGTGCACGCCCGATGCTCCTACCTCATCGGCCTCTGCGCCGAATGGGGCGTGAAGAGCATCGCCGTGGGCAACCGGGCGATCAAGAACCCCTTCAAGGTGACCTACGGCTCCCTCACAGGCAACCCGCTGCTGAACCTCGACATCCAGATCCTGAGCACCCTTCGTTTCGAGTGCGCCCTCTCGCACATCGACGTGGAGATCGTGGACGAGGCCTTCACCACCCAGAAGGACGCCCTCGCCCTCGAGAAGCTGCGGCCCGTCCCCTACGGCAGGGAGAAACAGTCGCGGGGCAGCACCGGCCTCCACGGACGGACCTACCGCTCCCGGAACGGCGAGACCCTCGACCGGGACATCAACGCCGCCATCAACATCGGCCGCCTTGTCTTCGGCGACGACTTCGCCCGGCCCATCATCCGGTCCAGGCTCTGGAAAAAACCCGTCCGGGCCGCGTTCCCCGAGGAGGACCGGGCCGCCGCCCCGTGCCTCCTCGCCCGCCGTTCGAACTGGACGGGGACGAACCTCCTCTTCCCCCGCTCGGCGGTCCTGGAGATGGCCCCCGCCTCACTCAGCATCAACTGACGACGGATGGCCGGGCGGAGGTGCGCCGCCCGGCCATCCGCTCGCGTTCCGCTCGAACTAGTCCTCGTCTTCCGGCCCCTTGGGCAGCTTGTACATGCGGACCTTTTCGATGACCATGTCCGCCACCTCCACGATCTCGAAGCCATAGCCGCCGAAGGTGAATGTGAACCCTCTGTCCCCGGGCTCAGGCAGATGGCCGAGCTCGCCCACGACGAAGCCGCTCAGCGTCCTGTAGTCGTCCAGAGGCAGGCCGATGTAGACCAGATTCTCCACCTGATCCAGGGACAGGTTGCCGGCGATCAGGTACTCGTCTTCCCCCAGTGTCTCGATCTCCTTTGGCTCGTATTCGTCGTGCTCGTCATAGATGTCCCCCACGATCTCCTCGAGGAGGTCCTCCATGGTGATGAGCCCCGCCGTCCCGCCGTACTCGTCGATGAGGATCGCCATGTGCGCCTTGTTCTTCTGCATGTTGTAGAGCAGCTTGTCGTTGTAGACGGTCTCCGGGACGAAGTAGGCCTCCCGCATGACGTTCCGGACGTCGAACCCGGGCCCCACCTCGTCCTCCGAGGCCAGCAGGTCCTTCAGGTGGACGATCCCCACGATGTTGTCGATGGACCCCTCGTAGACGGGGTACCGCGAGTACCGCTCGGTAAAGGCCGTCCGTCGGAGTTCGCCGTAGGGCGTCTGGACGTCGAAGGCCACGATGTCCGTCCGGTGGGTCATGATGTCCGTCGCGGGGTGCTTGTCGAAGTTGAAGACGTTGTGAATGAGGACCTTCTCGTTCTCCTGGATGGTCCCCTCCTCCTGCCCCACGTCCACCATGATGCGGATCTCCTCCTCCGTCACGTTCTCCCGGTTCTTGTCCGAGTCGATCCGAAGGAGCCACACGACTGCGTTCGTCGAGACGGAGAGCAGCGCCACCACGGGCGCCATGATCTTGCTCACCAGGTTGATGAACCCCGCGACGGCGTAGGAGATGCGCTCGGGGGCGGCCATGCCGATCCGCTTCGGGAGCATCTCGCCGAGCACGATGGTGAAGTAGGAGAGGATGAGGGTCACGACCACCATGGCCACCGGCTTCAGCACCGCGGCATTCCCTGTGGGGAAGGTCCTGAGGATGAGGGCGATGAGCTCGTCGGCGAAGGCGTCGCTGGCGAAGGCCGACGAGAGGAAGCCCGCCAGGGTGATGCCGATCTGAATGGTGGACAGGAACTGGTTCGAGTTCTGCAGCAGCCGGTAGAGGGTGACGGATTTCCGGTCCCCCTTCTCGGCCTTGACCTTGATCATGTTGTCGTTGAGCGACACCAGCGCGATCTCGCTCATGGAGAAGAACCCGTTCAGCAGCGTCAGCAGCAGAATGACGAGGAGTTGGACTCCCATGGAACAGCACGCACCCTTTCAGCACTGCGTATGATCCCGGCCGCAGGCCGCCGCTCACGGGAGCGCGGCGCAGACCGGATCGTTCGATTGTCAGGGGTGGCGATCACTTCGACGAAGCGGACGACGGCCTCGGACGCAGGTCCAGCAACGCCCGCTCCACGCTCCAGTAGAAACTCCCCTCGCCCAGCAGGTCGTAGATGCCGCTCCGCCGCACCGTCTCCATGGTCCCCTTGGGCAGAGCGCACATGGCCACGTCCACACCCCTCTCCTTCAACGCCTGCACCATGTCCATGACGGCCTGGGCGCCGGAGATGTCCATCAGCGAGACGCCCCGCATGGAGAGGAACAGCGTGTCGTACTTCCCGACCTGCGTCCCGATCTCCTCCACGGCCTCCGTGTTGGCGAAGATCACCGGCCCCGTGATGTAGCTCACCACGGCGTTCGAGTACCGCTCGGCGAGGGCCGGGTCCGTGCAGCCGATCCGGTCCATGTCCACCTCTTCGTAGTTGATCTCTATCCTCGACAGGCGGACGATGAGCAGCACAAAGGAGAGGAGCACGCCGATGAGGATCGCCGCCGTGAGGTCCAGGACCACCGTGGCCGCCATGGTGGCCGCGAACTTGACCATGGGGACCGTGAAGCGCTTCGAGGCGATGTACTTCATGAAGGCCCAGTCGTTCATCCGCCACGCCGTGACGATGAGCACCCCCGCCAGGGCGGCGAGGGGGATTCGGGACATGAGGGGGGCCAGCAGAAACATGGCGGCAAGCAGTCCGATGCCGTGAAAAACGCCCGTCAGGCGGGTCCGGGCGCCGGACTTGATGGCCACGCTCGTCCTGGCGATGGCCGCCGTCAGGGGGACACCGCCGAAGAAGGGGATCAGGATGTTCCCCACGCCCTGGGCCAGAAGCTCCTGGTCCCCGTTGAGCCGGACGCCCGTCATCTTCCCGGCGCTGGCGCCGCAGAGCAGGCTCTCGATCATGCCCAGCATGGCGATGGAGATGGCGGGCGGGATGAGCTGGGAGACGTTCTGAAGGTTCATGCTCCCCAGGCTGAGCCGCTCCGCCGGAAAGAGGGTCTTGGGGATCGCCCCCGTGGACGGCACGTCGAGCCCCAGGAGGACGGCCGCCGCCGTGGCGATGATGATCCCCGTCAGGGACGCCGGGGCGTACCTCTGCCACTTTTTCGGCAGGAAGACCATGAACAGGATGATGAAGAGGCCGATGGCCACACTCCCCCAGTGGGGCGAAAAGCCGAGGGTCCGGTAGCTCAGGAGGCGGGACACGAGGGACTCCCCCTTCGACACCACGCCGAAAAGGTTGTCGATCTGCCCGAAGGCGATGATGACCGCGATGCCCGAGGTAAAACCGGCGATGACCGACGACGGAAGGAAGGACGCCAGCCGTCCGACGCGGAAAAACCCGCAGAGCAGCAGGATGACGCCCGCCATGAGGGTGGCGATGAAGACCCCCTGAAGCTGGTACTCCGCCGTCACGGAGATCAGAATCGCCGCCATGGCGCCCGTGGGCCCCGATATCTGGTAGTAGGCCCCGCTCAGCGGGCTGACCACAAGCCCGGCGATGATGGCCGTGATGAGCCCCGCCGCGGCATCCGCCCCGCTGCTGACGCCGAAAGCCAAGGCCAGCGGCAGCGCGACCGCCGCCACCGTCATGCCGGCCATGACGTCCTTCGTCAGGGCCGTCGCACCGTACCCCGCGAACTCCTTCCGCAGGTCGGAGACGAACCGTTTCACCATACCCTTCCGCACCATCCTCTCCCCGGACTCCGTGCCGAAGCCACGTTCCTTCTACTATATCAAAAAAACGCGGCGACCGTGCAAAAGGGCGTGAGAGCGCCCCGAAGGACGGAGCCCCTGCGGGGAGCGCCCCATTCTCTTCTTACGAGAGGGTTTCCGCGCCGTATCTGGCGTAGACCCACCGCTTCACCGCCTCGACGGAGATGATGTACGCGGCCACGATGGCCGCCATGGGCGCGACGAAACGCATCGGAGCGGCGATGAAGCCGAAGACCCCGCCCAGGGGCGTGTAGGGCAGAAGAAGAGCGAGGAGAACGACAGCGCCCGTGGCGAAGAGCAGTGGACGGGAGGGGGTGCTCCCGACGATGCCCCGCCTGGTCCGGACGGAGAGAACGACGAGGCTCGCCGAGACGACGGACTCGAGGTACCACCCCGTCCTGAACTCCTGAGGCCCCGCCGAGAGGCCGAAGAGGAGGACGGCGAAGGTCAGGTAGTCGAACAGCGAGCTCACGAGGCCGAAGGTCAGCATGAAACGGCGGATGAACGTCACGCTCCACCGCCTGGGCCGGACGATCCATTCGGGGTCCACCTCGTCCGTGGCGATGGTGAGCTCCGGCAGGTCCGTGAAGAGATTCGTCAGCAGAATCTGCTTCGGCAGAAGGGGCAGGAAGGGGAGAAAAAGGGACGCGCCGGCCATGCTGAACATGTTGCCGAAGTTGGCGCTCGCCGCCATCAGAACGTATTTGATCGTGTTGGCGAAGGTCCTGCGCCCCTCCCGGATGCCCGCCTCGAGCACGCCGAGGTCCCGATCGAGCAGGACGATGTCCGCCGAGTCCTTCGCCACATCCACGGCGTCCTGAACGGAGATGCCCACGTCCGCCCCGTGGAGCGCCAGAGCGTCGTTGATCCCGTCGCCCATGTAGCCCACCACGTTGCCCGCCCTTCGCAGGGCGAGGATGATCCGCTCCTTCTGGTTCGGCTCGATCTCGGCGAAGACGTCCGCGGTGCCTGCCCGCACGGGAAGGGCCTCTTCGGAGAGCAGTTTCACCTCGCCCCCCGTGAGCACCACCGGGTTCTCGAACCCCATGGACCGGGCCACTTCGGCGGCGACGAGGGCGTTGTCCCCCGTGACGATCTTCAGCGCGACGCCAAGCTCCTTCAACGCCGCGATGGTCCTCTCGATGCCCTCCTTGGGCGGGTCGTACAGGACGAGCAGGCCGAGGAACGTCATGGCGACCTCGTCCTGGCGCTTCACGGCCGCCGTCCCGGCGGGCAGCTCCCGGAGGGCGACGCCCAGGGTGCGGAAGCCCTTCGCGCTCAGCTCCCTGTACAGCCTTTCGATTCCCTCCCTGGCCTGGTCCATGGGGACCGGCGCACTCCCCTCCCCCTCGGCGGACGAGCAGACCTCCAGGACGTTGGACAGGGCCCCCTTGGTGATCAGCCAGGACCGCCCCTCATGGGAGGCGAGGATGGAGAGGCGCTTCCGCACGAAGTCGTAGGGGACTTCGTCCACCCTGGCCCACCCCTCTGCCCGGGCGTCGAAGGGCCGACAGGCCACGAGCGCCTGGTCGATGGGGTTGCGGAACCCCGTCTGGAAGAGGGCGTTGAGTTGAGCGTGGCGCAACACCCGGTCGCTCGCCCTCCCGTCCCGGTCCACGGCGGAGTGAAGCTCTATCTTCCCCTCGGTGATGGTCCCCGTCTTGTCCGAACAGAGCACGTTCATGGCGCCGAAGTTCTCTATCGCGCTGAGCTTCTTGACGATGACCCGCCGCTTCGCCATCTCCTGGGCGCCCCGGGCGAGGTTGACGCTGATCACCGCCGGGAGCAGCTGGGGCGTCAGCCCGACGGAGAGGGCCAGAGCGAAGAGGAAGGACTCGAGCACCGGCTTGTGGAGGTAGGCGTTGATCGCGAAGATCAGCACGACGAGGATGAAGGTGATCTCCGAGAGAAAGATGCCGAATCGGCGGACGCCCCGCTCGAACTCCGTCTCCGGCGGTGTTGTGCCTATCCGGTCGGCCAGGGCGCCGAACACCGTGCCCCGACCCGTCGTCACCACCGCGGCCAGACCGCTTCCGCTCACCACGTGGGTCCCGAAGAAGAGGGCGTTCGTCCGGCGCGCCAGGGGCGTGTCGGCGGGCAGATCGCCCGGCTCCTTCTCCGCCGGATAGTTCTCCCCCGTGAGCGCCGCCTCGTCGACGGAGAGGTCGCGGTCCCCGAGCAGGCGGCAGTCCCCCGGGATGCCGTCGCCGGCCGAGAGGTACACGATGTCGCCCGGCACGACCTCATTCATGGGGACGTCCCGCCGTTGCCCGCCGCGCAGCACGGAGGCCTTCAGCTCCACGGTGTCGAGCAGCTTTTTCACCGCTGCGGCGGCTCCGTACTCCTGCTTGAAGCCGAGCAGGCCGCTGATGAGGACGATGGCCAGGATGATGGCGCTGTCCGCCAGGTCCCGGAGGAGGACGGAGAGGATGGCCGCTCCGATCAGGATCAGCACCACGGGGCTCGTGAACTGCCGGAGCAGCAGGATGAGGACGCGGGAGCGGCCCTTCGACGCGGCGGCGTTCGGGCGGAAGCGCCTGAGGCGCTCCGCAGCCTCCTCGACGCTCAACCCCTCCTTCGTCGTCCCGAGGCTGCGGAGGAGGTCGCCCTCAAGCATCGCCCAGAAGGGAACAGACTGCTCCGACGCTCCGCGCTCCTCGGATCGGGCCGTCATTTCCACAGCATCTCGCGCAGCCCGCCGGAGATCAGGATGCCGATGTCCGCCAGCACCTGGGGCAGCGCCAGGCCGCCGGGGGAGGCGAGGTACTTCGGCTCCCAGAGAGGGACGAACTTGCTCTTGTAGTTCCGCAACCCCTGAAAGTTGTAGAAGTGCTCCCCATGACGGAACAGGAAATGGCCGAAGCGGTTCCACAGAGGGGCGTGCCGCGAGCCCTCCAGGCCGGCCAGCGGGGCCATGCCCAGGGAAAACCACTCGTAGCCCCGCTCCTGCCCCCAGAGGATCGCCCTGGTGAACAGGTAGTCCATGACCCCCTTGGGGGCGTCCTCGGAGAAGCGCATGAGGTCCACGGACAGCTCCGTTCCGGGGGCTGCCGCCCAGAGGTTCGAGAAGGCCACGATCCGCCCCTCCCTCCGAATCAGCGCCGCAGGGAACCGGACAAGATAGTCCGGGTTGAACCGGCCGAGGGAGAAGCCCTTCTCCGCCGTGCTCTTCCTGCCGAGCCAGGAGTCCGATATTCCCTTCAGCTCCGGCAGCAGGGCGGGCACGCCCTCGCGGGGAACGATCTCGAAGGAGCACCCCGTGCGCTCGACGCGGTGCATGGTGTTCCGAAGCTCCTTGAAGTGGCTTGTGTCCAGGGAGAAGGTCTTCAGAGGGACCCGCGCCTCCTCGCCCAGCTTCGACAGAGAGGCCCCGGCGTCCAGGTACAGGGAGAGATCCTTCGTCCCCGTCTCGTAGAAGACGGGCCATGCGCCAAAGGCGTCGCACTCCTTCTGAAAGCGGAGGATCAGTTCCCGTTGCTCCTCGGGCGCCCCCACGGGATCGCCCATGGACACCCAGCTCTTCCCCTCGATGCCGTACATGAGAAAGCTCGCTCCGCTCTCGCTGAAGAGCAGCGTCTTGTCCCCGAGGAGCGCGAGGTTGGCCTCGGAACGCCCCTGACGGCCGATGATGGCCGCCGCTCGCTCAAGATCGCCCGCCGCCAGCGCCGGAGGGGCGCCCCGGACCGGCCGCGTCAGCCGGAAGACTGCGGCGGCCCCGAGGGCCGCCACCACAGCGACCTCCGCCCGGAGCGACCGCGACGCATCGGCGTAGGGCGCGAACAGCCGCCACAGATCGTGAGAGTACTTGACGTGCTCGAAGGAGAAGAGCCCGAGCCATATGGACGTTCCCACCACGGCGACGACCGCCACGGACCAGCCGGCGGAGAACCGCTCCGCCGACAGGGCCGACGTCCGATAGAACTCTCCCCGGGCGGTCCAGAGGCCGAGAAGCACTCCCACGAGCAGGACGGCCTCCTCGTAGTCGAAGCCCTTGCCGAGAGAGAAGAGGACCCCCGCCGACAGCAGGGCCATGGCCATCTCATAGGCGATCCTCAGCCGAAGCTGCACGCCCCGGGCGAGCATGAGCAGCGCGACGCCCACCACGCTCGCCAGAAGGTGCGACGTCTCCACCACCCCGAGGGGGAGGACCTGATAGAGCCAGAACAGCCTGTCCTTCAGCCCCGGGGTCACCCCGGAGAACAGCAGGACGGCTCCGGCCAGGAAAAGCAGCCCCGTCATGGCGTTCGGGATCAGATACACGCCCCAGGACGACAGGGAGGCGATGGGCTTCAGGCGCGCGCCCAGCCACTTGCTCTCGGACACGGCCAGAAGGACGAGGGCGATCAGCAGCGGGATGATGTAGTAGATGGCGCGGTAGGTGATCATAAGCCCCATCACCCACCCGACGGGCAGGCTCCACCTCAGGAAGAAGATCATGGACGCCTCGAAGACCCCTACTCCGCCCGGGACGCTGCTGGCGAGCCCGGCGATCTGGCTGAAGGCGAACATGGCGAGAAAGGTGGGGTAGGAGACGACCCCCCGGGGCAGCAGCACGTACAGGATGGACGACGCGAGCACCCAGTCCGCCGACGCGAGGGTGATCTGCACGAAGGCCGTGAAGGGCGAGGGCGTCTGAAAGACCTTGCCCCGCAGGTTGATCTTGTGGTCTCCGGCGGCGCAGAACAGGAGGTACGCCGCCAGAAGGAGGAGCAACAGGACCCCCACCGGGCGCAGCGTCTGGAAGGGAAGGTGAAGAAAGCCGGGGACAGGCAGGGTGCCTGTGGTGAGGGCCAGGCCGCCCACCATGGTCAGGCCGAGCCAGAAGGTCACGGAGTTGAAGGTCACGATCCGGACCACATCCGAGGGCATCAACCCGGCCTGGGAGTAGTACCGGTATCGCGGCAGCGCCCCCGTCAGGATGGAGAAACCGGCGTTGAAGCTGATCGCGTAGCTCACGAAGGACGTGAAGGCAATTTTACGGTAGGGAAGCCGCTTGTTGGAGTACCGTATGGCGAGCCAGTCGTAGCCGCTCAGCACGGCGAAGTTCAGCGCCGTGAGCCCGAGGGCGAGCAGGATTCGCCCGGGGGGGATGCTCTCGAACTGCCGCACGATATCGGCGTACCGGACGCCGTGGAGCGTCCGGTACAGGCTCCAGAAGGCCAGCACCATGACGACGGCCCCGAGGAGGACCGTCACAATTCGTCGCACTTTCGTCCCATCGAGCGTCACAGCACGTCACTGCCTCTTCCGCCGCCGAGCCCCGAAACGTCCCGCGGCGCATTGTGCATAACGGGGATCATTATACACGAGGCGTCGCCCCGGCTAAAGGAGGGTGTACGGAGTTCTCTCTCCCTGTGGGGCCATGCCCGGAGGAAGGAACGAACGCGAACAACAAGCGCGGTGTAGGGAGAAGGCGTGGGGCCGTGTCCGGAGGCAGGCCCCTCCCGACCTCTCACCTCCGGAGGAACCTCTTTCCAAGCGGCGGTCCAACCGCCTTTGCCGCTCCCAGACCCCTCGCGCCCGAAAGCCTCCCTAAGCCCGTCGATGGAGAACGGAGACAGCTTCCACCCCTTGCATCCGGAGGAATCGGGACTGTGGCTCTCGTGCCAGGGCGCTTCCAACGTCTGCCTCGTTTGCCCCCGGAGACCTCAAAGGATAACTATGCCCGTGCGTACGAAATCATGCCCCGTTTGCGTCCGAAGGAACCCTTTCCATGAAAGGGCACGAAAAAGGGCCCCCCGAAGGAGGCCCCGGTCGTTCGAAAATGCTAGTAGGTCTCCAGGAACACCTCGAAGTGGGCCTGGGGATGGGCGCACGCCGGGCACATATCGGGCGCGCCCACGCCCTTGTGGACGTAGCCGCAGTTGTTGCACTTCCACTCCACCTCGTGGTCCTTCTTGAACACGGACCCGTTCTCGATGTTGGCGAGCAGCTTGCGGTACCGCTTCTCGTGCCGCACCTCCACCTCGCCGATCTCCTTGAAGGACTTCGCCACCTCGGGGAACCCCTCCTCCGCGGCCACCTTGCCGAAATTCGGGTACAGCGTGCCCCACTCCTCAAGCTCGCCGTCGGCGGCGGCCTTCAGGTTCACCTTCGTGTCGCCCAGGGCGAAGGGGTAGCCCGCGTCGTTGATCACCACGCTGCCCACACCGTCGCGGACCAGGTGCTTGAAGAAGACCTTCGCGTGCTCCCGCTCGTTCTCCGCCGTCTCGGTGAAGATGTTGGCGATCTGGACGTACCCCTCCTTCTTCGCCTGCGACGCGTAGTACGTATACCTGTTCCGGGCCTGGGACTCGCCCGCAAAGGCCTTCATGAGGTTCTCCTGGGTTTTGGTGCCTTTCAAGGATTTCATCGAGTTGTTCCTCCTTTTGAATAGATATAATTCCAAATAAGGATTATACCATATGGCCGACTCTCGTTCTCTTTCGGGATGCCGCCGCGTCGTCACCGCCGGGGTGCAATACGGCGTTCCCCAGGGGGTGGACTACGCTCTCTCCTGCAAGAGGCTGCGCAGACGTTCCATCAGGCTTTTCAGTTTGAACCGGCGGTCGTAGGGTATCGTGCCGCTGCTCTCCCAGTCAAGCCACCCGCTGAAATGAGCCTGCATATCGTGCACCACTTCCCGGGCGAGCTCCTTCCACGAGATGTCGAAGGAGTACAGATGACTTTCGCCCTCCTCGTCGTTGAGGATGACATAGGTGGCATTCCAGAAGGTCAGAAGAAGAAAGTCCGACCCCTCCTGATCGAAGGCGACCGCGACGGGTCTGTTGCCGGACAGGCCGTCGACAAACCCGTTCAGCACGTCGAAGGGCACGTCCGTCAGGTAACTGGCCTTCCGACACCAGCACATCGC
>CALCQG010000037.1 GCA_937897575.1 uncultured Synergistales bacterium | reverse complement strand
GCCCTGCCCCCTCGAAAGGCCTTCAGCTCATCCTGAAGCACGTCCACGGCCTTCGCCGCCACGTCGGCCTGCCAGGCCTCGTGGATGTCCGTGAGCACGGGGACACCCACCCGCTCGCCTATGGTCCTGAGCTCCTCAAGCCCCTGTTCGAGGCCGGGGCCGCGGTACCCCGAGAGGGACGTCCGGTTGGCCTTATCGAAGGAGGCCTTGAAGATGTAGGAAATGGAGAGGGCTTTGCACAGGTCCCACATGGTCGTCGCGATCTCAAGCCCCAGATCGAGGCTCTCCAGGGAGCAGGGCCCCGCGATGAGGGCGAGACGCCCGTCGCCTACGGTGAAATTCCACCGCCCGCGCCCCGATGGGTCCGTCACCGGGACGGGGATGAACTCCGATCCCTTGGCGTTCGCTGTCGTCATTGGATCATCTCCTCACAATGCTCTGCTGTGGTTCCTGGGGCCACCAGGCGGCCGAGAGGGATTCGAAGAGGGCGCACCGCGCCTCCCAGCCCATCCGGGCAGTATACTCCACGATCCTGTCCAGGGCCCCGGGCTCGCCCAGGCGCTCCCGCCCCTCCCGGGACATGGTGTCGCGAAGCGCATCGTCCGAGAGGATGCGGAGAGCCCCCCGGGCCAGGTCGGCGGCCGTGGGCGGAACGAGGAGCTCCGAACCGCCGAGGAGCTTCTTCTGGACGAACTTGCCCTTCTCCTCGATGGATACGACGGGGACTCCCATCCCGGCGCACACCTGATTCGCCGTGCCGCCCAGCCCGACGAGCAGATCGGCGTCGGCCGTCACGGCGGAGAGGGGGCCGAAGAAGAGGGGAATCCGCTTCTCCCCCTTGATGATACTCCATATTCCGTCCTCGTCCAGAGAGGACCACCCCTCGCAGGCGCTCAGGAATTCCGCCCTGTCCAGCGTCGGGGCGACGACCATGAGGTAGGAGCAGGGCCGGCCCTCGTGCAGAAGGTCCACGGCGTCGAGGAGCAGGCGCACGTCGTCGTAGGCCCTCGGGCGGCTGCCCGGGAGCAGGAGCACGTGCGGAATCCCCTCGTCGCCCCATGGGTGGGGCTCCACGGACCCGTCGCAGGTGAGATCCATGATGGGGTTGCCGTCGAAGCGGGCCGCCGTGCCCGAGCGGAGCAGCTCCTCCTTGGTCTCCCGGTCTCTGGTCCAGACGATCCGGCTCCGGTGCCGCAGGATGAACCGTTCGAGGCGCCAGTGGCCGCTCAGGAAGACGGTCTTGGCCGTGGCGACGAGGATGGGCGTCTGCCCCTGGCCCCAGAGGGTGTGAAGGAGCAGGTACACGTCGCCCACGCACAGGGGCGTCCGGATGCGCCCCCGGAGGGCGCGCCACGCCTCCATCTGCCGGGAGATGGAGCGAAGGAGCCCCGACCGGATGTCCCGCCACAGGTCCGAGAGATCGTACTTGATGACGCCCCCCGACGGGGAGTCCGCTGCCACCGAGTCCACTGGGACCCCCTCCCGGAGGTAGTGCTCGCCCTTCCCCACCACGGGGAAGGCGGAGACGGCGGCGGCGGGAAAGCGGGCCCTGAGTTTGCGGGCCAGCAGCGCGCCGATGGAGTCCTCGCCGTAGCCGTTGGAGGCCACCACGATCCGGGGGCGCAGCAGGCCGAGCAGCGTGGCCTTGAAGCGCTCCTCCTCGTCCAGCACCGTGGACACGATGGGGACAAAGATGTCCGCCGAGGGGGTCCACCCCGCCGGGAGGTTGTAGACGTCCTTCTCGGTGCAGACCATGGCCTCGGCGCCGTGGTCGCGCATCGACGCCTCGAGGAGCTCCATATCCTCCCGCCGGTACCGGTGGTGGTCCTTGAAACGGTGCTCCTTCAGAATCTGTACCCCCAGGCTCTCCAGGGACCAGCGGAAGCTCTCGGGGCTGCCGATGGCCGAGAAGGCCAGGACGGGGCCGGGGCCCTGCCCCGACTGGTCCCGCCAGGCGCCGTCCCACCGCTGCCAGGCGTGGAAGGTGAGGCGGGACAAAAAGATCCGCTCCTCGGGCACGTGGCGGGCGATCTCGGCCTTGAGGGCGCGCAGGCGCTCCGGGGGGACCTGGTCCGACTTCGTGATCACCACCATGGACGCCCGGGCCATCCCCGAGGGGGGCTCCCGGAGGATCCCCGCCGGCACGAGCCACCCGTTTCCGAAGGGGCAGCAGGCGTCCACGAGGCAGATGTCGGCGTCGCGCACCATGCGCCGGTGCTGGAAAGCGTCGTCGGCCACCACGACCCGGACGCCCTGCTCCACAAGGATGTCCACGTCCCGGAGCCTGTCCTTCGAGACGGCCACGGGGCTTCCCGCGAGGCGTGAGGCCAGGAGCAGAGGCTCGTCACCCACGAGGTCGCGGAGTTCGGCCAAGGCGTCGGCCCCCCGCTCCCGGCTGCGGGCTACCACGTCGGACGTGACGACCACGGGGTCCACGGTGCGGCCGCCGTACCCTCGGCTCACGATGCCCACGGGGATGTCGGCGGAGCGAAGCATCCGGCAGAGCATCTCGACGAAGGGCGTCTTGTTCGTGCCGCCCACGGTGAGGTTGCCCACGCTGATCACGGGCAGGGGCGGCTCGATCATCGAGGCGATGCCCCGATTGAAGGAGAAGTTCCGGACTGCGACGATACTTCTGGCCATAAGGCCGAAGGGGTAGGAGGCCGCCCAGGGGGAGCAGCGTCGCTCGCCTCTCGCGAAGGAGAGGTAGCTCTTCACCAGATTCACGGCCGTTCCTCCGCGGTGAACTGGAGGCGGTAGAGCCTGGCGTAGAGCCCGTCGACAGCGAGAAGTTCGTCGTGGTTCCCCTGCTCCACGATCCGCCCCTCGTCGAGGACGATGATGCGGTCGGCGGACCGGACGGTGGACAGGCGGTGGGCGATGATGAAGGACGTCCGCCCCTGCATGGCCAGATCCATGGCCCCCTGCACGAGGCGCTCCACCTCGAGGTCCAGGGAGGAGGTGGCCTCGTCGAGGATGAGGACCCGGGGGTTGCGGACGACGGCGCGGGCTATGGCGATCCGCTGCCTCTGGCCGCCGCTGAGGGTGACGCCCCGCTCCCCCACCTCCGTCTCGTACCCGTCGGGCAGGGAGGTGATGAAGGCGTGGACGCCCGCCACTCTGGCCGCCTCCTCGACGGCCTCGCGGGGGAGGTCCGGAAGGCCGTAGGAGATGTTGAAGGCGATGGTCCCCTTCATGAGCATCGAGTCCTGGGGTACGACGCCGATCTGCTTGCGCAGCGCCCTGAGGTCCACGGAGCGGACGTCCAGACCGTCCACGAGGACCGAACCCCCGTCGGGGTCGTAGAACCGGGGGATGAGGTCCACGAGGGTGGACTTGCCCGAGCCCGTGGGGCCGACGATGGCGATCTTCTCGCCGGGGCGGACGTCCAGGGAGACGTTCCGGAGGACGGGCTGCCCCGCCTCGTACGCGAAGGAGACGTTCCGGAAGGAAACCTGCCCCTCCATGGCGCCGAGAGGAACGGGGTCGACGGGCGAGGTGGTCTCCTCGGGCGTGTCCAGCAGGCCGAAGATACGGTCCGCCGCCGCGAGGCCGAGCTGCATGGAGCTCACCACCGATGTGAAGACCCGGATGGGCTGCACGAGAAAGCCGAGGTAGCCCAGGAAGGCGATGAGTTCGCCGGGGGAGAGCTCGCCCCGGACCACGCTCCGCCCGCCGAGCCAGAGGATCAGGGCCAGGGCGCCGATGAGGACCACCTCGATGCCGTTGGACAGCACCGATTGAGTCTGGACCCCCTTCATCACGGCCTTGAAGTTGTTCGCGTTCGTCGCCCTGAACCGCTCGAGCTCCAGGTCCTCGGTGGCGAAGGAGCGGACCACCCGGATGGCCGAAAAGGCCTCCTGGACCACGGCCGAGAGGGCGGCGAGCTCCCGCTGGATGGAGTGTCCCACGAAGCGGAGCTTCTTGGCCGCCCGGTAGAGGAGGAGCACCGTGAGCGGCAGGATGGCGAAGGTGATGAGGGTGAGCTTCCAGTTGATGTAGATCAGAAACCCCATCATGCCGAGGAAGGTCACGGACTGGACGATGAGGTTCACCATCACCGAGGAGACGAGGTTCTGGAGGATCGCCGCGTCGTTCGTCATGCGCGAGACGAGCTCCCCGAGGCGCTTCCCGTAGAGGTAGCGCAGGGACATTCGCTGCATATGCTCGTAGAGCCGGAGGCGGAGGTCCATGACCACCCGCTGGCCCACCCAGCTCATGAGGTATTGGTGGCCGTAGGAGAAGATCCCCTTCCCCAGAAAGAGCCCCATGAGGAGAAAAGGCAGGGCGTTCAGCGTGGCGAGGTCCTTCTGGATGAGGACGTCGTCCACCACGTTTTTCAGAAGCCACGGTGGGACCACGTTGCAGGCCGAGGCCAGCAGCATGCAGCACAGCGCGAGGACGAGGCGGTCCATATAGGGCCGTGCGCAGGCCAGCAGCCGCCGGTAGACGGACTGCCCTCCCCCGGGTTCACCCTTGGTCATCGCGTCGCACCACCCTTTCTATCTC
>CALCQG010000036.1 GCA_937897575.1 uncultured Synergistales bacterium | reverse complement strand
GAAGGAAAAGCGGGAGGAGGTCGGCACGAGCGGTGATGACGAAGTGGACCCCGTGGAGGCCGCGGTCTGCACCATGCTGTGGCAGGATCCCCAGGTCCGGGCGGCGGTGGACGAACAGTCCATCCTTCCTCTTCTGTCGGACCCTCGACTCCAGACCATCGCCTTCGCCATCGTGGGCGCCAGCTCTCTGGGCCAGCTCGAGGCCCATTGGCTCAATCTGGGCGACTCCTTCCCGATGAAGGTCCTCTCCCAGGGCGGCAGCTGGTGCGAGAGGCTCGGCGGAGACGATCCGTCCGCGCGATGGGCCGTCCTGCAGGATATCCTCTCGAAACGAAGGGCCCGCCGTTCCTACGAGGACATCAAGGAGCGCCTCTCCCGGGGGGAGGCGTCCCGGGAGGACCTTGTCCAGTTCCGGCATATCGCCCGGTCCCTGAAGGGCGAGACGGACTCCTGACCCCTTCACCCCTGCGCTCGTGCGTCGAAGGGCAGAGGCAATGCCATTGTTCTCCTCGCTGCTTCACGGTGCCCGCGTACCGCAGACGTCCGGATACAGGTTGTGTCGACGGGCCGAGAGCATCGTAAGCTCACGCTTCTCCCTTCATCGGCTGCCTGCTCAGGCGCTTTTTGACGGCGGAACGACCGTCGCGCTGTTCGATGTGCTTTGAGGGAAAACCCCTCACTCTGCCCAGGGCTTGTCCCGACTCCCGCACCTTGCACCTCCGTCGGAAAACGTGCGGTCAAGTGCCCCGCAGACATCCCCTCGCCTCTCTTCCGGAGCGTCAAAATCCGGGTCAGCGCTCGGCCAGAAAGTCCGGCATGCCCCCATGCCGATCAGGGGGCTGCGTCCCTGACGGATATCCGCGTCCCTCCTTATCGTCACTTCTCTTCATGCGGCGAAAGTGACACATCGGCGACACTCCGACCGGTGCGCGACCCCGTCCACCGGAGCACGGCGGCTCTTCGGACTTGACGCCCGAAGGCGCTTCCGCGACAATGCAGCCATGCGTTCAGGTGCCGCCATGAGCGGCCCCCGCAATGTCGGGGAGCGCCTGGTCGTTCTGAAGGGGGAGAGGACAGTGACGGACAGGGACCTTGCTGCAATGATCGATCATACGCTGCTGCGGCCCGAGGCCTGTGTCGACGATATTCGAAGGCTCTGCGCCGAGGCGGTGCGGTATGGCTTTGCCTCGGTGTGCGTGAACGGGCGTTTCGTCGAACTGGCGGCCCTCGAGCTTGCGAGTACCGGGGTGAAGGTCTGCTCCGTCGTCGGTTTCCCCCTCGGGGCATCGAGCACGGCCTGCAAGGTCTTTGAGGCGCGGGACGCCGCCGAGAGCAGAGCCGCCGAGGTTGATATGGTGCTTGCCGTGGGACTGCTTCGTTCGGGGCACGAAAGAGCCGTCGAGGAGGACATCAAGGCGGTGGTGGAGGCCGTCCGGGGACGAGCCATCGTGAAGGTGATCCTCGAGACCTGCCTCCTCACGGACGAACAGAAGATGCGGGCCTGCGTGCTCGCCGAGAGAGCCGGCGCCCATTTCGTCAAGACCTCCACGGGCTTTTCGTCCGGCGGCGCTACGGAGGCGGACGTCGCTCTTCTTCGCCGGACGGTGGGCGATCGCCTCGGCGTCAAGGCCTCGAGTGGCATCCGGACGAGGGCTGATGCCGAGCGAATGATAGCGGCGGGGGCATCGCGCATAGGGGCGTCGGCCTCCGTGGCGATCTGCGGCGGCGCCGTTTCGTGACGGGGCTCGTTTCGGGCGCCGCGGCTCAGGGCTTCGATGGGGTACAATGATGGAGCGAAAAAGAGAAGGCGGCGCTCCGTGGGAGCGGACCGCCGCCCTTCGGAATGGACGGAAAAGGTGATGACAAGACCATGACGCTCCACATCGGCGCCATAGACGACGACCGGTCGATCCTCCGCACCCTCGAGATGCTTGCCGCCGTCGAGGGGTGGCGCATGCGCACCACGAGCGAACCGGAGGAGTGTTTGGAGTGGGTTCGGCTGGACGAGGTGGACATCCTTTTGATGGACTACAACATGCCCGTCATGAACGGGCTGCAGCTGATCCGGAGGGCGCGAAAGATCTCGCGGAACCTCGTGATCGCCATCCTGACGGTGGAGGACTCGCCGGAGCTGGCCGCCAAGCTGATCCTCGCCGGGGCCGATGACTTCATAACGAAGCCTGTCCGGCAGGCGGACTTCACGGCCAGGATACGCCTCCATCAGAGGCTCGCCTCCCAGCGGGAGCAGATGAACTGGGAGGAGCGGAAGAAGGGGATCAGCAAGAATACCTTGCGGAAGGTCCTGGACGTCCTCAAGGAGTTCCAGTCGCCCAGGGACTGCGACAGTGTGGCGTCGGCCTGCGGCCTGGCCTATGTAACGGCGCACCGATATCTCGAATACCTCGCCGAACGGGGATTGGTCATCCGGACGCACGGACGCCTCGGCGGTCGCCCCGGACGTCCGAAGACCTACTACGCCGTCCCGGCGCCGACAGCCTTCGACAAGGAGGAGCAGCACGACTGAAAAGACCGCCCGTACGGCCGGGGCGTCATCCCCTGGGATCGCCCCGACGGTGTGGTTCGCCCCCGGCCGAAGGGCGCCCGTCCGGAGGAAGCACGGGCACTCCGGCCGAACGTCGGGCGCGTCAGGGGCAACCCCACGGCGGAGGATAGGGAGGAGGAACCGCCCTTCCGGGGGAGCGAGAAAAAAATCGTTATCCTGAACGTCATCCCCGTCTCGTCGGGAATGACGTTCAGCTATGTGGCGGGTGACCTTGCGCAGGCCATGAGTCGCGGCGAGGAGCTGGCGGAGCGCTTCAGACCTTCTCCGTTCCTAAGAGGGCAGCGCTTCTGGAGGGGTGACCGGATCCGGGCGGCGTGACGGGCTGTCCGAGAGGCGGCTGCGCGCCCGATATCAGGGCGAACAGAAAAAGGCGCTCCGGGAACTCCCGGAGCGCCTCACATTCGAATCATTCAGACGAGCGCTATTTGAACCACTGGGCCTTCATCTCGCCCATCTTGCCGCTCTCCTCGAGCTTCTTCAGCGCCCCGTTCACGGCCGTCACGAAGTTCTCCTCGTCGAGGTTCATGGCCAGAGCCTTGCCGGCGCCGGTGATCTCCTGCTCGAAGGCGATCTTGATCTTGCCGGCGAAGTCCTTGTGGGCCACGTAGCTCTTCGCCACGGGGACGTCCATGAGCGTCGCGTCGGCCCGTCCCAGCATGACCTCGCGCACGCAATCGTCGAACTTCTGGAAGGACTTGACCGTCACGCCCTCAATGGACTGGGAGTAGGTCTCCTGAACCGTCCCGAGCTGGACGGCCACCGTCTTGCCCTTCATGTCGGGCATGGCCTTCATGGTGTCGTTCCCCTCCACCACGATGAAGGCGCTTATGGAGACCTCATAGTTCTCCGAGAAGGCGACCCTCTTGGCGCGCTCGGGCGTGGAGCTCATACCCGCGGCCACGATATCGATCTTTTTGGCGAGCAGGGCGGGGATCAGGCTGTCGAAGGGCATGTCCACCCACTCGATCTTCTTCCCCAGCTCGGCGCCGATAGCCTCCATGAGGTCAACGTCGAACCCCTTCAGGTTGTTCTTGTCATCCCTGAACTCGTAGGGTGGGTAGGTGCTCTCCGTGCCGACGAGCAGAACGTCCTTCGTCATCACGTCGGCCCAGCCGGCGGTCACCAGAACGAGCAGTGCAACAAGTGCCAGTGCGAAGCGTTTCATACCTTCTCCTCCTTATACGGAACAAATGTTTAGTATTAAAATATCTTTAACCAATCGTGCATTCGTCAGCATACATGGCGGACCCCTTCATGTCAAGGGTTTTTTCTGTATAATGCTGTCATGACGAACGGGGTGATGGAGCATGGAGTGGGAGCACAGGTTGACCGGGCGGGCGAAACGGTTGGTCCCCTCGGTTATCAGCGAGATGATGCGTCTTGCGGCGGGGAAAGGGGTCGTCTCCTTCACGGCGGGCCAGCCCTCCGCCGATCTTTATCCGACGGACGAGCTGGTCGCGGCCCTTGGGGAGTCCCTGCGGGGTTTTCCGGAGGGGCTGGCCTACCCGCACCCTCTGGGCGACGACAAGCTCAGGGGGTGGATCGCATCGTGGCTTATCCGCGAGGAGATCGCCCCGGCAAGGACGGAGGCGTCCCGGATCCTTCTCACGACGGGGTCGCAACAGGGGCTCAGCATGTTGGCCCAGCTCTTCATCGAACCGGGGAGTCGGATTCTCGTGGAGGATCCGTCCTACCCCGAAGCGCTGCTGACCTTCGGACGGGAGGGGGCGGAGTTCGTCCCCGTTCCCATCGAGGCTGACGGGCCGGACATCGCGGCATTGGAGCGAGCCCTTCGGTCGGGGCCCTTCGCCTTCTTCTATACCATCCCCTCCTTCCAAAACCCCACGGGGTACACGACCTCGACGGAGAAGAAGAGGGCCGTGCTCGGGCTGGCGGCGAAGTACGGCGTGCCCATCGTGGAGGATGAGCCCTACTACTTCCTCCGGTACGAAGGCGCTCCGCCCGAGACCTATCTGGCGCTCTCGGGCGGAGAGGGCGTGCTCTACCTGGGGAGCTTCTCCAAGATCGTGGCGCCGGGGATCCGGTGCGGATTCATGGTCCTGCCCCCCGAGCTGGCGGACAGGGCGTCCATGCTGCGGGTCACCCTGGAGATAGGGCTCCCGGCCTTTTTGCAGCGGGGGCTCGCCATCCTGTTCGACTCGCCCTTCTTCCCCTCGCACCTGGCCAGGTTGCGAAGAGCCTACGGGGCGCGGCGGGACGGGCTGGTCCAGGCGGTTGACGAGCATCTCGTCCCGCTGGGCTTTCGCTCCACCATCCCGCAGGGCGGTTTCTTTCTGTGGGGGCGGAAAAAGGGGATCGACGCCATGCCCTTCACCTTCCGCGCCGTCCGGGAGTTCGGCGTCGGCGTCATACCGGGCTCCATCTTCTTCGTGGACGAACATGCGGGGAAGGAGTGGTTGAGGCTCTCCTTCGCCTCCGTCTCTCCGGAGGATTCGAAGGAGGGGTGTCGTCGCCTCGCCGAGGCCTTCGGAAAAGATCCGTGAGAAATGCCGTTCGCCCGTTGACGAAGGGTGATTCGGTGGATATAATGACAAAGATACTATATCAGGGCGATGAAGCAGAGCGTTCTCGTCGCGATCCGCTGCCAGAGAGGGGAGTTCGCGGGCTGGAAGATTCCCCCGGCGGAGATGAGGGCGTAAAGGCTGCGGAGCCGGGGCCGAAATGGTCGTCAGACCAGGAGTACGTCCCCGGGTGGTCCCCGTCACAGGGCCGAGAGTGGGGTGTGCGACAGCGCACCCAAGCAGGGTGGTACCGCGAGCAACGGCTCGTCCCTTCGGGGAGGGGCCGTTTTATTTTTTTGTGAGACGGGGAGCGAGTCATGGACGGACAAGGACAGGGCAGGGAGGGGCACCTCCGTTTCGGAGGCTGGGATACGGTGGAGCTGGCGGAGCGATTCGGCACGCCGCTGTACGTTCTGTCGGAGGACGCCGTCCGGAAGCGGTGCCGGTCCGTGCGGGAGACGTTCATCAACCGGCACGACGGTGCCTTTGCCGCCTATGCGGGCAAGGCCTTTCTCACCATGGCCATGTGCCGGATCGTCCAGTCCGAGGGGCTGGGGCTCGACCTCGTATCGGGGGGGGAGCTCTTCACGGCGCAACAGGCCGGTTTCCCTCTGGACCGGACATTCCTGCACGGGAACGCCAAGACGAAGGACGAGCTGACCCATGCCCTTCAGGCGGGCGTGGGGCGGATTGTCGTGGACGGCCGATCGGAGCTCGAGACCCTCGCGGAACTCGCCCGGGGCATGGGCCGGAGGGCGGCGATCCTGCTTCGAATTGCCCCGGGTGTGGACGCCCACACGCACAGGTATATCCGGACAGGCCACACGGGGTCGAAGTTCGGGTTTTCTCTCATAGGGGACGACCTGCGGGACGCCGTCGGCTTCTGTATGGCCTCCGAGTCTCTGGACCTCAGAGGGATGCACTTCCATATCGGCTCCCAGATATTCGAGAGCACGGCCCACGTCATGGCCGTGGACATCCTCGTGGATCTCCTCACCGCGCTCGCCCGGGATACGGGTTTTCAGGCCGGCGAGGTGAACCTCGGGGGCGGGTTCGGCGTCGATCTGCTCGATGAGGGAAGGAACCCCGAAATCGCCTCCTTCACGGACCCCATGATGGATCACCTCACGGCGAAGTGCCGCGAGGCGGGGCTCCTTCGTCCCAGGGTCACCATCGAGCCGGGCCGGTGGATCGTCTCCGACGCGGGGATAACGCTCTACCGCGTTCAGACCGTCAAAAGGGTCGGCGACCTGGTGACCTACGTCGGCGTGGACGGCGGGATGACGGACAACCCCCGGCCGTCGCTCTACGGCGCGAAGTACCGGGCCGCGGTGGCGAACAGGATGGACCAGGGGGCGACGGAGACCGTCACGGTGGTGGGGAAGTGCTGCGAGTCGGGGGACGTGCTCGTGGAAGGACTGCGCACCCCGCCTCCGGAGCGGGGAGACCTGATCGCCGTGTTCAGCACGGGAGCCTATACCTTCTCCATGGCGAGCAACTACAACAAGATTCCGCGGCCGGCCGTGGTGCTGGTGAGCGGAGGACGAGCGGACGTGATAGCGGAGCGGCAGAGCTACGAGGACCTTCTTCGGGGTGAACGGATCCCCGGGCATCTGCAGTAGGAGGGTGCGGGAGGTGGCGTCGTGACGAGGGGCGCCGGGAAGGGAACGGGGGAGCGGTGTGCACCATACTATGACAGGAGGCAGAGAGACTATGAGAAGAACGGGAATTGTCCTGGGAGTTCTGTTTCTGCTGGTTTTTGCGGGGGCTGGGTATGCGGCCGACCCCATCAGGATAGGCCACACGGTCTCCCTGACGGGCGGCGCTTCGATGTGGGGGCAGTCCGAGGCGAACGCGCTGGATATGCTCGTGAAGAAGATCAACGCCGAGGGCGGCCTTCTGGGCCGGCCCATCGAGTTCGTCCGCTATGACAACCGGAACGACGCCGTCGAGACGGTGAATGTGGCGAAGCGCCTCGTCTCCGACGGTGTGATCGCCGTCATAGGCCCGGCCCAAAGCGGCAACGCCATAGCCTCCGCGCCGGTGTTCGAGCGCGGCAAGGTCCCCATGGTGGTGACCACGGCCACCAACCCCTACGTGACCATCGACCAGCGGTCGGGGAAGGTGCGCCCCTTCGCCTTCCGGCCGTGCTTCATCGACCCCTTCCAGGGGACCGTCGCGGCCAGATTCGCCATGACGGACCTGGGAGCGAAGAGGGGCGCCATCCTCTACGACGTGGGGTCGGACTACGGCCAGTGGCTCTCCAAGTACTTCGAGGACGCTTTCGTGGCCAAGGGCGGGTCGATCGTCGCCAAGGAGGCCTTCCGGTCCGAGGAGCTGGACTACCGCGCCCAGCTCGGCAAGATGAAGGAGCTGAACCCCGACGTCATCTTCATCCCGACGAGCCAGAAGGAGGCCGCCATGGCGGCGAAGCAGGCCCGGGATCTGGGCATCAAGGCCACCCTGCTCGGCACCGATAACTGGGGCAGCCCGGACATCATCGATCTGGGCGGCAGCGCCATCAACGGCGGTTACTTCGTGAACCTCACGGACCTGGCGGACCCCGACATTCAGGACTTCGTGGCGGAGTACAAGGCCGCCTACGGCTCCGACCCGGTGCTCCCGAACCCGGTCATGGCCCAGGACGCGCTCCTCATGATCGTGGAGGCCGTCAAGAAGGCGGGGACCACCGACGGCGACAAGGTTGCCGAGGCCCTGGCGAACCTGAAGGACATCAAGGTGACCAGCGGCACCCTCACCATCAACCCCGAGGACCACAACCCCCTGGACAAGCCGGCCGTGATCCAGCAGGTGGATGTGGAGGGCAAGACGTTCCGGTTCGTGAAAAAGTACGTGTCGGTGGAGTAGCGGTCCGGTTCTTCCCATTGGCGACGCTGTGCGGGGGAGGGGTTCGCCCCCTCCCCTCATCATGAAGAAGAAGGTGTGTGGACGGTGTTCTTGCAGACGCTCATCACGGGGCTCTCGATCGGAGGAATCTACGCGCTCATGGCGGTGGGATACTCCCTCGTCTTCAGCGTGCTCAACTTCAGCAACTTTGCCCACGGGGCCGTCATCATGCTCGGGGCCTACGTCGGCCTCGCCCTGGCCACGAAGCTGAGCCTCGGGTTCGGCCTCGTCCTGGCGGGCAGCGTGGCGGGCGCCGGGATCATCGCCGTGCTCAACGAGCGGCTGGCCTACTCCGTCCTCCGCCGGAGAAAGGCTCCGTCCCTCTACCTCATGATCAGCGCCATGGGGTGCTCCGTCTTCCTCGAAAATCTCGTGTACGCCACCATCGGGTCGCGGTTCTACGCCTTCCCCGAGTTCTTCGGGCGCCAGGTGCTGACGCTCTGGGGCAGCAGCGTGAGCCTTCTCGACATGGGGGCGTTCCTCTTCGCCCTCGTGTCCATCTTCGCGCTGCACGTCTTCATCTCCTCGACGAGGACGGGCATCGCCATCCGGGCCGGCGTGTCGGACATGACCATGTGCTCCCTCATGGGCGTGGACCTGAACCGCCTCATCGCCATCGTCTTCCTCCTCGCCGGGGGCTTCGCCGGTGTGGCGGGCGTCTTCCTCGGGATCAAGTACCTCGTGTACCCGACCATGGGGTGGGTGACGAACAAGGCCTACATCGCCGCCGTCATCGGGGGGCTCGGCAGCCTGCCGGGGGCCCTGGCGGGCGGGCTCATCCTCGGCGTGGTGGAGACCTTCGTCTCCTCCTACGTGTCGAGCGTGCTTCGGGACGTCTTCAGTTTTTCGCTGCTCATCGCATTCCTCGTCCTCCGGCCGAACGGCCTGATGGGCCAGGACACAGAGGAGAAGGTGTGATCATGGACTACATCCTCTCTGTGGCGACCCTCGCCGGCATCAACATGATCGCCGTTCTGGGGCTCTCCGTCTTCACGGGGTTCACGGGGCTCTTCTCCCTGGGCCATGCGGCCTTCATCGCCGTGGGGGCCTATACGTCGGCCGTCCTCACGTACTACTACTACGTCCCCTTTGCCCTGGCCCTCGTCGCCGGGTCCGCCATGGCCGGCGCCGTGAGCCTGGTGATCGGGATTCCCACGCTGCGGGCGAAGCTTAGGAGCGACTACTTCGCCATCGCAATTCTCGGATTTGGCGAGGCCCTCCGCGTCCTGCTCGAAAACCTGACCATCACCAACGGAGCCAGGGGTTTGCCGGGGATCGACAGCTTCACCACGCCCTTCACGGTCCTCTTCTGCCTGGCGGTGAGCGTGGTTCTGGTGAGCAACTTCCTCCGCTCCCGATGGGGGGCGGCCTGCATCGCAATCCGCGAGGACCCCATCGCCGCCGAAATGGCCGGTGTGCGCCTCTTCCGGACAAGGCTCCTCTCCCTCATGGTGAGTGCCGTGTTCTGCGGCCTGTCCGGCGGGCTCATGGCCCACTACCTTTCCTTCATCCAGCCGGTTATGTTCACGCTGACCCAGTCCACCCAGCTGCTGGCGGCGGTGATCGCCGGAGGCATGGGGAGCATTTCGGGGCCCCTCATCGCCTCCTTCGCCTTCATCGCGCTGCCCGAGGCCCTTCGGGTGGCTCAGATGTGGAGATTGGTGGCCTACGGGCTGCTTCTGGTGCTCATCATGGTGTACCGGCCCCAGGGGCTCATGGGGTACCGCGAGATCACGTCCCTCTTCGGCAAGAGGCGGGATGACGGGAGGCGGGAACGATGAGCGCGGGGCACACCTTCTTCTCCGTCACCGGCCTGACCAAGGACTTTGGCGGCATCCGCGCCGTGGACGACCTGTGCTTCTCCGTGGAGAAGGGCTCCATCACGGGCATCATCGGGCCCAACGGCGCGGGGAAGACGACGGTGTTCAACCTCGTCACCGGGGTCTACCGTCCGACGTCGGGGGCCATCCACCTCATGGGAGAGCCCATCGGAGGGCTTCGCCCCGACGCCATCGTCCGGAAGGGTATCGCCCGGACCTTTCAGAACATTCGCCTCTTCAACCGGCAGAGCTGCCTCGAAAACGTCATGACCCCCCTTCTCCAGCGGGAGCGGCACAGTTTCGTCGGCTCGGTCCTTCGGACGCCCGGTGCCCGAAGAAGGCAGCGGGACCTGGCCGACAGGGGCCGCTCGCTCCTGGCGAGCCTCGGGCTGGAGCCCTTCGCCTCCCAACAGGCCAACACCCTGCCCTACGGCCTCCAGCGGAAGCTGGAGATCGTCCGGGCCCTGGCCACGGGCCCCGAACTCCTGCTTCTGGACGAGCCGGCGGCGGGGATGAACCCCGAGGAGACGAAGCGTCTGGCGGAGCTCATCGCGGAGATCCGGGAGCGGTTCGACGTGACGATTCTGCTCATCGAGCATCACATGGACCTGGTGATGAACATCTGCGAACCCATCGTGGTGATGAACTTCGGCGCGCTGCTCGCCTGCGGGACGCCCGACGAGGTGCGGTCGAACCCGGATGTGATAGCGGCCTACCTCGGGAAAGGAAAAAAGAGCCATGACGCAAGCGCTCAGGGTTGAGGACCTCCACGTGCACTATGGCACCATCCACGCCATACAGGGCGTCACCTTCTCCGTGGACCAGGGCGAGGTGGTCTCCATCGTTGGGTCCAACGGCGCGGGGAAGTCAACGATCATGTGGTCCCTTACCGGAGTGGCGGAGCGCTCGTCGGGCACCGTCGAGATATTCGGCGAACCCCTTCCCGCGAAGCCTCACGATATCGTGAACAGGGGCGTGGCCCTCGTTCCCGAACGACGGCGGCTCTTCTCGGCCCTGACGGTGCAGGAGAACCTCATCATGGGCGGTTACCGCCGGGCGAGGGACGAACGGATGGAGGCGGACCTGGAGCGGTGCTTCCAGCTTTTCCCCATCCTGAAGCAGCGGCTGAAACAGCGGGCGGGGACCCTTTCGGGCGGGGAGCAGCAGATGCTCGCCATCTCGCGGGCTCTCATGAGCGACCCGAGGATCCTGCTTCTGGACGAACCCTCCCTGGGCTTGGCCCCCATCGTGGTGGATACCCTCATGGAGACCATCCTGCGCATCCGGTCCGAGGGCATGACCATCCTGCTCGTTGAACAGAACGCGACGCAGGCCCTGGAGATCAGCGACAGGGGGTACATCCTCGAGGTGGGGCGCTTCCTGAAGGAGGGGCCGGGCGTTGCACTTGCCCAGGATCCGGAGGTGCGTCGGGCGTACCTCGGAGGGTGACGGACAGCGCGCATGCAAGAGGAGGGGCCGCAGCGGCGGCCCCTCCTCCCTTTTGTCGGCGGCTAGCCCTCCGTCGGAGCGGTCTGTCCGGCGACGAGGGTGGACCGGAGGGTCGAGATGCTCCCCATGATCCGCGCCGCCACGTCCGGGCGGTTCATGGTGTAGAGGTGGATGCCGTCGATGCCCCAGGAGAGGAGGTCAACGATCTGCTCCGTGGCATAGGCGATCCCCGCCTCGGCGAGGGCGTCGGGCGTCTCTTCGTACCGGGAGATGATCCGGGCGAACTTCGGCGGGATGGACGCGCCGCAGAGGGAGACGATCCGGCCGATCTGCCGGGCGTTCAGCACAGGCATGATGCCGGCGAGCACGGGCAGCGTCACGCCAACGCCCCGGACCTTGTCCATGAAGCGGAAGAAGGCCTCGTTGTCGAAGAAGAGCTGGGTGATCAGGAAGTCGGCCCCCTCGTCCTGTTTCCGCTTCAGATTGAGGATGTCCTCCTCGATGGTCGGGCTCTGGGGGTGCCCCTCGGGGTAGGCCGCCGCGCCCAGGGAGAAGTCCCGGAAGTGTCCGCGCCGGACGTGACGGATCAGGTCCGAGGCGTACCGGAAGGGGCTGTCCGCCGGTATGCCCTCGGGGCGCGGGTCCCCCCGGAGGGCGAGGACGTTGGTTATGCCCTCCTGCTCCAGATCCTCGAGGACCTTCTCCACCTCCGGAGGCGTGGAGCCCATGCAGGTCAGATGTGCGAGGGCGGTGAAACCCCAGCGGTTGTGGACGGCCGAGGCGATCTCGACGGTCCGGTCGCGGCTGCTGCCCGCCGCGCCGTAGGTGACGCTGATGAAGTCCGGTGCAAGGCCCTTCAGCCCGTCGATGGCGCGGTAGACGGTCTCCAGGGGCGTCTCAGGTTTCGGGGGAAATATCTCGAAGGAGACCACCGGGTGTTTGGCGCGAAGAAGATCCCGTATGAGCATGGTGTCAGTCCCTCTCTTTGTTATTGTTTCTGCTCCCGCGCGCCAGAAGGGAGTCCACGAGGCGGACGGAGCTGACGGCGTCGGGAGCGTACCCGTCGGCCCCGATGGAGCGGGCGAACTCGTCGTTCACCGACGCTCCGCCCACGATGACGAGCGTGCCCGGCAGCGTTCTGCGGAGCTCCGCCGTGGTGGTCGCCATGGCCACCATGGTCGACGTCATGAGCGCCGACAGGCCCACGATCTGATAGCCGCCGCGCCGCGCCTCGTCCACCACGGCCGCCGTCGGAACGTCGCGGCCGAGGTCCGTCACCGAGAATCCGTGGCTTCTCAGCACCGTCCCCACAACGTTCTTCCCCAGGTCGTGCAGGTCGCCCTCCACGGTGGCGAGGAGGATCTTCCCGCGGGTCGAGCCGCCTGAATCGGCCACGAGGGCCATGGCCATATCGCAGACCCTCTGCGCCGCCTCGGCCGACGCGATGAGCTGGGGCAGAAAGAAGGCGCCGCTGTCGTACTGCCGGCCGACCTCGTCCAGGGCGGGAATGACGCCCTCACTGACGAGCTTCAGGGGCGGGACGCCGTCGTCCAGCATATCCCGTCCGGTGGCCAGAGCCCGGTCTCCATCGCCCTGGAGGATGGCCGAGGCGAGGAGGGTGTTCTCCTTCGACGGAGCGCGGCATTCGCTCGCCGGATCGGTTTTCTCCCGTTCGGAGGGTGCCGGAGCTGTTGTCGCCATGGATCTGGACATGGCGGCAAGAAGCTCCGAGGCGGAGAGGGCCTCCATCATGGCGCCGTCGAGGGGGTTGAGAATGGCCGCCGACAACCCGGCCGCCACGGCCATGGCGAGATAGGTCCGGTTCAGGAGCGGCCGGGCCGGCATCCCGTGGGAGATGTTGCTCAGGCCCAGCAGCGAGGCGATGCCCTCGTCCCGAAGGAAGGAGATGGTCCTCAGCGTGACGGCGGGCCCCAGATGGTTCGCGCCCACGGCGAGGGCCAGGCCGTCGATCAGCAGCCCCGACCTCGGATAGCCCGCATCGTCGGCGATGCGGAGGATGTCACGGATCACGGCCACTCTGCGCGTCTCGTCCTCGGGGATGCCCTCCTCGTCGATGGGCAGGACCACGGCCGCCGCCCCGTGCCGCCTCGCCAGTTCGAGCCCTGGTCGGAGCACGGCCTCCTTCGCCGTGAAGGAGTTGATGAGGGGGATGCCGGTGACGGCCGCCAGGCCCGTCTCGAGGACGGGGCGGGAGTCGCTGTCGATGGCGATGGGAAGGGGCGAGGACTGTTCGACGGCCGCGATGGCCGCCGCCATGGCGGCGGACTGGTCGATGGTGGGCAGCCCCACGTTGACGTCGAGCACATGGGCTCCGGCCTCCGTCTGTCGACGCGCCTCGCTGCGAAGGGCGCCCCATAGGCCCCTGGCCACTTCGTCCCGCAGGGGCGAGGGCCGTGAGACGTTGATCCGCTCCCCGATGACGCAAAAATTGTGTCCCGGTCCGGCGATGACAAGGCGGCTCCGGCTCGCCAGGGGCGTCCCTGCGACGGGTCGGGTGCGCTTTGCCGGCAGGTCCCCGGCGGCGGCCCTCAGCGCCGCGATGTGGGCGGGCGTCGTGCCGCAGCACCCTCCCAGGACCGTGGCGCCGCCCTCGGCGAGGCGGGGACCCCACTGGGCGTATTCGTCGGGGGAGAGATACCCCGCGTCGCCGGGGAGGCCGGCGTTGGCGTAGACGAAGACGGGGAGGTCCCCGTTCCCGAAGAGCCTTTGTACCGTGTCCACATAGGCCTCCGGGCCGACGCCGCAGTTAGCCCCGACGCCGGCGGCCCCGACGAGGGAGGCCCACCGTGCGGCGACCTCCGGGGGCGTTCCGGTGACCGTCCGTCCGTTGCGGTCGAAGGTGAAGCTCACGACGAAGGCCATGTCCGGTGCGGCGTCCTTCGCCGCGAGGACGGCCGCCTTGGCCTCCCGAAGGTCGATCATGGTCTCGATGAGGAAGAAGTCCGCCCCGCCTTGGGCGAGGCCCTCCATCTGCGGTCGGAAGGCGGCGTAGGCGGCGTCGAAGGAGAGGGAGCCGAAGGGGGCGAGCAGGTCGCCGAGCGGACCGACGGATCCCGCCACGAGCACGCCGCGTCCGGCGGAACGCCGCGCGAGCCGGGCGGCGGCGGCGTTGATCTCCCTGGTTTTGCTGTCGAGCCCGCGGCAGGCGAGCTTCAGGGCGCTGCCGCCGAAGGTGTTCGTCTCGATGATGTCCGCCCCCGCCTCGCAGTAGGCCCTGTGGATGCCCTCCACCGTGCCGGGGTGGTCCAGGTTCATCTCCTCCGGCAGGGACGGGGGGGTCCACCCCCGCTCCGCGAGCAGGCTTCCCATACCGCCGTCCAGAAGCACGACCCGCCCGCTTCCCTTCAGGCGGTCGATCAACTCGTTCCTTTTCATCTCTGGTCCTCCTCGAGGCGTCTTTATAAGTCATTCAATATACCAGATTTCGCAAAAAAAAGACGGAATGGCGGTTGTGCATCGGGCTAAAATTTGCTAGCGTACAGAGGAAGTTCGTGGAGGGGATAGAATGATTCCATTCAGCAAGATGCAGGGCAACGGAAACGATTTCATCGTGGTGGACAACCGGGGCCTCCGGGCCTCGACGGAGTCTCTTTCGGCTCTTGCCGCCCGGGCTTGCCGGAGGAGGCAGTCCCTCGGGGCCGACGGGCTTCTGGTGGTGGAGGCGAGCGGAGAAGCGGACTTTTCCATGCGCCTCTTCAACGCCGACGGCAGCGAGGGGGAGATGTGCGGCAACGGGGCGCGGTGCATCGCCCTGTACGCCCACACGAAGGGGATCGCGGGAGCGGACCAGTCCTTCTCGACGCCTGCGGGGGTCATGCGGGCGAAGGTGGCTCCGCCGGTCGTGACCCTGGACATGGGGCGGATCGACCTGACCGGCGGGTGGACCGACCGGGGGCTGCCCCTCGAGGGGCGATCCCTGCCCACGTCCTTTTTCATCGTGGGCGTGCCCCACGTCATGGTCTTCACCGACTCGGACATGTCCCGCGCGGATATGGTCCGGCTGGGGCGGACGCTGCGGTACGACGGGGCGCTCTTCCCCTCGGGCGCGAACGTGAACTTCGTCCGGCAGGAGGGCAACGATGCCATTGCCGTGACGACCTACGAACGGGGGGTGGAGGACCTGACGGACTCCTGCGGTACGGGCTCCGCGGCCTCGGCCATCGCCCATGTGCTTCGGCGGGGGCCCGTGCCTCCGTCGGCCTCGGTGACGGTCCAGAATCCGGGAGGCGTGAACGTCGTCGACCTTCGCTTCTCCGCTGGCGGCGAGGGCGTGGAGGCCTTCCTGTCGGGACCGGCGGTCTTCGTCGCGGACGGGATGCTCTACGACGCCCTGTGCTGAAGGGCGCCGTGTTGAAACGGTATCGGTGACGGGTTCGACGAAATGCCCGGAAGAGGACGACACTCCGTCCGGGCAATGTGAAAGAAGGAGGAAGAGCGCATGAAGAGCAGAAAGATGGTGCTGATTCTGTCCCTGGTCGCGGGGCTGGTGGGAGTCCTCCTGATCGCCGCCAGCGTGGACTTTGCGGGCGATACAGTTGTCCGCGAGGCGCAGAAGGGCGCGAAGGAGTATCTCGGGGCCGACCTCGCCGTGGGCGGCATACGAGGCAACCCGATAAAGGGATACGTCATGGAGAACGTCACTCTGGCGAAGGACGGGAAGAACATGCTCTCCGCCGGTTTCATCGAGGCGAAGATCAACCTGCTCTCCCTCCTCTCGTCGCCGAAGCTCTCCCTCATCTCCGTGGGCGGCGTGGAGATGGACGTGGATACGCTGGCGGAGCAGATCGCCAAACTGGATTTCAAGGGCGGTGGCAGCGGTGAGATCCCGATAGAGGAGTTTCGCCTGGTGGACAGCCTTCTGACCTCCAGGTGGGCCAGGGCCGCCATACGGAGCGTCGGGCTTTCCTTCTCCGGCAAGACCATCGACTCCGACCTGGACCTGGATCTGAACGCCGTCCCCGTGAAGGGCAAGGCGTCCGTGCTGCTCGACGGCCCGACGGTGGACATCCGGTCCCTGTCCGCGAACGTGGGCAAGGGGTCCGTGAACGCCTCGGGTGCCGTCGCGCCGAAGCTCGCCGTTTCCGGGTCTCTGAAGGATCTGGACATCGGGCAGCTCGTCGGCTTCTGGCCCGTGGTCCCGTCGGAGGGGTTCGACGGGACGGTCTCGGGCTCCTTCACGGGTGAAGGGGCATGGAACGCGCCCCTTCTCGCAGGCGACCTGAACTACGGCGGAACGGCCCTTCTCGGCTACCCCGTCCAGTCCATAGCGGCCAAATGGGCCTACGCCGCCGAGAAGCTCTCCGTGACGGACCTCGCGGCCCAGGTGCTCGGCATGCCCTTGACGGGGCAGATGTCCATGGCCTTCGGCGAGAAGGCCCCCGTGGTGGACATCGCCCTCTCGGGGTCCGGGATGAAGGTGGAGGAGCTCAAAAAGATCTCGCCGAACCTCGGCGACCTTTCGGGAGAGGTCCAGAGCTTCTCCGTCAAGGCCTCGGGCCCGACCGACGCCCTGAAGGGCACCATCGAGCTCAACGCTCCGAAGATCGGCGCCCGGGGGTACACGCTCTCCTCCACGGTGGCCCAGGTGAAGGTGGCTCCGGGGACGGCGACGGTCAGCGGAAAGTCCCTCTTCGAGGGCGCTCCGGTGACCCTGCAGGGGAGCGTGGGGGACTACATGACCTCGCCGAAGCTGAACCTCACGGCGAACATACGGGCCTTCGACCTGGCCAAGGCGGCGTCGCTGGCCCCCCAGGCGAAGGACCTCGCCCTGGGCGGCACGGTGAACGTCGACGTGTCCATCAAGGGATCGACGACGACCCCGGCCATAACGGGAAAGGTCTGGAGCGACAGGGTTTCGGCCATGAAGGAGCAGTTCGAGTCGCCGTCGGCCGAATTCTCTCTCAAGGGGACGCAGATCGCCATAACGAAGTCCTCCGCGAAGTGGCGGGGCGCGAACCTCTCAGCCTCGGGTACGGCGAACCAGGGGGGCGCCGTCAACCTCACGGCCCTCCTCGAGAACATCCAGGCGGCCGGCATAGCCTCGTTCTACCCGGACATAGCGCAGTACAAGATCAAGGGCGCCGCGACGGCCAAGGCGGTGGTGACCGGAACGACGGCGTCGCCCAAGATCGACCTGACCGTCTCCTCGGCGAGCCTGGGCCTCATGGACGGCGTCGCCATAAAGAACCTGAAGGCGGAGACGTCGCTGATCGGTGACCCCGGCAAGCTGGCCGCGTCGGATATCGCTCTGACCGTCGGGGCCTCCTCCGTCTCCGCGGCGGGCATGGGTGTGAACGACCTGGGCGCCACAGTCAAAAAACGCGGTCAGACGGTGACCATCGAGAGCCTGAGCGCCCGGATGGGCAAGGGAAGCCTCTCGGGCAAGGGGACGGCAAAGCTGGCCTCCAAGGCGGGCGAGGAGGGCACGTTGGACCTCGCCTTCGACATCGCGAACGCCGACCTCGCCGCCCTCGCCTCAGCGGGCGGCCTGGGCGTGCCGCTTGCCGGAACGGCCAACGCCACGGCGTCTGTGAAGGGGACATTCTCCAACCCCTCCATCGTCGTGAAGGGGACGTCGCCCAGGGTCTCCGTCGCCGGGATGACGGGGACGGACGTTGCCCTCGACGTCTCGGGGACTCCCAAGGAGCTGGCCATAGAGAAGTTCGGGGCGAAGTTCGGGGGAGGGGCTCTGTCGGCGACGGGCAAGGTTCGGACCGGAGGCGCGACGCCCGATGTCACCGTCGACCTCTCGGGGAACGACCTGGACCTTGCGGCCCTCACGTCGGGCATGCCCGACGCCGCCGCGCTCGGCATCTCCGGAAAGATGAACCTCTCCTTCGCCGGGCGCTTCGCCGGCACGTCAGGGTCGGGCAAGGGGTCGCTGACCTCGCCGGCCCTCACGGTGCTCGGCCTGAAGGGCGCGAACCTCAAGGCCCCCATCGGCCTGGAGGGCAACACCCTCTCCATGAACGACGCATCCCTCGCCCTCTACGGCGGAACGGGCGGCGGGTCGGGGACCATCGACCTGGGGACCATGAAATTCCAGGCGCGGGGCGAAGTGCAGGGCGTGGACCTCAACGGGCTCATCCAGGATTACACCGGCGGGCTCAAGGGCAAGGTGACGGGGCTGACCTCGGGCTCGGCGAACCTGTCGGGAACCCTGTCCCCCCTGGCCTACTCCGGCAAGGGGAGCGCCACGGTGGGTGAGGGCGCCATCTCCGGGTTCACGGGGCTCACGGCTCTGACGGCCCTCTACGGCTCGTCGAGCGTCAGGTATGCGGATATCGTCGTGCCCTTCCGCCTCGGGACGAAGCAGATCGTCCTCGAGAAGGGGACGCGGGTCAACGCCCATGCAGGCGACAGGCTCTACGAATACCTGACGGCCGAGGGGCCCGTCGGCCCCAACGGCGCTCTGAAGCTCCAGTGCGCCGGCAGCATCAACCTCCAGGCGCTGAACGTCATCGCCGGCGGCGCCATGGGCGCCCTCGGCGGCGGGCTTTCCACCAAGAGCCTCGAGGGCATCCTGAAGGGGGCCCTGGGCGGCGCCCAGGAGAGCGGCGGAACGGCCGATTACCGGGACGTCTCCTTCTCCGTGGGCGGCAGCACGGCAAAACCGTCTCTGGCGAACCTGAAGGTTGCGCCCGGTGCGCAGCAAGAGGAGACGCCGGCCGCCGCCGTAGCGCCGACGGATCCCGCCGTCCCCGCGCCGAAACCTACGGTGCAGGACAAGATCACCGACGCCATCGGGGATGCCCTCGGTCTTCCGAAGAAGGAGCCTGCCCCGGCGCCGGAGGAGCCGGCTCCGACACCGGAGGGACCGATTCAGGACGAGGAGGGGTCGGTCCAGCCGACACAGGCCGATCCCGAGCCTCAGCCCGAGCCCCTTCCGGAACCGCCTGCGCCGAAGAAGACGGAGGACGTCATCAAGGACAAGCTCCTCGATTCGATCTTCAAGCGATAAGTCCCTCGCTGCGGCGAGACGTCGGGAAGGCGGGCGACGCCCGCCTTCCCTTTTGAGTGTCCGATATTCCGGAGGAGGGGAGCGCAATGAGACCAGCGTCGCTGGATGAAGGGAAACTTCTGGCTCAGCTTCGGGAGATGGGCGCCGTCGGCCGGACCCCCGAGGGCGGCCGGACGCGCCACGCGGCGAGCGACGAGGACGGGGAGGCCCGCGACCTGCTCGTCCGGTGGATGAGGGAGGTCGGCCTGGATGTCCGGGTGGACCGAATCGGGAACATCTTCGGCATCCTGGCGGGCGAGAACGGGCGTCTGGACGGCGCCTGCATGGTTGGCTCCCACATCGACACGGTGACCAACGCCGGGGCGCTCGACGGGTGCTACGGCGTCCTCTCCGGCCTCGCGGTGGCCAGGGCCTTCCTGACGGAGGGCGTCCGGCCGAAACGGCCCCTTATCGTGGCGGCCTTCACCAACGAAGAGGGAGTCCGCTTTCAGCCCGACATGATGGGCTCCCTGGCCTTTGCGGGAGGGATCTCCGCCGAGGAGGCCCTCGCCGCGACGGACGACGAAGGCCGTTCCCTCGGATCGGAGCTGGAGCGCATCGGGTACGCCGGAGAGGAGCCCCTTCCCATCGCGACGCCGGGGGAGTACCTTGAGCTCCACGTGGAGCAGGGGCCCATTCTCGACGGCGAGGGAGTTCAGATAGGGGTGGTGGAGGGGGTGCAGGGCATATGGTGGTGGCGAATCACCGTCCGTGGCACGGCCAACCATGCCGGGACGACCCCCCTGGCCCTGCGGCACGACGCAGGGCACGCCGCGGCGCGGATCGTGACCTTCCTTCGGGAGATGGCGAAGGCCACGCCGGCGACCCTGGCGACCGTCGGGACTATGGCCTTCCGCCCCGGAAGCATCAACGTGGTTCCATCGGAGGCCGTCTTCACCGTCGACCTTCGGGACCCGGAGCGCGCCTGCCTTCTGGCCGCCGAGGAGAAGATCGCCGTCTTCACCGCGAGGGTGGCCGAGGAGGAGGAGGTCTCCGTCGTCATGGACCAACTCGTCCGCTTCGACCCCGTGTCCTTCGACGGCGGCCTCCTCGACCTCATCGAACAGGCGGCCGCCGAGAAGGGCTTCTCTTCGCGGCGGATGGCCTCCGGCGCGGGGCACGACGCCCAGATGATGGCCCGCCTGTGCCGCTCGGCCATGATCTTCGTCCCGAGCCGGGGCGGGGTCAGCCACAGTCCGGCGGAGCACACGGAGGACGACCAGCTGATCCGCGGCGCGGAGGTGCTCCTGCGCGTGGTGTCCCGGCTGATCTGCCCGTGACGGCGGAGGGGCGGATCATGGCCGAAGGGAACGGAACGAAGGGCGGCGGATCAGTGGATATCAGAGTGCACTCCGAGATCGGACGGCTCCGGGCGGTCGTCATGCAGCCGCCGGGGCGGGGCATCGAACGCTGTACTCCTAAGAACGTGGGCAGCCTCTCGTGGGACGCCGTCCCGAGCCCCAAGAAGGCCGCCGAGGAGCACAGAAAGTTTGTGAACGCCCTGAGGGATTTCGGGACGAGGGTCTATCTCTTCGAGGACCTTCTCCGAGAGACTCTGGCCGTTCCCCAGGCGCGCCGGGAGATAACGGACGGACTCCTCGCGACGGAGCGGGACTACCTGTCGCCCCAAACGTTGGAGGTCCTCGGCGAACACCTCGACGGGCTTTCGCCGGAGCGGTTCATCGACCAGATCTTTTTCGGGATGACCAAGGAGGAGCTTGCCCGCCGCACGGACGAGGTCGCCCTCGTCGACCTCGCGAAGGGAGACCCCTGGTGCCTCTTCCCCATGTCCAACATCCTCTACACGCGGGACCCCGCCGTGGTGCTCGGCCGGGGCCTGCTCTTCGGCACGATGTCCAACCGCGACCGGATGAAGGAGCCCCTGTGCTACCGGGCCATCTTCACCCACCACCCGCAGCTCGCGGACGCCGCGCGCCCCGTGTGGTACGGCCGGGACCGGGAGGACAGGACGCCGGCGGAGGGGGGCAATATCCACTGCTACAACCGGAACGTCTTCGTCATAGGGGTGAACGACCGGACACACCCCGAGTCCATCGAGAAGATCGCCCGACGGACCATGGAGGACGGGGAGATCACCGACATCCTCGTGCTGATGTTCGAGAACCCGAGGATGAGCTCCGCGGACCCCATGGGCCTGTACCTCCATGTGGATATGTTCCTCAACATGATCGACCACGACGTATTCCTCTTCTACCCCTACAT
>CALCQG010000035.1 GCA_937897575.1 uncultured Synergistales bacterium | reverse complement strand
CCGCCGTATCGAAGAGAAGCGGCGCCTCCTCGCGGACGAGCAGCAGCATCTTTCTGGCCAGTGCCCTGATCTCCCACTGGGCCCGGCGACAGAGACGGACCGTAAAGAAGTGGTGCAGCTCCCGGGCGTTCATGGTCATGACAAGCCGGGTGCTCCATCCGTGGGGCAGGATGAACCGCGCGTCCTCCTTCGGGATCCCCCGCGCTACCATTTCGGTATACAGCCCGTGGGCGTCGCGAACCGCTTCGGCAAAACGCGACCGCAGCTCCTCATCGGCTTCGATGGACGGGGGGACGATCACGTCCGGTTCGGTCATGGACACGTACCTTTGGCTCTGCTGGCTGAAGGAGGCGATGCGGTGCCGCACGAGCTGGTGGGATGCCACCCTGCTGAGTCCATCCACAGCAAAGGTGAAGGAGGCATGTTCAAAGGGGGAAAAATGGCCGCTCTTCCGCAGATGGCGAAGAAGGCCTTTGACCTTCTCGGCGGACTCCGACTGCACAAGGTCCACAGCAGAAACGTCACTGTAACACAGCCTTGCTGCCGCTGCCACAGTGACGTCCGGCGAAGGGGTCCGCGCTAAGAGAATGACGCTGCACGACATACAGACTCCTCCCGTCTTGTCGGCGATGCCCCCTCGGTCACGAGGGAGCCCGCGCTAGCCGTCGAACTCGGAGAGAGACAGGACGCGTCCTCTCGCCTATTCGCTCTCTTCCTTCTTCTGGCCGTAATTGATGCCCTCGTACTTCTTCTGGAACTTCTCGAGCTGGCCGGCCTCCGTCATCACGCGGCCGCCCCGTTTGCCCGTATAGAAAGGGTGGCAGGCCGAGCATACGCCCACCCGGATCTCCTTTTGCGTCGACCTCGTCTGGAAGCTGTTGCCGCACGCGCAGGTCACCGTGCACTCTTCATACTTGGGATGAATTTCCTTCTTCATCGGACCGCACCTCCAAATAAACATGGCATCGAACAAGGGATTAGGTTACCACAGGACTCCATCGGACGCAAGCGTCCGATGGGAAGGAGCGCAGGGGTCGAAACTTCGCTGATCAGAGGTGCATCACCCCGAGGCCGCATCGTTCGTGGTGCGCTACGGCATGGTAGGCCGTATCGCCCATGATCGCCACGGATATCCATTTCGTGTTTCGCACGATGGCGATCTTCGCCCCCACGCTCGCCTCGAGGAGTCCGGCGGGCAGGAAGCCCTGCAGAGCCTCGTGTGCGGCGTGCATGAGCGCATGCATCTCGCACTGCTGTTTTTCCACCACGTTCGCGTTCAGCGACGCACCGACAAGAGCCCTGGTGATCTTGGCGGGAAGCTCTCCTACCAGCCCGCCTACCTCCGTAGCGACAGCCCGCCACCCGATGGACGCCAGGCTCTTCTTCAGTTCGGCCTCCGCGTCGCCCGACGTGGTTGCAGCCAGGAGAAGGGCTGTCCTGCCGATTTGATCCTCGCTGGTCACCGTCATGGTGGCGACAATAGCCAGAGGACGAAGGTCCGGTTCCGATTCATCCCGGAGCAACCCCTTCACGCCGCTGGCAACGGTCGACTCATGCCTCTCCTCCCGCTCGTCGGGAACCTCCGTGGCTTCATCGATCAGGACCTGCTCTTCGTGCTCGCTGAATATCCTCTTCCATATCAATTGGGTGGGGACACCCCTCTCTCGTCTTCACGCATTCAAAAACGCAAAGACATTGGTACAGTATTTTGGTGCTGTACATCGACATACTTTTATAAAAAAACGTTATTGTATTATAACGCGTTTCATGACCATCTTTCAATCATCTATTCGGGAGCGCTGAAAGGCGTGGCGCGCCTGTCCAAGGGAAACGCATCGGCGCCTCTGTTCGCTCGGATTGTCGCATCAAGCACCTATGTCTCGGGCTTCTCCGACGAACCGGATCGTTCTCTTCCGAGAAAGATGGAAAGCGCATCGCGCCAGACTTCGGCGGTCATCTTCGGAGACTGTCCGTTGAGCCAGTCGGAGCGCCCGCCCCCTCTCGCTTCCAGGGTGGGGGACTCTCTCAGGAAGGTCGAGAAGTTGCGGTCCACATCTTTTCCGGCGTACAGAAGAAACTCGTCTCGCTCCTCTCTTGGAAGCAGTACGAGGACGATCGCCTGCGGGTGCTCGTCGGACCAGCGCTTTGCCGAGGCGGCAATCAGGTCTTTCGTGAAACCAGGCAGGACCGCGACGTGGAGGGGGTACCCTGAAATGGTCAGCTCATCCCAGGGGAGGCTCAGGAGGGGCGCCATCCGTTCGATGGCTTTCGTCAGAGCCCCGTTCTCCTCCTGCAGTCGGGCGAACACATCCTCCACCTGGCCGAGGGGACACCCTATCCGACGCACGAGCCGTCTGGCGACGGCGCTGTACTCCCCCTTCGCCGCCTTGCCCTCCACGGTGAATTTGACCTCCCACTCCGGCGCCGTCCCCTTATACCCCGTCACAAAGAGGTCGCCCACCTCGTCCGTTGACAGCACATGGCTTCCGGAACAGGCGATGACATCGAAGTCGGGGATCCGAACGACACGAATCGCGTCGGCTTCGATGCGGGCCCAGTTCGCCTTCAATCCGGACAGTTTTTCCGCCTCCCCCTTCGGGAACACCTCCGTCACCACCGGTCGTCTCTCGGCGACGATCTCGTTGGCTCTCCTCTCCGCCTCCAGCAACATGGTCCAGTCCATCTCTCCGGCAAAGGTCACGAATATGGCGCTCTCCTCGGCGGCCACGGCCACCTTGTGCACATGAAGCCCTTCATGGTCGGACTCGAGCACTCGGGAGAGAATATGCTCGCCGGTGTGCATTCTTGAGAACAGGCGATGGCGATCTTCATCAACGACGGCGCGAACGGCCATTCCCGGAAGAGGTATCCCCTTCGTCGCCCTCCCGGAGAGAATCACCCGTCCGTCCCGCACCTCCGTGTCGTCGACGATGAACTGAAAGCCCTCGGCGCTCAACGCCCCCGAGTCCCCGGGCTGGCCGCCTCCGGAGGGGTGAAAGGACGTACCGGGTACCGTGAGGGCAAAGCGCCGCTTCTTCTCGTCCAACGGCGCCACCGACTCTATTATGCTCTCGTTCGCCATGGAATCATCGCCTCTCTTGCGATCCATCGGGGGGCGCCCGCACTACCACAAAGGGCAACACGACCTCCGGTGATATCTCCTGACGGCCTGATTATATCAGCCATATCCTGGAAGAGAACAGCGATGAAGATGCCCTTCAGCTCGCGGAGCATAGCTCTTCACTACGAAATACCCCTTGCAGAATCGTACGATTGCCCTATATTTAGGATGGTGTTCCCAGGGTCGCCGACGACGAACCGGGATACCCATACAGACATAAACCGAAGGGGTTGTTGCGGGTGAGCATCGATTTGATGAGAGAGATCAAGCTCTACGAGTATCAAAAAAACGGGGTCTTCGAGGAGGCCGTTCAAAAAGCGGTGAAGCGGTGCAAAGAGGACTTCATCAGCCACTTCAGCAGATTGTCGAGCCTGGAACACTATCGCGTCGAGAGCTCCGACTACTCCTTTTTCCTCGTAAAACCAAGAGACGACGAAGCCCCGAGGATTCGCATGACGTTCATCATCCCGGACAAGCCCCTCCCCTACAACCTCATGGAGATCCGGCTCGAGACGGAGGGCATCCTGTCCCAGCAGGACAAAGCCTTCGTCGTGAAGTACGTCTTCTCAGACTTCTACAAGGACGAACGAAACCGCCTTCCCGAAGAGGTGCTCTACAACTTCGTCGACGAGGAAGGGAACGTTCTAGGGGACTTCCCGTCCATCCTGCGATACTACTTCTACTACAGGTAACGCACGAGACCAGAGAAGAACTTTCTGCGACACAACCGGACTGAGTCGGTGTGTCGACGGAGTGAGCGCATCACGGACACGTGGCTGCATACAGACAACAAAAGGCCTCCCGGGATAATCGGGAGGCCGTACATTCAGTGGCGCGCCTGTGGCGATTCGAACGCCAGACCCTCGGCTCCGGAGGCCGATACTCTATCCGCTGAGCTACAGGCGCTTTCGTGGTTCAAAAAACACAGATCATTCTACCCTTCAAACGAGAGGCCGTCAAGAAAGGCTGCCGGAAAAGAGAAGGGGCGCTCGCTATCGCCTGAAGGTGACGATCGTGACGCCGAAGCCGCCCTCGGACGCCTCGCCGAGGCGGTAGGATTCCACGTATTTCAACGAGGCGCACAGAGCATGCACCTCTCGGCGGAGAATGCCCTCACCCCGCCCGTGGATGACCGTGACTTGGGAGTATCCGAGCCGCATGGCGGCGTCGAGGTACCGCTCCACTATGGGGATGGCCTCCTGTACGTTCATCCCCCGCACCATGACCGACGGCGGGACCATGTCCGGAGCGGGACGAGGCCGTTCCTGGGGGATGGACACGCTCTTCGGTTTCTTCTCCGTCGCCGTCAGCTTTCTGGCGTCCACCTCCATCTTCATGGCTCCGGCGCGCAGCGTCGCCTTTCCGCCACGGATGGCCTCAATGGTCCCCGCGATATCCGTCCCCGCGATCTGTGCGGTCATGCCCACGGCCGGCACAAACTCCTCGCGTACCGCCGATTTCAGGAGCCTCGCCTCCTGACGTTTCTCCAGCTTTTTCCGCACGTTGCGCACCGCGTCACCTTCCTCACGAATGCTGCGATGAGCTGCGGACTTGGCCGCATCCTCGAGTCTTCGGATCAGCGATCGGCTCGACTCCTCGGCCTGTTCGAGAAGAGTGGCCGCCTGTCGTTCCGCCTTGGCGAGGATGGCATCGCTCTTGTTTTCCAGCTCCCGCGTCTTTATGCCGTACTGCTCCCGTTCTTCGCTCAAGACTCTTCTCAGGTGGGCGAGCTCGGCTTCCTCCCTGTCGAGCCAGGCCTTTCGCTCGTTCAGCTCGGCGATGAGCTCCTCCACCGGCACGTCCTGCTCACTGAGGACCGATCGTGCCGACTCGATGATCGCGCCCGGCATGCCGTACCGCTGAGCAATGAGCAGGGCGTTGCTTCTGCCCGGCACGCCGAGGAGCATGCGATAGGTGGGTGAGAGCGTCTCTCCGTCGAACTCCATGCTGGCCGTCTCGACGCCCGGGGCAGTCAGGGCGTACTGCTTCACGGGGTTGTGGTGGGTCGTCGCGAGGGTGAGGCCTTTTTCCCTGGTCAAGGCCTCGAGGATGGCGATGCCGAGGGCCGCTCCCTCCTGAGGGTCGGTCCCCGCCCCCAGTTCGTCGAGGAGGATGAGGGAGGACCGGTTCGACTGGTCCAGGATGGTGATGATGTTCTTGACATGGGCGCTGAAGGTCGAGAGATTCTGTTCGATGCTCTGTTCGTCACCGATATCGGCGTAGATCGAGCCGATGTCCCCGACCACCGAGTCCTCTCCGGCCGGGATGGGCAGCCCGCACCAGGCCAGATACACGCACACGCCGGCGGTCTTGAGGACCACCGTCTTGCCTCCTGTATTCGGTCCCGTGATGACGAGGCTGCGGTACCGATCGCCGCACTTGATGTCCACAGCCACGGCGTTCTCCCCGAGAAGAGGGTGTCTGGCCATCTTGAGTGAGAAGAGGGTCCTGCGCACATATTGCGCAAGTTTCCATCGCTTCTTCTTCATGATCTCCGCCGCGCCGTAGAAGAGATCGAGGTCCCCGAGGGCGGACTGAGCTTCAGTGATGGCGTTGATTCTCGCCAGGACTTTTGCCGTGAGGGACCGGAGGATGCGCTGGACCTCATCCTGTTCGTCCCGCGCCGCGAGGGCTATCCGGTTGTTGATCGGGACCAGGGCCGATGGTTCCATGTAGACCGAATTTCCGGAGCCCGACCGGTCCGTGACCGTCCCCGGAAAGCGGGACATCTGGTCCTGGCGGACGAGGAACACGAAGTGACCGTTTCTGAAGGCCACTACTTTTTCCTGGAGCATCTGGGCGAAGGAGGGCGTATCCAGAAGAGCCTGGACCGTCCGCCGAATCTGCCGTTTCAGCGACTCGAGCGTCTGACGGATCTCCGCGAGCTCCGGCGTCGCTGAATCGTAGAGCCGGCCGGCGTCGTCCAGGACGCCGAGGGCGTCGATCTCCTCGGAGAAATCGCGGATCCTCCTCGCCTGCCCCTCGAAGAGCGGAAACTCCGCCTTGTTGGCGGCGAGGCGCTCCCGCGTCGTCCGTGCAAGGCCGAGAAAAGCTCCTACGGCAACGAGCTCCTCGCCTGAGAGAAAGCCCGACGCGGCGGCGGTTTGCACCACGGGGACAATGCACCCAACCCGCGCGTTCCAGGGCCACTCGCCGTATTTGTCCCGGCAGGACACGTAGCTCCTGAAGAGCTCCACACGCTCTTCAAGAGCCGGTAGGTCCCCCTGAGGCCGGAGATGCTCCAGGGCGAAGAGGCCAAGGTCGCCCCGGACTTCACGGGCGAAAATGGCGAGGATTTTCGGAATATCGAAGATGCGGGTCGTCTCTTCCCTATACTCCATCGATTGTTTCAGGCGCGTTTTGGGAGGGACTGTCGCCGGGCACGAGGATATTCATGAGTCCCCCTCTCGGGAAGAGCCCATGGCGCTCGAGGAAGGACTGCACCGTCGGCCAGGCCCTCTCCGTGTACTCCATCACCATGCTCTGCCTCATCCACTCCGTCGGGACGACGCTCGAATAGGTCGTGACGGCACCGTACACGAAGAGCACGAGGACGATGACCTTGAGGGCGCCGGCGGCGAGCCCGAGCATTCGGTCCGCAAGGGTCAGAGAGGTGAACTTCAGGAAGGCCTTCACCATTCGGCAGACCAGAGTGGCCGTGATGACAGCAGCAACATAGAGCAGAACCATGGCAAGCAGGAGGACGAGCGTCTCGTTCCCCGTCGTCCAGAAGGACCGGATCAGCGCCGCCAGGGCTCCGGAGTACTTCCACGCGAGGAAGACGCCGCCGATCACGCCCAGGAGGGAGAAGAACTCCCCCGAAAGACCGCGGAGAAGCCCCCGCACCATGAAGGTCACAGCCACGAAGGCGATGACGATGTCGAATATCTGGGCGAAATTCAAAGTCTTCCCTCCTCTGCAGTTCCCATGGCCTGCCCGAGCCGCGAACCGATCTTGTCCAGGGTCCAGGCAAGCTGAAGGCAGGACAGAAGCAGGACCTGCTCCTGGTCGAGGCCGTCGGCGAACTCGTCGGCCACCTCGGACATGATGCCGGACACCCGGGCAAGGGTATCGTCATCCAGGGCAGTCTCGAGAAAATAGGCTTTCTTGCCCACCCGGACGGGCACCTCCCGTGGCAGAGTCCGGTTGAGACGCATCGTCAGCCCCTCCTCCCCTCCCCGGGTTGCGGCGGCGCGGAGTGCCCCTCTGCGCCAGCCTCGGGGACAAGGGTGCTGAGTTTCTTGTACAACGCGCGAAGCTGCCCCTCCATCTGCTCCTTCTCCTTTTTCGACGTGAGCCGTTCGCGTTCCGCCATCTCAAGGGCACGCTGCCCCTCTTTCGCCGCCCGTATGGACTCGAGGTCCTTCTCCGAACACTTCGCCTTGAGATCGTTCACCTGCGCCCGGAGCTGATCGTGCTCCGTCTTCAGCGCAGCGATGGTCCCGGCGATTTTATCGACGAGTTCTTCGATGTTGGCAATGGTCATTGACCGCACTCCCCTTTCTCCCGAGCAAAACAGCGGGAAACACCTTCCGTGATGGACATGAAGCAACTAAAGGCGGTCGAAACACACCGTCGGATTCCGGAACTTCGGAGGGTACAGAGAATATGATACCAGTTTTTTTACAGACGGGAAAAGACGCGAGGAGACCCAGTCGAGGAAGCGGTCATAGAAAAGGTCTCTGCCGCATCGGGCGGCAGAGACCAAAAAGAGCTGCGATGGAAGGGAATCTATTGGCCGAGAGCGCCTCTCGCCTGTTCCGTCAGCTTCCGGAACGCGGGCATGTCGTTGATCGCGAGCTCCGAGAGCATCTTCCTGTTGATGCCGATGCCCGCTTTCTTCAGGCCGTTCATCAGGACGCTGTAGGAGAGTCCTTCGGACCGCGACGCCGCGTTGATCCTCGTGATCCACAGCCGGCGAAAATCTCTTTTTTTGCGTTTTCTGTCGTTGTACGCCCTCGAGAGGGAGTGGAGATAGGCCTCCCTGGCCTTTCGATAGACGTTCTTCTTCTGGCCCCAGTACCCTTTTGTGATGCTGAACAGCTTTTTGCGCTTTCTATCGCTTGCACTACCGCCCTTGACGCGGGGCATGGCAGGTCACCTCTTTCATGAATATATTCGTTCTCCCTTACGCGTAGGGGAGCAGCTTCTTCATGTGGTCCATCAGCGTGCAGTCAACATACCCCGTTTTACGCAGTCTTTTCAGACGTGTGGGCGATTTGCACGTGAGCAGATGGCCCCGTCCCGCCTTTCTGTATGCAAGCTTTCCCGAACCCGTCGCAGAAAACCGTTTCTTCGCCCCTGAATGGGACTTCAATTTCGGCATGACACTGTCCTCCTTCCCCATACCCTTCGGTAGATCCCCCGTTTGCGGGGTACATATCTTGTACGATCGGGAGTCACTCCGTTACTGGCACCGGCGTTGGCGTTGGAACGGCCGCGGCTGGTTTCGCCTTCTCCGCCGGTTTCGGCTTCTCCGCTTTTGGCGCGCTCTTCGGCTGGGGCTGGTTGATGGGCGTCAGCATGATGCGCATGTATCGCCCCTCCATCCGGGGATCGCCCTCGCTCTTGCCCAGTCCCTCGCATTCGGCGATAACCCGGGAGAGCACCTCCGTTCCCTTGCCGAGAAAGGCCATCTCCCTCCCCCGGAAGAACACCGAGACCTTCACTCTGTGCCCATCCTCGAGGAAGCTCTTTATGGCCCGCACCTTGAAGTCGTAGTCGTGTTCGTCGATCTTCGGACGCATTTTTATTTCCTTCATGGTCTGGACCTTCTGTTTCTTCCGCGCGTCCTTCTCTTTTTTCTGGAGCTGGTACCGGTACTTCCCGTAGTCCAGAATCCTGCACACGGGGGGCGATGCCTGAGGGGCGACCTCGACAAGATCAAGAAGCCTCTCTTCGGCCATGCGAATAGCCTCCGCCGTGGGAGTCAGTCCGATCTTGACGCCTTTTTCATCGATAAGGAGGACATCCTTGACCGTGATCTCTTCGTTGACCCTCGGATCGCCATCGTCTTTTCGTGCTACTATAGCTTTTCACCTCCTGAACATGATGGAAAAGGGCCGATGGTCACGCCACCGGCCCCCCACAACATCTGAGAGTATCTCTGAGACCGGGCGACAGGGAAAATCGCGCGGTGAGAGGGTGGCCCCTCTGCTTGACCCTATTTAACCTAAGCAATATACCACAAGCGCCGCCGCGATGCAAGCCGCGGGGTCATTTACCCCTTCAGGGGGGAGAACTCGTCCTCCAGGACCTTTCTGAACTCTCCCATGGACATCAGCCCGAGGTCGCCCTTGCTCCGCTCCCTCGGCGCCACGCCGTCGGCCTCCCGCTCCTTTTCGCCGAGGACGAGCATGTACGGGAGCTTCTGGGTCTGCGCATCCCGTATCTTCTTCCCGAGCTTCTCGTCCCGCTCGTCCACCTCGACGCGCACCCCCCAGGACGAGACCTCGGCGGCAACGGCCCTGGCATAGTCGAAGAAGTCGGACGAGATGGGCAGGACCTTGACCTGCACGGGTGCGATCCAGTAGGGGAACGCACCGGCGAAGTTCTCGATCAGGATGCCGAAGAACCGTTCGAGGCTGCCGAGGACCGTCCTGTGGAGCATGACGGGGCGGTGTTCCTTGCCGTCGGCCCCTACGTAGGTCAGGTCGAACTTTTCGGGCATCTGGAAGTCCAGCTGGATGGTGCCGCACTGCCAGGTCCGCCCGATGCAGTCCTCGAGATGGAAGTCGATCTTGGGGCCATAGAACGCCCCGTCGCCCGGGTTCAGCTTATAGACGGAGTTCGTCTCCTCGAGAGCCTGTCGGAGCGCCTCTTCCGCCTCATGCCACTGCTCCTCCGCGCCCATGGAGTTGTCGGGCCTGGTGGAGAGCTCCACGGAGTACTTGAAGCCGAAGACGTCGCTGTAGATGAACCGGCAGAGGTCCATGATCCCCTTGATCTCGTCCTTGACCTGGTCGGGCCTGCAGTACAGGTGCGCGTCGTCCTGGGTGAAGCACCGCACCCGCATGAGCCCGTGCAGGACGCCGCTCCGTTCGTGACGGTGCACTATGCCCAGCTCGGCGTTGCGCATGGGGAGATCGCGGTAGCTCCGCAGCTGCGTCTTGTAGATCAGCATTCCGCCGGGGCAGTTCATCGGCTTTATGGCAAAGGGCTGCTCGTCGATCTCCGTGAAGTACATGTTGTCCCGGTAGTGGTCCCAGTGCCCGGAGCGGATCCAGAGATCGCGGTCGAGGATGAGGGGCGTCCTGATCTCCTGATACCCTCGCTTGGTGTGCTCCCTGCGCCAGAACTCCGTCAGGGTGTTGAGGATGACCATGCCCTTGGGATGGAAGAAGGGGAACCCCGGCCCCTCGGGCTGCAGGCTAAAGAGGTCCAGCTCCTTGCCCAGGCGTCGATGATCCCTGTTCTTCGCCTCCTCCACCCTGTGCAGGTACGACGTGAGGGCGTCCTCGTCGGCAAAGGCCGTGCCGTAGACTCTGGTGAGCATGATGTTCTTCTCGTCGCCCCGCCAGTAGGCGCCGGCCATGGAGAGAAGTTTGAAGTGCCGGATATAGGAGGTGTCGGGGACATGGGGCCCACGGCAGAGGTCGGCGTAGTCGCCCTGGGAGTAGAGCGTGACGACCGGCTCCTCAAGGTCCGAGATGATCTCCTGTTTGTAGGGATCGTCCTTCTCCTTGAAGTAGGCCAGAGCCTCCTCTTTGCTCATCTCCTTCCGGAGGACCGGGGTGGCCCTTTTGGCGAGGCGGCGCATCTCCCGTTCGATGGCCGGAAGGTCTGCCTCGGTGATGGTCCCCGGGATCTCCATGTCATAGTAGAAGCCGTCCTTGATCGACGGGCCGACGCCGTAGCGCGTACCGGGGTAGAGCGACGACACGGCCTGGGCCATGAGGTGGGCCGCCGAATGGCGAAGAATGTCCAGCCCCTCCTCCGACGATGCCAGGATGGGCTCTACGGTCCCTCCCTCGGAGAGGACCGCCCCGAGGTCCACGTTCTTTCCGTTGACCTTCGCCGCCACCGCTCCTTCGAGAAGCCCCAGCTGCGCGAGGACCTCCTTCGCCGTGGCCGATTCGTACTGAACTCTTTTTCCGTTTGCCCCCACACCCTCGAACATTCGATTCCCTCCTTGAGATATGAAAAAGCCCACGGATCTCCAATTTGGAGACGACGTGGGCTGCCGTGGTTCCACTCCAGTTCCGCCTCTGAACGACGAGGCGCTCTTTCCCGCTGTACGGGGCGGAACCCCGACGCCTTCTCCCGAGCCTTCGGGCTTTTCGGCGTCCGCTCAAGGACGGTCTTCGGAACTGCTCCCCAGAGGGCCTTTCAGCCTGGAGCCCTCCTCTCTGGGAAGGAGCGGTGTTCGTACTCTTCCTCTCATCGCGCGTCCATATTATCTGTGCATCTTATACCCCCGGGGTCGCTCCTGTCAACAGGTCCCCGTGCTGCCGAACCCTCCCGCGCCCCGTTCCGATTCATCGAGCTCGTCGCTCTCCTCCCACTCCACTCGGGAGACGGGCGCGATCACCATCTGCGCTATCCGGTCGCCGCAGCGGATCTGGAAGGGGTCGAGGCCGAGGTTCACGAGGAGCACCCGTATCTCTCCCCGATAGTCGCTGTCGATCGTCCCCGGCGCGTTCAGGATGGTCACCCCATGTCGGATGGCCAGTCCGCTTCTCGGGCGGACCTGAGCCTCGTATCCGACGGGAAGTTCCATATACAGCCCCGTGGCGACGCTCGCCCGTTCCCCGGACTCTATAACGGCGTCCTCCGCCGACCGGATATCCACCCCGGCCGAAAAAGGCGTCCCGTAGGCTGGCAGGGGGAACTCCTTCGCCCGCCCCTGCCGCACCAGACGAACACGGACGGTCACGGAAGCTACTCCCGCCCGCCTGAGGAGTGGCGCCGTGGCGCCCCCCGTCGGTCTCCCCTCTCGACGCGGTCCCCGCGATCCTGGTGGGACGGCGGACGGCTGCGCCCCGGTGCCCTCGGCTCGTCCTTGCACGTTGCCGCCAGGACGGCTATGGCCGCGTCACGCGCCTTCTCGCTCTCGATGACGTCTCCCAACCCCTCGGCGACGATGCGCTGCTCATTCTCGAGTATCCGTCGCCTCGTGAGGTTGACCCGTCCCATGTCGTCGATCTCCTTGACCATCACGAGGACCTTGTCCCCCGGCTTGAGGACGTCGTCCACCTTGGGAACCCGGTGCGTGCTGATCTCGCTCACGTGGAGCAAGCCCTCCTTGCCGGGGAGGCACTCGACGAAGGCTCCGAAGGTCATCAGCCGCGTCACCGTGCCGTAATAGACCTCGTTTGGCTCCAGATCCTTGGTCAGTCCGCGGATGATGGCAAGGGCCTCGTCCACCTTTTCCTGCGTCGGTCCGCCGATCTGGATGGCGCCCGAGTCCTCCACGTTGATCTTCACGCCGGTCTTCTGGGTGATGCCGCGGATGACCTTGCCGCCGGGGCCTATGACGTCCCGGATCTTCTCGGGGTCGATGGTCGTCATGAAGATTCGCGGTGCGTTGGGCGAGAGGGAGGCCGCCGTCGGAATGGCCTCCTCCATCTTGTCGAGCAGGATCATCCGCGCGGAACGGGCCTGGGAGAGGGCCTGCTCAAGGATATGCCGCGTGATGCCGCCGGCCTTGTTGTCCATCTGCAGGGCCGTCACGCCGTCCCTCGTCCCCGCGACCTTGAAGTCCATATCGCCGAAGTGGTCCTCCAGACCCTGGATATCGGTGAGGATGGCCACCTTCTCGCCCTCCTTGATCAGTCCCATGGCGACGCCCGCGACGTGTTTCTTGATCGGGACGCCCGCGTTCATGAGCGACAGACTGCCGCCACAGATGGATGCCTGGGAGCTCGAGCCGTTGGATTCAAGGATGTCCGACACGACCCGCATGACGTAGGGGAACTCCTCCTCGCCGGGGATGAGCGGACGGAGCGCGCGCTCGGCAAGAGCGCCGTGCCCTATCTCCCGTCGGCCGGGGCCGCGCATGGGGCGCACCTCGCCCACGGAGAAGGGCGGGAAGTTATAGTGCAGGATGAAGCGCTTCGCCGGTTCGTCCTGCTTCAGCCCGTCCAGGATCTGATCGTCGACGCCCATCATGCCCAGCGTGGTGACGACGAGGGCCTGGGTCTCCCCTCGCGTGAAGAGCGCCGAGCCGTGCACCCTGGGCAGCACGTCCGTCTCGCAGGTGATTTTCCGCAACTGGTCCATCGCCCGCCCGTCGGCCCGGACGCCTTCGTTCACGATGAGCGAACGCATCGTCCCCTTGACGAGCTCGTCGATGGAGGCGGCGATATAGTCGCCGCTCGCGGGGTAGGCCTCGGTGAAGTGCTCCAGGGCCTTTTCCCGCGCCGAAGCGATCTTCGTCTCCCTCGCCTTTTTCTCGTGGATCAGCACGGCCTCGCGGATCTCGCCGCCGAGGGACGAGCGAATCCACTCCTCGATATCGGGGTAGGCCATCGGGCCGGGGACGACCATTTTCTCCTTCCCGACGGCGGCGCGCATCTCGTTGAACAGGTTCACCAGCTTCATGATCTCCCGCTGGGCGAGGTCGAGGGCGTCCACGAGCAGCTCCTCAGAGACCTCTTTGGAACCGCACTCCACCATGGTGATGCCGTCGGCGTGCGCCGCAACGAGAAGGTCGAGCTCCGAATCGAGCATCTCCTCCTCAGTCGGGTTCACGACCAGAGCGCCCTCCCGGTAGCCGACCCGGACGGCCCCCACGGGACCGCCCCAGGGGACGTCGGAGATCGACAGAGCCGCCGACGCGGCGTTGATGCCGAGGATGTTGGGCGGATTGATCTGGTCGACGGAGAGCACGGTGGCCACAACGTGGACATCGTGCCGCATCGTCTCGTCGAAGAGGGAGCGGATCGACCGGTCGATGACCCGGGAGCTCAGGATGGCCGTCTCCGAAGGACGCCCCTCCCGTTTGATGAACCCTCCGGGGATTTTCCCCGCCGAATAGAACCGCTCCTCGAAGTCCACAAGGAGAGGAAAGAAGTCGATCCCCGTCCTGGGCTTATCCGTTATGCACGCCGTAGCGAGGATGGACGTCTCGCCGTGCCGGGCCACAACTGCCCCGTTCGCCTGTTTCGCGACCTTCCCCGTGGAGAACGTCATGGGGTGCGCGCCTATCTGGACCGTAAACGTTTTTTCCATATTCTCTTTTTTTCCTCCTCTTTTTATATGCGAAGTAAGGATACCACAAAGCGCACAAAAAAAGTGCGAGGACGTCTTCCGTCCCCGCACGAACCTAGGCCGCCTCTAATGTCTCAGCCCGAGTTTCTCGATGAGTGCGCGATATCTGTTGAAGTCCTTGTCCCTCAGGTATCTCAGCAATTTTCTCCGTCGTCCGACCATCTTCAGGAGCCCGAGGCGCGAGTGGAAGTCCTTCTTGTGGGTCTTGAGGTGGTCCGTCAGGTCACGGATCCTTTTCGTCAACATCGCGACCTGGACTTCCGGGGACCCCGTATCGCTCTCGTGGGTCTTGTACTCCGATATGATGCCCTGCTTCTCGTCCCGTTCCAACATGTCACCTTTCACCTCTGCCTGAAAAATCCCGTGACACAGAAGGCGCTACGCGCTGATCCGAGTCAGGGTCCACTGAATAGTACCATCTCCACAGAAAGAAAGCAATGCGGCCTCCTCCCATTGCACCGTGTCTTCTGAGGTATCCGGGGCGCTCGACAACCCGCGGCGGCTGTGTTTTAATCGGAGCACAGGTACACCTCGCCACTCTCCAGCGGGAAAGGAGCGTCCAAATGTCCGTTCTCATCATAGACGACAACAAGGACCTTGTTCAGATCCTCGCCGAGGGGCTTGCCCGGAGCGGCCAGACCGTCGGCCGGGCCTACTCTGCCGAAGAGGGGCTCGAGGCGCTGGCCGGGTCGGAGTTCGGGTGCATCGTCCTGGACATCATGCTGCCGGGGATGGACGGCCTTCAGATGCTCGATCGGATTCGTTCGGACGGCAGCGACATCCCCGTCCTGATCCTCTCCGCCAGAGCGACGGTGGAGGACATCCTCTCGGGCTTCGAGCACGGGGCCGACGACTATCTCACAAAGCCCTTCGACCTCAGGGAGCTGATCGCCCGGGTCCAGGCTCTTCAGAGGAGGAGCTCGAAACCGCGCCCTTCACCCATCGTCTGCGGCGCACTCCGGCTGGACCCCGTCACACGGGAGTGTCGGTGGAACGACAGGCTGCTCCCTCTTCGGCGCAAGGAGTTCGATATCCTCGAACTCCTCCTGAGCCACGAGGGCGAGGTTTTCACGCGGGAGCGCATCGTGGAGACCCTGTGGAAAGGGAAAACCATACAGCGAAGCAACATTGTGGACGTCCACATCAAACACCTTCGGGACAGCCTGCACGCCGTCCAGTGCGATACGCTCATCACGACGATCCGGGGCGTGGGGTACAAAGCCTCCTGCCCGACGGGCTGTCCCCACCTCCGAATTGCAAGCACCCCGTGCGAATGGCGGCTCAGCGTCCCGAACGATGTGCGGGTCATGAAGCCGGTATCAAGGGCGTTCGCCAGGTCCGTCAACTTCGGTCCGGGAAGAATGTGTCTATGGCCTGATAATGCAATGAGACGGCTCCGCCCTTCGAAAAACGCGAAAGAGCCCGCCCTGACCTCAGGGCGGGCTCTTCTGCGTGAACCGGTCAGTTCTCAGGCCTGATGGAGACGAAGAACGTCCTGCCATCCCGCCATATGAGCAGCACGGTGGACGAACCCTTTTTCGTCGCGATCTTGTCCAGCGACTGGGCGCCGGTTACTCGCTCGCCGTTGACCTCGAGCAGGATGTCGTTCGTCCGGATGCCTGCCCTCTGGGCCATGGAACCATTTTCCACCGAGAGGACGGCCACTCCGTCCCGATTCTTCAGCTTCAACTCCCGCTGCATCTGCTCCGTGACCGGACCGACCTCTATCCCGAGGGATTTGAGCGCCTGCGACCCGCCCGTTCCGGCGGCGCGGACCGAGCCCTCGCTGCCCGGGACCTCGCTCAGGACCACGTCCACCGTCTGCGTCCTTCGCTGACGTACCAGTTCGATGGTCACCTTGTCGCCCGCAAGCTTCTGACGGACCTTCGCCACGAACTCCTGCGGATTCTTCACCTTTTCGCCGTTGACGGACAGAAGCACGTCACCCCGTCGGATGCCCGCCTTGTCGGCGGGAGAGTCCTGTACCACGTCGCCGACGATCGTGCCCGTCTCCTCCTTCACCCCGTACGCCTCGGCGAAGTCCTTGGTGAGAGGCTGTATGTAGACGCCGAGCCACCCTCTCTTGACCTCGCCGAACTTGATGAGGTCGTCCATAATCTGCTTGGCCATGTTGATGGGAACCGCGAAGCCGATGCCCTGGGCAAAGGGGATGATGGCCGTGTTGATCCCCACGGCTTGCCCCTGGAGATCGATGAGCGGTCCGCCGCTGTTGCCCGGGTTGATGGCCGCGTCCGTCTGGAGGAACCCGTCAAAGTTGACGTCGCTGGCGTGCACGCTCCTGTTCTTCGCCGAGATGACGCCCACGGTGACGGAGTGCTCCAGGCCGTAGGGGTTCCCGATGGCGACGACCCACTCGCCCACCTCCGTCTTGTCCGAGTCGCCGAGCTCGAGGAAGGGGTAGTTGTTTCCCTCGATCTTGAGGACGGCCAGGTCAAAGGTGGGATCCTTGCCCAGCACCTTTGCGTCGCGGGTCTCCCCGTTCGAGAAGGTGACCGTTATCTTGTCGGCCTTCTCCACCACGTGGTTGTTCGTGAGGATGTGACCGTCCTTCGATACAAGGAACCCCGACCCGCGCCCCTTCATGGGGACCGAGCGGGAGAAATCCCTGAACTGATCGCCGAAGAAGTGCCGGAAGATCGGATCGTCCGCAAAGGGCGAGGACTGTTGCACCGTCCCCTCCACGTCGATGTTCACCACCGCATTCGAATGATCCCGCGCGATCTTGGCGACGGGATTCCCTGTGAAGGGGTCCTGAACCGCCGCAAGGGCGCTGCCGCTCACGAGCAGCGTCAACGCGACAAAAACCGCCACGCAGAGCCCCATTCTCCGAAACGCCGATGTACGTACTGTTGCCATGCTGACCACCTCCGATAGAATCTGACACTATTGTACGTCCGTTTTCTCCGGGAGCATCGTTTCTTTTACTGATCCATCGCTCCGCCGTGTTTCAGAGCCGAGCGCGCCGCAGCAAAGGAGGCACCTAAAAAAACTGCAGCCCCCACGAGACCGGAGGGCTGCAGACAGGGGCAAACAAGAGAGGTCATGGGGCGCGGGCCTAGCGGCGGTCGTACTCTCTTTCCGAAGCACCCGTCGGCCACACGACAACCCGTCTGTAGGGGGCCTCGCCCATGGATCGGGTCTCTATCCCCTCCCGGTCCTGGAGGGTCATGTGAATAATGCGCCGCTCCCAGCTGGTCATGGGCTCGAGATAGGTCGGTCTTCTCCGCCTCGAGGTCTCCCGTGCCGCCGAGAGAGCGAGTCGCCGGAGACTCTCCTCGCGCCGCTCGCGGTACCCGTCGCTGTCGAGGCGTATCCGTTCGCCTTCGTCCGCCTGGCGCGCCATGAGATTCAGCAGGAACTCCATGGCCTTCAGCGTCTCTCCGTATTTCCCGATGATGATCCCCGCGTCGTCGCCGACGAGGTTGATCATATGCGACTCGTCGAGCTCCGGTGAGATATGAAGGTCCATCAGGGCGATGAGCTCCTTCGCCAGCGATTTTCCGCGGAGAAGGGAGAGAGGTGCCACAGGGCGGGCCTCCACGCGCAATTTTTTCCCGAGAAAGCCGAAGAACCTTTTGTCCTCTTCAAGGGTCGTCAGCGAAACGTCCGACGGATCGACACCCCAGGCCTCCGCCGCGTCGAGGCGGGCCTCCTCCATCGTCTGGACATCGAACACGAGCACCTCGGTATCGTTCACGCCGCGCTCTCCTCCTCTCTCGAAAGGGGTCTCCTCATTCATTCTCGTTCTTGACCGGTTTGTCCTTGTGCAGGACGGGCTTCTGATGCATTTCGGCCGCCGTTTTCCGCGTCATGTAGACCTGCTGGACGACGCCGAGAAGGGACGACACGCCCCAGTAGAGCAGGACACCGCCCGGAAGGCTGAGGCAGATGAAGGTCAGGAAGAGGGGCATGAACCAGTTCATCATGGCCATCTGTGGATTGCCGCTGGCGGAGAGCTGCTGCTGGTACCAGGTCAGGAAGGCGATGCCCAGAAGGAGCAGGAGGTTCGGAAGGTAGACTCCCACGTTCGCCAACCCGGCGGGGTTCTGAACAATGGCGTTGAAGACGGCCATGATCCCTATCTGCTGGTCCGGCGCGACGGTCAGGTTGACGGCTTTCGCCAGGGTGGAGAGGACGGAGCCGTCCAGCTGGATTCCGAGGAAGGATACGCCCGAAAAGTCGTAGTTGGTCAGGACCCGGTACAGAAGGATGAAGATGGGCAGCTGGACGAGCAGAGGAAGGCATCCGGCGGCGGGGTTCACTTTGTTTTCCCGGTACAGGGCCATCATCTCGCGGTTCAGGGACTCTTTGTCGTCCTTGTACTTCTCCTGCAGCATCTTGAGGCGGGGCTGCAGCTTCTGCATTTTCTGCATGCTCGTCATCTGCTTGTGGGTGAGCGGATGCAGCAGAAGGCGGACAAGAAGGGTGAGGGCGATGATCGCGAGGCCCCACGACCCTGTGAAACCGTGGACGAGCTCCATCAACTTCATCATGAGATCGCCTAAGTAATTCCAGAGAGAACCCACTCTTAATCACCATCCTCGGTCGAATAGCCCGTGGCTCCGTGACGGGCCGGAATCGGCACCGGGTCATAACCCCCGGGATGCCATGGTGCACACTTGCACAGGCGCCGCACAGAGAGCAGCGTTCCTTTGAAAAACCCATGGATCGCAATGGCGTCGATCGCGTACTGCGAGCATGAGGGGTGGAAACGGCAGTTCCTCCCGAGATACGGGGACAGCAGAATCTGATACCCCCGCACAAGTGCGATCGCGACCTTCGCCATCATCGTCATCGTGTCGGGCCACCTTCGTTCGGGCAGTTCCAATTGGGTCCCGGCCAATCGAGCGTGAGGAGCCCCTCGCGGGAAAGCACCGCGGCGAGGTCCATATAAACGTCCCGTGCGTTTGCCGTCAATCCTGCGCTCCGCAGAGAGAGTATGATCCAGACCCCCTCCCGCACCCAAGGGAGAAGCCTCCGGGCCCCTTCCCTGAGCACCCGCCGTCCCCGGTTCCGGACGTGGGACTTGCCCTGCTTTCGTCCGACGGCCATGCCTACTCGCCGCCGTCCGTCGGGCGCCTCCACAAACACTAACCGCACCAGATCGCCTCGAAGTCGATTGCCGGTGCGGAAGACAAGGTCAAACTCCCATCCACGGAGCAGGCGAAGGGATTTCGGAAAAAAAAGCCGCACAGGCTATACGGCCAGCCGTGCGCGGCCCTTTCTCCTCCTGTTGCGGAGAATTCGGCGTCCCGTGGGAGAGCTGGAACGGGCAAGAAAGCCCATCTTTCTCTTTCGCGGCCTGTTGTGGGGCTGAAACGTCTGCTTCATGGGGTACACCTCCCGACTGCAATCATACAGATGATGCTGCATTCGCAGCTTTTTTTCAACCTTGATACTATATCACACCGCTTCGGAAGGGGCAACCGATTTCGGCGGGACGAACAGCCGGCGATACCGCACCCTGGGCAGCACGGCGGGGATGTTCCAGTCCTTTCGGTCCAGCACGCGCCCATCGACGATCACCACTCTGCCGGAGTCCGTCGTGCTCCGGATCAGGCGGCCGGCGGCCTGTTTCAGCACCATCTTGGCCTCGGGCAGAGTGCTCCGGCAAAAGGCGGCCTGCCCTTCGAGGGTCGTCCGCGCCTGGACCATGGGGTCGCCCGGGTGCGGGAAGGGGATGCGGTCGATGATGACCTGGGTCAGTCCGCCGCCCGGAACGTCCACGCCCTCCCGGAAGGAGGCGCTGCCTATCAGGACGGAGGTCTCGTCCTTCCGGAAGAACTCGAGCAGCTCCGTCCTCGGCAGGTCGCCCTGGACGAGGACGGCGTAGGACCTCCTCTTTCTCCGGAAGGTCTCCCCCAACTTCTTCAGCAACCGGTGCGAGCTGGCTAGCACGAGCGTCCGACCGCCGTTGGCCTCCGTCAGTTTCTCGACGACGCGGCAAACCGTCCCGTCGTACTCAGTGTCGGTGACGGACAGCCCCGTGTCCACCACCACGATCTCCATCTGGGCTTCCAGATCGAAGGACGACCCTCCGATGAAGAAGGCGGTGGGGCGGATGCCCGATTCCCGCATCCAGTAGTCCCACGTGCCGCCGAGGGTCAACGTGGCGGAGACGAAGAACGCCTTCTCCGCCGCCCCGGACTGGAGGCACTGTGACGCCTCGGCGGAGGACACCACGGGGGCGCTCGAGAGCGAAGCGCCGTCCTTCCAATAGGCCCACTCGGGGTACTGCCCCACCGACGCGCACCACTCCAGGGCGGTTCGAGCGCGTTGAAGCTCCTCGGTCCAGACGGCTATGGCGCCGTCCTCCTCCTCGTCCTCCCCGTCCGTCTCCGGGGCAACCATGTCGAGGAGCGTGCGGATTTTCTCCGAGACAACCTGCTGTTGATGCCACAGCTCCTCGTTCCGCGACGTGAAGGCCGCCTTGGCCTGCGGGCATTTCACCTCGAGCAGCTCGTAGAACCGGACCGCCTCCTGGCGGATCTCCGCGGCGACGGCGCTTCTCTCCTCATTGGTCGCCCGAACCGACGACGACGAATCGTCGGACAGGAAAATTCTGCTCCGCAACAACCGGACGAGGTCGTCGCGCGAAGCGGTCACCGTCATGGACGACCGTGCGGCGTCCGGTATCTTGTGCGCCTCGTCGCAGATCAACAGGTCGTATGAGACGGGGAAGGGGTTGCCGCTGCCCAGTATGTAGGAGAAGAAAAGGTGGTAGTTCGCCACGACGACGGACCAGCCTTGCGCATCCTTCAGGACCTTCTGTGCGAAACACGCCTCCCGCAGCGGACAGCGAAAACCGAGGCAGGTCCGGGAGGACGCCGCGATACGGAGCACTGCGGGGGAATCGGGAGGCAGGGAGAGCTCCGAGGTCGCCCGTCGTCGTTCTTCGGACCCAGGCCTCCACCTGCCGTGAAGCCGCACCTCCGTCTCCGTAGGAGAGGTAGCCGCTTTCGGTGCCCGACGCGCCGGTGGTCTCCTCGGCGCGAAGAAGACAAACGTAGTTTCCCCGGCCTTTGAGCAGGCCGTAGGTAAGCCCCAGGCCGAGGACGGACTCCAGCGCGGGGAGGTCCTTGTGTATCAGCTGCTCCTGGAGGGGGATGCC
>CALCQG010000034.1 GCA_937897575.1 uncultured Synergistales bacterium | reverse complement strand
CACCGCGGGGGCGGCGGCAGGCAGCGCGACCCCCTCGCCGACTGGTGGGAGTCCCTGGAGGCGGCGCGGGAGCGGGAGTGTCGCTGCTGCGTTCCCCTAGTGGGGCCCCACAGGGACGATCTGCTCATAACGAGCGGGGGGCGGGCGGCGGGGTCTCTGCTGAGCCGGGGGCAGAAGCGCCGGGCCTCCGTGGCGCTCATGCTCGCCGCAGGGCGGGTTGTGGAGCGTCGCCTCGGGAAGGCCCCCATCATTTTGCTGGACGAGATCGCCTCGGAGCTCGACGAGGAGGGGCGGAAGAGCACGGTGGCGGTGCTGCACCGGATGGGCTGGCAGGTCATCGCCACGGCGGCGGAGCCCGTGGTCCGGGCCTGGCCCGGGCAGGTCTGGCGCGTGGACGGCGGGCAGGTTCTTCCCCTGTCCGGCGCCAAGTGCGAGGAGGGGCGGAGCTCGTGATCCCCTACGAGAAGAGGTACGACGTCATCGTCGTCGGAGGGGGGCACGCCGGGTGCGAGGCGGCCCTCGCCGCGGCCCGGATGGGGGCCTCGGTCCTGCAGCTCAACCTCGCCCTGGACAACACGGGGGCCATGCCCTGCAACCCCTCCATAGGCGGCCCGGCCAAGGGGCACCTCGTCCGGGAGGGGAACGCCCTCGGCGGCGAGCAGGCCAAAGCGGCCGACAGCTCGACCATGCTCGTCCGGTGGCTCAACACCTCCAAGGGGCCGGCGGTCCAGGCCCTCCGGGCCCAGTGCGATCTCGGCCGGTACGCCGGGCACTATATCCTGGCCACGGAGACCCAGAAGAACCTCGACGTCCGTCAGGAGCACGTGACGGGCCTCCATGTGGAGGGCGGCCGGGTCCGCGGCGTGGGGACGGCCTTCGGGCTCCTCTACGAGGGGAGGGCCGTTGTGCTCGCCACGGGGACCTATCTCGGGAGCCGGGTGTTCCTCGGGACGGCGAGCTTCCCCTCGGGGCCCATGGGGCAGCCCCCCTCCCTGGCGCTGTCCGGGGACCTGGCCCGCCGCGGTCTCAGGATGCGGCGCATGAGGACCGACACCACCCCGAGGCTCCACCTCGACTCCCTCGACACGAAGGAGCTCGTCGCCCAGGGGAGCGCCGCCGAACCGCTGGCCTTCTCCCTCTGGAACGAGGGCCGGGTGTACGAGGGCTACGCCTGCTACCTGACGCGAAGCAACGAGGCCACCCACGACCTCGTCCGGAGGAATCTCGACCGGTCCCCCCTCTCCATGGGGTGGATGGAGAGCTCGGGCCCGAGGTACTGCCCCTCCATCGAGGACAAGGTGCTCCGGTTCCCCGAGCGCGGGAGCCATCTCGTCTTCCTCGAGCCCGTGTCGGCCGGCAACCGGGAGGTCTACATGCAGAACTTCTCCACGAGCCTCCCCTTCGACGTGCAGCTCGAGATGGTCCGGACCCTTCCCGGGTGCTCCCGGGCGCACATCACCAGGCCGGGGTACGCCATCGAGTACGATGCCCTGGACCCGACCCAGCTCGCCCCGTCCCTGGAGGTCAAGGCCCTGCCGGGCCTCTTCTGCGCCGGCCAGATCAACGGCACGTCGGGGTACGAGGAGGCGGCGGCCCAGGGGCTGCTCGCCGGCATCAACGCCGTCCTCTCCGTGCGGGGGGAGGAGTCCCTCGTCCTCGGCCGATCCGAGGCCTACATGGGCGTCCTCGTGGACGACCTCGTCACCAAGGGGACCAACGAGCCCTACCGGATGCTCACAAGCCGATGCGAGCATCGGCTCCTCCTTCGCCACGACAACGCCGACCGGCGCCTCGCCCCAATCGGCCGCCGGCTCGGACTTCTGTCCGACGAGCAGTGGAGCGCCCTCTGCGCCCGATGGCGGCGGATCGACGACGAGATCGAGCGGCTGAACGGGGTCCGGGTTGCTCCCTCGGAGGGGCTGAACGCCGCCCTCGCCGAGGTGGGGTCCGCGCCCCTCTCGGAGTCCGTGACCGGCGCCGAACTGCTGCGCCGCCCCCACGTGCCCTACGCCATGGTGGCGCGGTTCGCCCCCCCGGACGAAGGGCTGCGGGGCGACGAGCCCCTCGCCCTGGAGGTGGCCGTCAAGTACGAGGGGTATATCGAGCGTCAGGGCCGCCAGGTGGCCCGGGTGAAGAAGCTCGAGGACCTGCGCCTCCCCGACGGCCTGGACTACGACGCCATCCCTGGGCTGCTGACGGAGAGCCGGCAGAAGCTCGCCGCCATCCGGCCCCGGACCGTCGGGCAGGCCGGGCGCATCGCGGGCGTCACGCCCACGGACATCCATCTCGTCACGGTCTATCTCCACGCCTGGGGGAGCAGGAGGACGGCGGGGTGAGGAGGCGCGGGCCGAGGGCCCTCCGGGCCATGGGAGATCTTCTTCACGGGGCCCTGCCCGAGGGAGCCGAGGAAAAACTGGCCTTTCCCCGCGTCCGCGAGGAGTGGGAGGCCGTCGTCGGACCGGCGCTGGCGAGGAGGAGCCGAAGGGGTCCTGTTCGTTCGGGCCGAGACGCCGACGGCGGCGAAAGCCCTGTCCATGCGGGGCGGAACGGTGGCCAGAGCCCTGTCGGAGCGGACGGGCCTGACGGTGACCTCCCTGAAGGTCACCGTAGGGAGCGTCCGGGCGCCGACGCAGCCGGCCAGGCGGCGCCCCGTGCGCGTCACCCCGCCGAAGGATGCGGTGGATGAGGAACTGGAGCGGATCCGGGGCTCCTTCCCCCCGGGGCAGGAGGAGACGGCGCGACGGCTCGCGTCCCTCATGGCCCTGTACCGGGTTCGGTTCCCCGGCCGATGAGAGAACGAGAACGGAGGTGGTCTTCATGAGAAGCACGAGGGTGTGTCTCTGGATGCTGGTGGTGGTCGCCCTCCTGGCCGGAGGGCGGGCCTGGGCGGAGGACGACCGGTTCAACGAGCTCGCCGAGCGGTATACGCGGAGGGCCGAGGGGCGGGAGGCGGCCCGGGCGCTTCACGAGGAGCTGCGATACGAGGCCGATCAGAGGACGCCCTACGGGCTCTGGACGTCCCTCTTCACCAAGGAGCTGTCGCCCAGGCGAAAGGCGGCCAACGCCGTCGCCCTGATCGACGCGCTCTACCCCGAGGGTGACCCGGCCCGATGGACGAGGGTGTCGGGGTTTCTCCGGCCGTCCTTCGTCCCGGCGCCCCTCGCCGCGGCGGACGGGGTCTATCTGGGGGCCCTCTACCTTCTCCGGCTCGGGGAGCAGGGCGCCGACGCCCTCGCCCTCGACCTCATGGAGCGGTTCATGAACTCGTCGCGGGCCAAGTTCACCTTCATCACCACGAGCCCCGCCGAGTACGGCCTCATAGTGGAGGAGATGGAGCGGCGGGGCCTTGCCCCGGTCTTCGGGCAGTGGCCCGAGGCCAAGCGGACCGTGGGGAGCCTCCCCTTTGCCCGACCGGTGCGCGGGACCGTCCGGAGGGGTCGGGCCATCGACGAGCGGATGACGTTCCTGAACGGGGCGGGGCAGCCCGCCTCGAACGGGATATACGCATGGGACCGGAGGTACGGGAGGATCTACGACGTGGTGGAGGGGCGCCGCTGGATACTCTTCCCCTGGGACGACTAGAGGCCGCCCGGAGGAGAGGCGAGGGGGCGTCCGGTCAGTAGGGGAAGTGCTTCCCCGGGTTGACCCGCTTTCCGTTGACGAAGAGGCTCAGGTGCAGGTGATTGCAGGTTGACCGGCCCGTTCGGCCGATTTTGGCGATGGGCTGGCCCTGCTTCACCCACTGGCCCTTCTTGACGAGGTTCGCAGAGTTGTGGCTGTACCGGGTGACGGTGCCGTCGCCGTGGTCGACGGTCACGGTGTTGCCGTACCCGTTCTGCCGCCCCGAGAAGATGACGGTCCCCGACTTGGCCGCCACGATGGGCGTGCCCGCCGGGGCCGGGATGTCGATGCCGTCGTGGAACCGGGAGCCCCGTTTGCCGTACCTGGACGAGACGACCCCCGCCACGGGGATGATGAAGGTCTCCGCCCGCCGGGCGTGCAGGGCGTCGCCCCGCTCCTCCGTCGGCCGTACGACGGGGAGGGTGTTCCGCGGTTTCTTGAGCTCCGGGACCACCGTCTCGCCCCGCTTTCGGGCGCGAACCTCGGCCATGGTCACGACCACGTCGGAGCCCCTCTTCGGCACGAGGAGCGTCCGCCCCTCCTCAAGGGAGCCGTCGGGGGCGAGTTCGTTGGCCTGGGCTATGGACAGGGTTGAGACGCCGTACCGGGAGGCCACTGTGAAGAGGGATTCGCCGCATTCGACCGGGTGCTCCCGCCAGGGGAGTTCCGCGCGGGCTGCCGCCGGGAGGGCCAGGAGAACGAGGGAGACGATGATGCATTGAACTGTTCTGCGAACAGCAGAGGAAGATGGTGAAGGGAACACGGAACCCCTCCTTGTCATGACAGCGTGATGGCCGGCGAGAGACGACGCCTGGAGGCCAGCGGTGCGAAGAGACCGGAAAAATTGTAGTGTTCCTCATGCTACTCCGTCCCCCCTGAAAGGCTCTCAGTAAAACTACTGAAAAATACCCGAAGGGGCGTCCCCTCTCAGTCAACCACCTCGTTTCCTTTTCTGCAACGTTCTTCGTCACGGCCTCACTCCTCTGAAGGGTTGCCCGTCGGGAGGCACGCTCGTGAAATTTTTCTTGACGAATTCGGAGTCGATGTGATACATTTTGGTCGACCATTTGCGACCGACGGAGTACCCGTCGAAAAGGCCCGACCCGGAGGCATCCGGCGGCGGACCGCTCCGGACGCTCATCGAAGATGGCACCTCGCTCTCTCTGCTTCTGCACCGAACCGCACGGTCTTGTCAACGTCGTTCCACACCAAGGAGGGATCGCCTTTGCTCAAGTACGTGATCCGAAGGATTCTGCAGCTCATCCCCGTTTTTCTCAGCGTCATGGTCATCATCTTCACGATCCTCTACTTCACCCCCGGCGACCCGGCGCGGATCGCCCTCGGCCAGGAGGTGACCCAGGAGGCCATCGACGCCTTCAGGGCGGAGCAGGGGCTGGACGACCCCTACATCGTGCAGCTCGGCCGCTATCTCTACAAGGCGATCTTCCAGGGGGACCTCGGGTACTCCTACGTCATGAAGAGCTCCGTGTCCTCGGAGCTGGCGAACCGGATACCCACCACCATCAAGCTCGCCTTCTGGTCCGTGGTCTTCAGCACCCTGGTGGGCATCCCCATGGGGGTCATCAGCGCCATCAAGCAGTACTCCCTCCTGGACAGCTTCGTGACCCTCATCACGCTGCTGGGGGTCTCCATGCCGACCTTCTGGTTCGGCCTGCTGGTCATCCTGGCCTTCTCGGTGCACCTCGGCTGGTTCCCCTCCATGGGGTTCAGCACCGTCAGCGAGATGGTGCTCCCCATCCTGACCCTGTCGGGGTCCTCCATCGCCATCATCGCGCGGATCACCCGGTCCAGCATGCTCGAGGTCATCCGGTCGGACTACATCCGGACCGCCCGGGCCAAGGGGCAGAAGGAGCGCGTGGTGATCTTCAGGCACGCCCTGCCGAACGCCATGATCCCCATCATGACCATCATCGGCATGCAGTTCGGCATGCTCCTCGGCGGGTCGATCATCACCGAGGCCACCATCCAGTTCGCCAAGGCGACGGTCGCCCTGGGGGCC
>CALCQG010000033.1 GCA_937897575.1 uncultured Synergistales bacterium | reverse complement strand
GCCATGGGACTGGAGTTCCCCTACTTGGATACGGCCCCGCCGCGGAGGGCGCACGAGGCTCTCCGCGGCGGGGCCGTATCCTAGTAGGGGAACTCCAGTCCCATGGCGGAGAGTTCGTCCTTCATCCGCTTGTACTGGTCGAGGTACTCGGCGCGCGGGGCGATCCGGTCCATGTCGTAGACCTCCTGAATCTTGTGGCCGTAGTTGTCCACGGGGATGAGCGACTCGTACTTCTCCATGATCTTCTGGCAGAGTTCGTCCGCCTTGGCCCGCGTAAGGCGCATGGTGAAGGACGCCTCGGAGACCTCGTGGTAGAACCGGGACTCCAGCGGCGTGGCGTAGTCGGTGAACTTGTTCCGGCAGGTGGCCGCCCCCCAGGGGTTGCCGCCGGAGGATTCGGTGGCGAGGGCGTGGTTGGCGCACTCCCAGTAGAGCTGCTCCGTACCGGGGCCGGCGTTGGCGAACAGGTTGTTCAGGTAGATCTGGTTCGAGTTTCTGGACATGGCCTGGCTGAGTACGCTCTGAAGCCACAGAAGCTCCCTCGTGGTGGTGGACTGCCACTTCAGGTGGAAGGGGAAGTTCAGCGCCCAGCAGGACCCGTAGAGGCACGCCCCCTGGATGTTGTAGGCCGTCTGCAGGATGGCCGTCCCCTCGGCGCCCCCGGCGTGGCCGCCGTAGATGGCGCCGCAGAGGTTGCCGAAGACGTTGCCGTAGGACCGGTAGTGCAGGGATTTGTTGAGCATGGCGTTGTTCGTGGTCATCTCCGTGAGGATGGAGACCATGCGGCCGTCCCTGTGGCCGCTTCGGACGCCCCACTCGTCGTTGGCCGCCGCGATCTGGGCCTGATCCGTCTCGGCGGTGCCCACGGACACGGTCCACACGTCCGGTTTCCCCACGAGGCGCTGGGCGTCCCGGAGGTTCATGGCGTGCTCCATGGCGGCCGCGACCTCGGTGGGCGTCTGGGAGGTGGCCTTTCTCCCCATGAAGTCCTCCAGGAGGGGAGCGCAGAGCCCGTCCAAGAGGGGCTCCTTCAGATAGGCCATGCAGGCCTTCTTGTGGATGTCGGTGCTGAAGTTCGCGTCGGGGCTGAAGAGGTGGAAGGGCCGACGCTCCTTGTCCTCCACGGAGCGGACCTGGAGCCACCGCTGGTCGTGCCCGGCACCGATCATGTATTTGGGGCGCTTCGTGTAGAGGACCTCGTTCACCTCGTCCTCGGAGAACTTCATCACCCTGTGGGTCTCCTGGTGGTACACCCCCACGGAGACGAAGAAATCCTTCGCCGCGGCCCACACGCGGTCCGCGAGATCGTCGTCGCAGTTCACGATGGTCTTTCCGTCGTACTTGACGTTGTACTCCTTGATGACCCGGCGCATGTTGGGGATGAAGCTCTTGAGCATCCACTCCCCCTGATCCTGAAAGAACTGCCCCTCATCGGCCTTGGCAAAAACTTCCCACATCCTGAATGTCGACATCTCTTCTCCTCCTCAGTCTTCGAAGGCCCTGATCAGCCCAGGAGCTTCTTGATCTTCGCCGCGCACTCGAAGGCGTCGAAGGACCAGACGTCCGCGCCGATCCTCTTGGCCCACTCCACGGAGGTGGGGGCGCCGCCCACGCAGACGAGATACTTCCCCTTGTCGCCCATCTCGGAGACCAGTTTGATGAACTCCTCCTGCCCGGGCATGGTGGTGGTCATGAGGGCCGACAGGCCGACCACGGAGGCGTTCTCCTTCCTGGCCGTCTTGATGTACTCGATGGCGTCCACGTCCGAGCCGAGGTCCACCACGTTGAACCCGTTGGCCTGAAGCACGATGCCGACGATATTCTTGCCGATATCGTGGAAGTCGCCCTTGACAGTCCCTATGACCACCGTGGCGGCCTTGCCGGCCCCCTCCACGGGCGTAAGGTGCCCCTTGAGCACGCCCATGATCTGCATGAAGGCGTCGCCGGCGATCATCAGATCGGGGAGGAACACCTCGAACTTCTCGAACTTCTCGCCGAGGATCCCCATCTCCTCCGTGAGACCGTTCATGATCTCCTGGGGAGCGACTCCCTGCTCCACCATCTGCTGCACCAAGGCCACCGCGGCCTCTCCGTCACCGTCGATCATCTGCTGACGTACCGTTTCGATTGACATCTCCATACCTCCCGCTTGGTGAAATAGTGTGACCCCTGCGTCACGACTTGTCGTGTAAAAAATACCACCAAAAGGCAAAAAAAATGCAAAGTGACGGACGTTCACGGCGCCGCCCCACCCCTTCAAGGGAAAAGTGTTTTTGTACCGTAAGAGTCCCCGAAAGAGCCCGATGTGGAGCATCAGAGGACGTCAGGCTTGTCCCACGACCTAGGGCCAGGGAGTCTCTGTCGCCGGACGCGTTCATCCGGTGATTGTCGCGGCTGATACGGCGAGAGGGGAGGAGAGCTTCAGGAGTGGGAAGGGCACGCCAGGATTCTCAGCGTGCCGGTCGATTGTCCGTTGTCCTGTTGTCCGTCACGATTCCCATAATCGAAACAGAAGGAGGAAGTGAGCGTGAATCCGTGATTCGAAGCGCGCTCTCTTCCTCCGGGGTGCGGAACGTTGTTCGGGGGCCGAAGGGCCCCCGTGCTCATCGAATAAGCTTCAAAAGCCCCATGGTGAACACGGGAAAGTAGGTGAAGACCATGAGACAGAGTATCAGGGAGACGATGAAAGGGAGGATCTCCCTGGATATGGACTCGATACTCTCCCCCGATACGGTGGAGGCCACAAAGAGGTTGATGCCGTAGGGGGGAGTGATGAACCCTATGGCCAGGTTGAAGGTGACTATCAGGCCGAAGTGGATGGGGTCCACCCCCACCTGTCGCACCACGGGGAGCAGGAGCGGGGTGAGGATGATCACGGCGGCGATGTTGTCCACGAAGCAGCCCAGGATGAGCAGAAAGATATTGATTATCAGGAGAAGCATGAACGGGCTGCCGATAAAGAGGGACAGCGTGGAGGATATTTTGGCCGGGACCTGGGCCAGGCTGATGTAGTTGGCGAAGGCGATGGAGAGGCCGATCATGAACATGAGCGATCCGTTGACGAGGGCTGTGTCCCTCATGCTCTGATAGAACTTTGCATAGTCGAGCTCTTTATAGACGAACTTTCCGATGAGGATGGCGTACACCACGGAGACCACCGCCGCCTCGGTGGGGGTGAAGACGCCCGAGTAGATGCCGCCGAGGATGATCACGGGGACCATGAGAGCCCAGAGCGCCTCTCTCAGATTGATCATCACATCCTTCGTCGTGACCCTCTCGGCGTGGCTGACGTACCCTCTCTTTCGCGCGATGAGGTAGCAGGTTCCCATAAGCGCGATCCCGATGATGATGCCGGGGACGATGCCCGCGATGAACATGTCGCCTATGGAGACTTGGGCCACGATGCAGTAGATGACGAAGGGGATGGAGGGCGGTATGATGACGCCTATGGTCCCGGCCGCGGCGGTGACGGCGGCGGCGAACCCTCCGCCGTAATGCCGCTCCTTCATGGCCGGAATCATGAAGGAGCCTATGGCCGATACGGTGGCGGGGCCGGAGCCCGAGATGGCCGCGAAGAACATGCATGCCATGACCGTTACCATGGCCAACCCTCCCACGATGTAGCCCACGAGGGATTCCGCGAGATCGATCAGCCTCTTCGAGATGCCGCCGTTGCACATCAGGGACCCCGCGAGGATAAAGAAGGGCACTCCGAGCAGGGGGAAGGAGTCGAGTCCGGTACATGCCTTCTGGGCGATCACCATGAGCGGCATGGGCGTCGTGTAGGCCATGACCACCGCCGTGGCGACTCCGATGGTGATGCCGATGGGAATTCCGACGAGGATCAGGAGAATCATAAGGCCGAAAAGAATGGCAGTGCTCATCCCGTTATACCTCCTTTGCAGGCTGCTCTATCGGGGACATCCGCCCTCGGTCCGACGGATTGTGTTCTCGGGAGTAGGGCTCATGATTCTTTTACCGGGACACTGGGGGAATCTTTCCCTGTGAGGAACTTCCACAGCTCGAAAACCAGTCGCGCAGCCATGAGGGTCGATCCCACGGGGACGGAGGCGTAGACGAAACTCACGGGTATATAGAGCGCCGGTGAGGTCTGACCCATGGAGGCCACGAAGGCGGTGATCTTTCCGCCCTGATAGACGAGGAAGAGGGAGAAGCCGATCCAGATCACCAGGGAGATGAACTCCAGCACCCTTTTACCTCTGCCGCCGAGCCAGTCGCCCACCATGGTCACCTTCAGGTGGGCCCCCTCACGGACAGCGAAGCTCGTCCCGATCCAGGAAAACCACAGGAACACGAAACGTGCCAGCTCCTCGCTCCAGTAGAGGGAGTTGTGAAACACGTACCGCATGATCACCTGAACAAAGACCAATACCACATTGAAAAAAAGTGTGCCGATAAGGAAATACTCCTCCAGAGCGTTCAGCTTCTTCATCATTGGCGTGTCCTCTGCTTTTTTCAGGCTCCAGGCGGAGGGGAACCCTCCGCCTGGTATGACGGTCTTTTGGCTAGTCCTTCTTCGTGGCCTTTATGGCAAGGTCCACCACTTCGTCGCCGAGCAGTCCCCGGCTATCGTCGTAGAGTTTTCGGGAACGCTCTACGAATACGGCGAGCTGCTCGGGGGCAAGATCGTTCACCTGCATGCCGTGCTCCTCGAGCATAGCCCGGGCGCTCTTCTCCTCTTCGTCGATGAGCCTGCGCTCCTCGTCGCAGAAGAGGCGGGCCGCCTCGCGGACCACCTTCTGCAGGTCCTCGGGGAGGGTGTCGAACCATACCTTGCTGGTGACCAGCATGGTGGGCTCGTAGACGTGCCCTGTCAGAGAGACGTACTTCTGGACTTCGTAGAGTTTGGCCTCATAGATGAGCACCAGCGGGTTCTCCTGGGCGTCCACCGTCTTCTGCTGAAGCGCCGTGTAGAGCTCGCCCCAGTTTATGGGGGTGGGGTTGGCGCCTATGGAGCGGAAGAAGGAGATGTGCATGGGGTTTTCCTGGGTGCGGATCTTGAGCCCCTCCATGTCCTGTATGGAGTGAATGGGCTTCTTGTTGTTGGTCACGTGGCGGAACCCGTTCTCGAAGTATCCGAGGTTGTAGAGGTTGATGGCGGGAAGATAGGAGTCCAGGGTCTTCCCGAGCTCACCGTCCAGAGCCTTGAAGGCCGTCGCTTTATCGGGGAAGAGGTAGGGGAGCCCCAGAACCTGAAAACGTTTGTCGAAGCCGCTCAGGGTGCTCGGCGTTGCGCAGTCCATGCTCAGGGCTCCGAACTGGCACATCTCCACCATCTCGCGGTCGCCGCCGAGCTGGGCGTTGAAGTAGAACTCCACTTTGATCCGCCCCTGGGCCTCCTTCTCGATGTAGGGGACGAAGACCTTCTGAAAGGCCACGTAGTAGGGGTGGGTCTCGTTGGTGATACTGCCTATCTTGAGTACGTACTGTTCCGCGCCGGCAACGCCGGCAGCGGCGAGAACGACGCAAAAGAACACAGCAAGCGCAAGAGCTGTCTGTCTCATTTTGTGCACGACGAATTCCTCCTTCGGCTTTCGGGTCCGCACCCTTCGTCTATGAATCCACTATTTTCCCCGGATTGAGAATCCAGTCCGGGTCGAACGCCTGTTTTATACGCCGCATAAGCCCGATCTCCACCTCCCCCTTGGTCTCCGTCAGGAAGGGTTTCTTCACGAAACCGACTCCGTGCTCTCCGCTGCCTATGCCGCCCATGTCCACGGCATGCCGTATGAGATCGGCGAAGAAGGCCTCGGAATAGGACTCCCACTCGCGAAGTTCCATCTGGTCCGGTTTGAATATGTCGGGGTGCATGTTCCCTTCACCGATATGACCGCAGACGACGCATTCGAGCTCATACTTCTTCGCTGTCTCCTCGATGCTCCGCACCATGTCGGGCACCCTGGACAGAGGGAGGAGCACGTCGCCGCTGACGAAGTAGGGGTCCTTGACCCTGAGGGCCTCGGCATAGTTCTGCCGGACGCTCCAGATATCCGCCGAGTCGCTCCGGTTGTCCGCCACGAAGACCTCGATGGCTCCCTCATCGTAACAGAGGTTTCCCACTTTATCGCAGTCCCTTTCGAGGGTCTCCTCGTCCTTCCCCTCCACCTGGATCAACAGGAAGGCCTCCGCCTCGTCCTGAAATGGATAGACGTACTTCACGTATCGGGATGTGAGGAGCACGGACGGTTGATCGAGATATTCGCAGGAAAGCAGCGATACGCCAAGGGCAAGGATCTTCGATGTGGCGGCTACCGCCTCGCCGATGGTGCGGAAGGGGACCAGCAGGTCCGCCGTTCGCCCCGGCATGGGCTCCAGGTTGACGACGATCTTCGTCACGATGCCCAGGGTCCCCTCGGACCCCACCACGAGATCCTTCAGGTCATACCCCCAGGTTCCCTTTCGTATTTTCCCTCCGAGAGAGAGCACGTCCCCTCCCGGGAGCACCACTTCGAGACCGAGCACGTGGGCTCTGGTGCTGCCGTACCGAATACCCTTCGCTCCTCCGGCGTTGGTGGCCACGTTTCCTCCCACGGTGCTCGTAAAGGTGCTCATGGGCGAACCGGCGTAGAGATACCCCTTTTCCGCCGCCACCTTGCAGAGGTCGTTGGTGATCACCCCCGGCTCTACGGTGGCCGTCCGGTTCACGGGGTCCACCTCGAGGATGCGGTTCATCTTCTCCGTGGTCAGCACGATGCCCCGCCGAAGGGGGATGGCGCCCCCCGCCACGCCGCTCCTGGCGGCGCTCGCCGTGACGGGAATCCTGTGCTTCTGGGCGATGCGCATCACCGCCCGGACGTCCTCGGTGTTGCCCGGCTTCACCACCACCTCGGGCAGCACGGCAAAATTTTTGCCCGTCTCGTCCCACGAGTAGGGCTCCATTCCGTCATGGTCGGAGAGGACCCTGTTCTTTCCGAGGGCGCTGAGGAGTTCGTCCAGGATTTCACGGGTCACCGCTCCATACTCCCTGGTCACTGACACGGTCCGCTCCTCCTTTCCATATCCCGTATGAGGGCCGGGAGCACCTCGCCGACATCCCCCACGATGCCCAGATCGGCCACGTCGAAGATGGGAGCGTCGCTGTCCCTGTTCACCGCTATGATCTTTTCCGCCGTGCTCATGCCCGCTATGTGCTGGATGGCTCCGGATACGCCAAAGGAGATGTAGAGTCTCGGTGAGACGGTTTTGCCGCTGAGTCCGATCTGGGAAGAGTAGGGGGCCCAGCCCATGTCCACCGCCTGACGTGTGGCTCCCACCTGACCGCCCAGAAGGTCCGCCAGCTGCTCGAGCAATCGGAAATTTCCGCCGTGCCCCATACCCCTGCCCCCCACCACGAGGATGTCCGCTTCGGAGATGGGGGTGCCTCGCCCGACGTCCCGTATGGAGTCCAGGACCTCCAGCCGGCTCACAAACGATCGCTCCTCGACCGTCTCCCGGACGATGCGTCCCCTTCTGGACGGGTCCATCACAAGAGGCTTCATGGAGCGGGGACGGACGGTGCACATCTGAGGCCGGTGCAACGGGGTCTTGATGGTGGCCATCACGTTCCCTCCGATGGCGGGGCGGGTCTGAAGGAGCATACCCGTCTTCTCGTCGACGCGGAGGCCGGTGCAATCCGCGGTGAGCCCTGTCTCGAGCTCCGCGTACAGCATGGAGAATGCCGTGCGCCCTGTGGTGGTGGCAGACGCGATGAAAATTTCCGGCTTGTGCCGACGGACAAGACGGGCCAGCAAAGGGCACAGCAGGTCCTCGGGGAGAGTCCCCTCCTGCGAATCGAGGACGATGACCACGTCTGCCCCCCAGGCGACCAAGCCGTCCAGGTCTCCATCAGGGACGCTCTCGGGTACTACGCTCACGAGGGGTGCACCCAACGAGTCGGCAAGGCTTCTCCCCCACGCGAGAAGTTCACCGGATATCTCGTGGACGCGGCCGTTTCGGATCTCAGCGAGGGTCCACACCCCTCGGTCCGGGGAGCCTGTCATCGAGGCGCAACCTCCTTCAGCAATGCTTCGGCAAGGACGCTCACAGCACGATCTACGTCGGTCCCCACCTGAATCATCTCGCAGGATCGCGTCACCTCGGGGTAGGATATGGAGACGACTTGGGTCGGGGAGCCCTTCAGCCCGCACCGCTCCTTCGGAAGGCCCAGGTCCTCCGCCGTGAGAGAGGGTATCGGCGTCTCTCTCGCCGCCTGCCGTCGTCTCAGGGTTGTCAGTCTCGGCCGGTTCAGCTCCTTGACGACGCCCAGCTGGGCGGGGAGTTTCGCGCGCACCACCTGTTCTCCGCCCTCGATGGCGCGGCGCACGACCACATACCCCTCCCCGAGTTCGAGGATGTCGTTCACGTAGGTGAGCACCGAAGCGCCCAGCAGATGCCCGAGAGCCGGACCAACCTGCCCCGTCTCTCCATCGGTGGCCCGTTCTCCGCACAGGATCATGTCGAAAGGCCCCTCTTTCCTGAGAGCCGCCGCCAAGGTGCGGGCAGTGGCCAAGGTATCCGATCCGCCGAATGCGCGGTCCGTCACCAGGAACCCCCGGTCGCACCCGAAGGCCAGGGCGCTTCGCACGGCCCGGAGGGCGGACGGAGGCCCCATGGTGAAAACCGTGACTCGCCCTCTCCCGGCTCTGTCGCGGAGTGTCACAGCCGCCTCGAGGGAGTGGAGATCCAGTGGGTTGATCTCCATCTCCAGGCCATCCCGGATCATGGTGCCTGTCTCGGGATCGATCTTGACACTGTCCGTTGCGGGAACCTGTTTGATCATGACAGCAATTTCCATGGTTCATATCCCCCGCCTTACTTATCACAATGTTGCAAGTATACTTCCCACGAGGCAAAAAATTCTCAAAAAAACGACCATGGAGTGCAAAAATATTGAAAAATACGGTGGAACGCGGCTGTCCTCCATAGTGCACTATATGGCGGCAGACAAAATCTCTTGCCTTCTCGTGTTCCGTGACGACGGGAATGTGTCGTCCCCCTCTTCCGGTAGAATATACTCCTTTCCGTTCTGCCCGGAAAGAATCGACGGGGGCAGATATACCTGTTCTGCGGGGTATTCTCGACAGTGTTCGATCAGATCTTCATGGGATTCTCCTGGGGAACGGTTCTTTCCTCCCCGGAGCGTCAGGAAGGGGCAGGGGGAGTCCTACTCCATGCGTTTAGGGGCCCAGCCGATCCGTTTGTTCATGGCTTCCGCCTGGAGCCGGTAGTGCTCCTCTCCCTCGGGGAGGGTGGAGAAGATGAAATCCGCCGGGATGGGGGCACCCTTCGCGAGGACTTCGGCCTTGGCCCAGTACAGCACGGCAAGCCATGTGGGACGTCCGGTTTTGGCTGCCAGGCTCTCTGAGAGGGCGAAGTGCTCTCCACTGCGGGACCAGTTGCCCCGAAGGGCCTCCACGAGACCCATGAGGCTGAGGGCGATGCCTCCCCCCTGGTGGTCGCTTCCCCGGTCGTAGTGGAACAGGCTCTGAAACTGCTCCATGCGGGCGAGCGCGTCCTCCGCGCCGGGGAGGTCCCCCAGGAGGAGGGAACAGTAGGCCACTTTGGCGAAGGAGAGGCCGAGCCCCCGGTAGAGGGTGAGGCTCTCCCCGATCCTGACGCAGTTGACGTAGAGCCGCAGGGCTTCCCGGACATTTCCTTTGGAGAGCTGGAGGTCTCCCTGAAAGTGCTCCGCCGCGATAAGCGAGACGGTGTAGCTCGGCCCTGCCTCCTCCATCCTCTCGAAGACTCGGGTGGAGATACGGAGCAGGTGTTCAGCGGGCTCGTGTTGCGTCTGGAGAATATGGGCGATGGCCAGGAACCGGGCGGATAGGCCGAGCCACCGGTGAAGGTGGTGCTCCCCCGCCAGGCGGTACAGCGTTCTCCCCCAGCGTTCGAGGGACGCGCTGTCGTCGGTCTGGATGGCGAGGAAGCAGAGCTGGGCATACCCCTCCGCGACGGCTTCATAATCCTCCGTCTGGATGGCCTTGCGGACCCCTTCCCTGAGGATGTGGAGGGAGCTCCCGTAGTCACCGCTCCACCAGAGGTACCCTCCCTTGAGGATCTCCCAGTCCCGTTCGAGACGAAGCACCTCCGGGCCCTTTCCATGGAGCCGCACAACCCTGTCGAGCTGTCGTCTCGTCTCCTCGAGCGTCCGTTCCGTCCAGACGAGATCCTCCGCCGTGGGGATATACCGGGCGAGGTCCTGGTCCGAGAGGGCGGGGAAAACCTCATGGGTGGCGTGGAAGTGAAGCTTCAGCTCCTCCATCCGCCATGTCAGGGCCTCCCGGGCGAGCCCCGCCTCCTCGCAGTGCCACGCGAGGAGGGCGAAGAGGGGCCTGTTCCTGTACACCGGGGTGAGATCCCGCTTTTTGAGCACCTCCACGCTCTTTCTGTGCAGGGCGTTCTGGCGCGTGGAGGACATGCCGGCCAGGATGGCCTCCCGGATCTTGGAGTGCGTGAAATAGTAGTGCACGTCGCCGTGCCCGTCCCCCTTCTCCCTCAGGAAGCCGTAGATTCGCAGGCTGTCGTGGGTATCGGCTATGTCGAGGAGGGGGCGGTCCAGGATCTCCGAGACGTCGAACAG
>CALCQG010000032.1 GCA_937897575.1 uncultured Synergistales bacterium | reverse complement strand
TGTTTTGCACCCTCGATTGGAAGCAGGACGGCGGGAGGTCGGGGTATTCCACTCGCCCGCTTCGCTCCGCCTCGGGCGGGACCCGGAAGGTTCTCGGCCGGACCGTGGCCATCTGAGGGCGACGATCGGGCGTCTTGATGGTGGCCATGACATTGCCCCCTATGGCGGGGCGAGTCTGGAGCAGCAGGCCCGACCCGGGCTCCATCTCGAGCCCCGTGCAGTCGGCGGTCAGACCCGTCTCGAGCAGCGCGGCCACGGCGGGAAGCGTCGTCCTTCCCGACGTCGTCGCCGGAGCGAGGAGCACCTCCGGCTCGTACCGCCGCGCGAGATGGGCCAAAGAGCGGATCTCGGCCTCCTGGTCGTACAGCGCGAAGGTCGGATGCTGCACAATGAGGACCCTGTCCGCCCCTCTTTTCACCAGAGTCTCGGGGTCGTCCCGCAGCTCGTCGCAGAAGAGGACGACGGAGACCGTCCCCCCAACCGAATCGGCCAGCTCCCTCGCCTTCCCAGCGAGCTCGCAGGACACGGAGTGAATGCGGCCGTGTCGGACCTCGCCGAGGACGAAGAACTCTTTCGCAGGAATGCTCATCGTCGACTCTCCCTCAAATGACGGCCTGATCCCTGAGCAGTTCGACGAGCCGCTCGATGCCCTGGTCCAGGCTCTTCTCGTCATACATGTCCGCCTTCCGGGAAACGGTCGGGTAGGATATCCTGACCACCCTCGTGGCGGAGCCCCGCAGCCCCGTCTCCTCGGGAGCCATGGAGAGATCCGACGCTCCGAGCACGGGGATGTCGATCCTTCTCGCCCGTTTTTTCCCGGCCAGGGTCGGCATGGACGGCTCGTTCAGCGCGTGCAGGACGGTGATCATGCAGGGAAGGGGAAGGCGCTGGATATGGACTCCTTCCTCCACCATGCGGCGAACGGTCGCCGTTCCATCGGCCAGTTCCATCCTGACGACGTAGGTGGTGAAGGGAAGGTCGAGGAGCACGGCCACCTCCGGCCCCACCTGCCCCGTCTCGCCGTCGGTCGCCTTCTCGCCCGCGAGCACCAGATCGTAGGGGCCGGTCTTCTCCACGGCCTTTGCGAGCGCCCTCGCCGTCGCCCAGGTGTCGCTCCCGGCGAAGGCCCTGTCGGAGAGCAGGACGCCGCCGTCCGCCCCCATGGAGATGCATTCGCGCAGCGCCTCGTGCGCCTTCGGAGGCCCCATGGTGATCACGGTCACCTCCGCGCCGCCCGGGGCGTCGTTCTTCAGGTCGAGAGCCGCTTGAAGAGCGTTGAGGTCGAGCGGGTTCACGATCGCCCCCACGCCCTCCCGCACCATGGTTCCCGTCTCCGGGTCCATCCGAACGTCGTCGGAATCGGGAACCTGTTTGATCAAAACGGCGATCCTCATCGGTTTCCGTTCCGTCCTCTCCTCCACGGCTCCATCCCCTTTCCATACAAGAACAGGCCCTCCTCCCACCGGACGGCCTCCTCACCATTCCCGAACTCCTCGGACACCCTCCCGGACGAAGCTCTACCTATCCGTCCACCCGTGCCTCCGCGATCACGACATCGGGCATCGCGGGAGACGAAGGAGGCTCCTGTATTGTACTACTCCGGCGCTCGACAGTTCCATGAAGGCGGAGGAGGGACACGCCCTCCTCCGCCTTCATCCTCTCACGGTCAAGTCCGGCCTATTCGTACTCCTTGAGCATGGCCGCGTACTCCTCCTCCATGCCCTTCCGTACGTGGTAGCAGTGCTCGTCCCCGGGGAACTTCCCCGTGCGCACATCCTCACCGTACTCCTTGAACGCCTTCGTGATGATCTCCGCAACGTTGGCGTACACCTTCACGAACTTCGGCGTGAACGCCTGGAACAGCCCTACCATGTCCCCGCAGATCAGAAGCTGGCCGTCGCACGGGCCGCCCGCTCCGATGGAGTACACCGGAATGCTCAGCTTCTTCGCAAGGAATTGCGTGAGCTCCGGAGGCACCGCCTCCACAAGCAGCGCGTAGGCTCCCGCACGCTCAACGGCAAGCGCGTCCTCGATGACGTACCGCGCCGAGTCGGGATCCAGTCCCTGGGCCTTGAAACCGCCGAGAGGGCCGGAGCTCTGGGGGGTCAGGCCGATGTGCCCGCACACGAGCATCCCCGCGTCGGCCATGGCCTTGATCCTCGACTCCACCCGGACACCGCCTTCGAGCTTGATGGCGTCAACGTCCGCCTCCTTGAAGAACCGCACCGCGTTCTCCACGGCCTGTTCGTCGGAGACCTGGTATGATCCGAAGGGCATGTCCCCCATGATGAAGGTGTTGGGGGCGCCTCTTCGCACCGCCTTGCAGTGGCTCAGACAGTCCTCCATGGTGACGGGAATGGTCCCCTGGTACCCCAGGGTGATCATGCCCAGAGAGTCCCCCACGAGGATCATGTCTATCCCCGCCGCCTCGACGAAGCTCGCCATGGGGAAGTCGTAGGCCGTCACCCACGTCACCTGCTCCCCGTTCTCCTTCATCTTCACGAAATCAAGCCGACCCTTCTTCTTCGCCACGACCTCATCTCCTTTGAAAGATGTTCGTCCCTGCTGTCACAAGTCCTCTCCGAAGAGTACAGTGAACCCCCACTCCGAAAAGGAATACGGCCTCTCTGTCCCCTTCCGCTTCGTCACTCCACCCCTATCATGACGTTGTCGGCCTTCACCACGGCCACGACTGGGCTGCCGACACGAAGGCCGAGGTTCTTCACCGAGTCCGCGGTGATGACGGATACGATAGTCTGTCCGCCGCCGATATCGACGGTGACCTGGGCCTCCACCATGCCCTCCTTGATGGCCGTGACGGTGCCCTTCAGCTGATTTCGCGCGCTGAGCCTCATGGTGTATCCCTCCCATTCGGTTGGAGTTCGTTTATCATACCGGTTTTTTACCCTTTCTTCCAGTGAGCGAGGGGATTCTTCCGAGGCGCGCCTTGATTCGCGGGGCGAACCGTGGTAGCGTACAGAGACAGAATTCTGTTTCTTTCATCACACGAAAGAGGTGACACGTACATGTTGGAGAGGATCAAGAAGCTGGCCGCATCGTACAGGGAGGAGACCGTGACGCTCCGTCGGCATTTTCACGCGCACCCCGAGCTCTCGTGGGAGGAAACGGCCACCACGGAGAAGATCGTCGAGACACTGAAGGGGCTTGGGTATCACATCGTCAAGGTGGGCTTCGGCGGCACCAAGTCCGGCGTCGTGGCGGAGCTGAAGGGAGGCCATGGAGGCAAGTGCGTCGCCCTCCGGGCCGACATCGACGCCCTCCCCCTTCAGGAGGAGAACGATGTTCCCTACAAGTCCAAGGCTGGCGGCGTCATGCACGCCTGCGGGCACGACAGCCATGCGGCCATGCTCCTCGGAGCGGCGAAGATCCTGGCTGAAATCAAGGACGAGCTCCACGGGACGATCCGGCTGATCTTCCAGCCCGCCGAGGAGAGCGGGCTGAGGCCGGGGGCCAAGATCATGGTCGAGGAAGGGGTTCTCGAAGGGGTCGACGTCATAAGCGGACTGCACATATGGGCACCCGAGCCCGCAGGGAAGATCGTCTACCGGTCCGGGCCCTTCATGGCCGCCGCCGACGGCTGGTATCTCACGATCCAGGGGAAGGGCGGCCACGGATCGGCCCCCGAGATCAGCGTGGACCCGACGATCGCTGCGGCGAACATCGTTCTGAACCTCCAGGCCATGATGGCCCGCGAGGTGAGCGCCAGGGAGACCGCCGTGCTGAGCGTAGGGGTCATCAAGGCCGGAGATACGGCGTTCAACATCATCCCCGACACGGTGAAGATGAACGGCACCGTCCGGACCTTCAGGCCCGAGATACAGGACCACGTGGAGGAGGCCCTGCGCAGGACCGTGGAGGGGGCCTGCGCCATGGGACGATGCACCTTCAACCTCGAGTACAAGCGATTCCTTCCCGCCACTATCAACGACCACGACACCACCATGCTGCTGAAGGCCACATGCGAGGAGCTCTTCGGCGCGGAGAATGTGGAGGAGTCCCCCCTGATCATGGGGTCCGAGGACTTCAGCTACTTTCAGAGGGAGATCCCGGGCGCCTTCTTCTTCGTGGGAGGCGGCAACCCGGAGAAGGGGTGCAACAGCCCGCACCACCACCCGAAGTTCTCCGTGGACGAGGACGCCTTCCCCGTGGGGGTCGCCGCCCTCGCAGGGTTTGCCTGGACGTGGCTCGAGAAGAACAAATAGACGGGAGAGGGGCAAGCCCCTGGTTGTACCCCTTTCGAAAACGGCACGGCCAGGGCGGAGCAGGACAAAGGGCGGGTCATGGAGACCCGCCCTTTTCGTAGAGCATTCCAAAAGTCCGTACGGCCCTCGGGCCTGTTTACTCCAGCTCCCCTATGGCCTCTTCAACGGCCTCCACGACAGCGCCCCTGGTCATCAGGGCATCCACCCTGTCCACGAGGGGCTGGAGGTAGTCGTCGTGCTTCAGATAGGGGACCACGCTCCGCACGCTTCGGTGGGCGGCCTTGGTGCCCTGCCCCGGCTGGAGCAGGCTGCTGAAGTCCAGCGCCTGGGCGGCCAGGAGCATCTCCACGGCGAGAACCCGCCGGGCGTTCTCGAGGATCATCTGTCCCTTCCGGCAGGACCATGCGCCCATGGAGACGTGGTCCTCCTGGTTCGCCGACGTGGGGATGGAGTCCACGGACGAGGGGTGGGCGAGGACCTTGTTCTCCGAGACGAGGGCCGCCGACACGTACTGGGGGATCATGAAACCGCTGTTGAGCCCGCTGTTCTCCATGAGGAAGGGTGGCAGCCCAGAGAGGCTCCCGTCCACGAGCCGGGCCTGACGCCGTTCGGAGATGTTCGCGATCTCCGACAGGGCAATGCCGAAGAAGTCCATGGCGAGGGCGATGGGCTGGCCGTGAAAGTTGCCGCCGCTCACCGCCTCACCGGCGTCGGCGAAGATGATGGGGTTGTCGGTGACGGAGTTGATCTCCGTCTCGAGGACGCTCCGCACGTAGGCCAGGGCGTCGCGGCTCGCGCCGTGGACCTGGGGCACGCACCGGATGGAGTAGGCGTCCTGGACGCGCTCGCGGCAGTAGGTCGCCACAATCCGGCTGTCCTCCGTCAGGCGGCGCATGTTCGCCGCCACGGCCCGCTGGCCTTTGTGAGGCCGGAGCGCGTGGATTCGATCGTCGAAGGCATAGGGGACGCCGTGCAGGGCCTCCATGGACATGGCCGCCGCGATATCCGCCCCCTTGACGAGGCTTTCGGCGTCGAGGAGCGCGAGGACCGCCATGGCCGACATGGCGGCGGTGCCGTTGTTCAGGGCGAGCCCCTCCTTGGCCCCGAGCTGCACGGGCTTCAGTCCGGCGGAGGCCAGAGCCTTGGTCGCCGTCACGGTCCGCCCCTTGTACTTGACCTTGCCCACACCGATGAGGGGCAGGGCCAGGTGGGAGAGGGGGCAGAGGTCCCCGCTGGCGCCCACGGACCCCTGACAGGGCCCCACGGGGTGGATGCCCTCGTTCAGCAGCGCCA
>CALCQG010000031.1 GCA_937897575.1 uncultured Synergistales bacterium | reverse complement strand
GAGGAGGAGGGGTACAGCTACGGCGACATGGCCATCCTGTACCGGATCAACGCCATGAGCCGGGTGTACGAGCAGAAGTTCCTGGAGAACTACCTGCCCTACCGGATCGTCCGGGGAACGGCCTTCTACGAAAGAAAAGAGGTGAAGGACGTGCTGTCCTACCTTAGGACGGCCGTCAACCCCCTGGACCGGGCCTCCCTGTCGCGGATAGGGAACGTCCCGGCCCGGGGCCTCGGGAAGAAGGGCATCGAGAAGATATCCTCCTTCTTCGACGGGCTCTCGGCTCGCCCGGCGGAGGAGTACTGGAGGGCCCTCCTCGACGACAAGGAGACCTTCGGAGGCAAGGCGGGCCAAGGGGCCAGAGGGCTGGCCCAGCACATGCTCGCCCTGCTCTCGAAAGAGGAGGACCTCGACGGGCTCCTCCTCTACATTCTGGACACCGTCGGCTACGAGGCCACCCTCCGGCGCGACGACCCCGACGGATGGGAGGAGCGGCTGGAGAACATCCGGGAGCTCCGCTCCATCGTCCCGGCTGGGGAGTCCCTGGCGGAGATGCTGGCCGAGGCGGCGCTCTTCACCGATCTGGAGAAGGCCGACTTCGGGGAGAAGGGGTCGGTGAACCTCCTGACGCTCCACGCGGCCAAAGGGCTCGAGTTCCCCGTCGTGTTTCTCGTGGGGCTCGAGGAGGCCGTCTTCCCCCACTTCAAATCCCTGGAGTCGCGGGACGAGATGGAGGAGGAGCGGCGCCTGTGCTACGTCGGCATGACGCGGGCGGAGGAGCGCCTCTACATGTCGGGAGCCAGATCGCGGCGCCTCTTCGGGACGACCTTCCGGAACGGGTTCTCCCGCTTCCTCTGGGAGATACCCGACAGCTTCAAGCGCGTCGACGACCGAGGCGAGGAGGAGAGGTCCTATGTTGGCCCTGGCAGTAACAGGCGACGTTGGGGCTGGTAAGTCCACTGTCGCGAAGCTGTGGGAACAGGCCGGCGCCGCGCTGCTGGACGCCGACCGGATCGTGCATGCCCTCTGGCGCCGCGGGGATATCCTCCGCCGGGCCGTTGATCGATGGGGCCCGCACATCCTGGACGAGAGGGGAGCCCTCATCCCGGGAAAGGCGGCCGAGGCGGCCTTCGGCGACGAGAGGGAGTACCGCTGGCTCTGCGACCTTCTTCATCCGCCGGTCCGCATCGAGATGGAACGTGCTGCGGCATCCCTCGACGGATGGGTCGTGGCGGAGATCCCGCTGCTCTTCGAGGGCGGCGTCCCCTGGTGGATCGACGCCACGGTGTACGTGACGGCCTCGGACTCCGTCCGCCTGAGACGAAACGCCGCAAGAGGGTGGGACGACGGGGAGATTCGGCGCCGGGAGGCCCACCTCCTGCCGCGGAGCCAGAAAAAGAGGCTGGCGACGATGGTCATCGAGAACGACGGGTCCCTCGAGGACCTCAACCGGCGGGCGGAGGTCATGGCCCGGGACTTCGCTGCCATGGCCGGGCTCTGTCGGGCGAGCGTCTCCTTCCCGACGCGGGAAGCGGCCCAAGCCTATGCATCCTTCCTGCAGGACGCCCGTCTGGGGACCCGCATGACCTTCACGGACGACCGGCACGCCGACGGCTCCGAGGTCGTCGGGCTGACCTTCGTCACCACGGAGCGCGCCTTCGCCGAACTCAACGCCGGGCTCGCCTCGCCGGAGAGCGCACTCTCCCTTTCGGGAATCCGCCGGATGGCCTATGGGGCACGAGAGGCGCTCTGGAGGGAACTCCAGCGGTGAAGGTCATCACGAGCCATCCGGGCAGCGACTTCGACTCCCTCGCGAGCATGGTCGCCGCGCAGAAGCTCTATCCCGGCGCCGTCCTCTGCTTCTCCGGCGCCGCGAGCCGGACGGTGCGTGAGTTCCTCAAGAGAAACGCCGCGCGCTGGACGGTGCTCTCGCCGAGAAAGGTCAAATTCGACGAGGTGACCATGCTCATCGTGGTGGATGCCCGCTCGAGATCCCGGATCGGCCCCTTCTCCTCCCTGCTCGGACGCCGGGCTGTTCCCGTGCACGTCTACGACCACCATCCGCCCGCCGGGGACGATATCGACGGCGAACAGGTCGTCATCGAACCCGTCGGCGCCACGACAACCCTCATGACGGAGATTCTGGCGGAGCGCGGCCTGGCCGTCACCCCGCCGGAGGCCACCCTCTTCGCCACCGGCATCTACGAGGACACGGGCGGCCTCACCTTCACCGGGACCACCACCAGGGATTTCGCCGCCGTGGCCCGCATGAAGGAGCTCGGGGCCGATCTCGCGTCCATGCCCTCGAACATCGAGCTGACCATGGCCGCCCCCGAGCGGCGGATCCTCGGCGACCTCGTGGCCAATGCCCGGGTGCGGTTCATCAACGGGGCGAAGGTCGCCCTCTCCACGGCGTCGTCCCCTCAATACGTGGACGGCCTCTCCCTCTTCGTGCACCGCCTGCGGGACTATTTCGACGCCGACATAGCCGTGGCCGCCGTGCAGATGGACACCCGAACCTATCTGGTGGGGCGCAGCAACGAGGAGATCCTGGACATCTCGGCCTTTCTCTCGTCCTTCGGCGGGGGAGGCCATGCCCAGGCCGCGTCGGCGACGCTGCGCGACAGAAAGCCCCAGTCCCTCATCAAGGAGATCGAGGGCAGGCTTCAGACCGCCGTCCGCTCCTCGCTGACGGCGGGGGACATCATGACGTCTCCCGTCATGGTGGTGCAGCCCGACGTGTCCGTGGACGACGCCTACCGGATCATGCTCCGATACGGGCACTCGGCCCTGCCTGTGACGAAGGGACCGTCCATTCTCGGCCTCATAACGAGAAAGGACCTGGACAAGGCCCATCTTCACGGCTTCGGCAAGACGCTCCTGCGGGAGTTCATGTCCGAGGGCATCATCACCGTCCCGAAGGACGCCTCCATCCGCGAGGCGCACAGGCTGCTGGTGACCCACGGCATCGGCAGGCTCCCGGTCGTGGACGGGCGCAAGATCGTCGGCATCGTCACCAGGACGGACCTCATGAAGGCCCTGTACCCCATGACGGTCCCGAAGGAGGACCGGGACTCCCTCGCTCTGCTGCCGTGGACGGAGGACGTGGGCGAAATCATGGAGGAGAAGCTTGACGGGCGGACGCTCCGCCTCCTGCATGCTCTGGGCGAACGGGCGGAAAAGCTTGGCATGAAGGCCTACATCGTGGGTGGAATCGTCCGGGATCTCCTCCTCGGCCGGAGGAACGTGGACCTCGACGTCGTGGTGGAGGGGGACGCCATCGAGTACCTCAGGAGCTGGGAGAAGGACGGCGTGAAGGTCTCCCTGCACGGCAAGTACAAGACTGGGACCATCGTCTTCCAGGACAACCGCAAGGTGGACGTGGCGACGGCCCGACGGGAGTTTTACGAATTTCCCGTCGCCCAACCCCAGGTGTACAGCGATTCCCTGAAGCACGACCTCTACCGGCGTGACTTCACCATCAACGCCATGGCCGTGTCCGTCAACGCCCCGTCCTGGGGTATCCTCGTGGACTTCTTCACGGGCAGGGCCGACCTGACGCGCAAGACGCTCCGCACCCTCCACAACCTGAGCTTCGTCGAGGACCCCACCCGGGTCATCCGGGGCGTCCGGCTGGAGCAACGCCTTGGATTCTCCTTCGACGACAACACGATGCGGCTTCTCAAGAGCTGCATAAAGGCCGGCTTGCTGGCCCGGCTGTCGGGCTTCCGGCTCCAGGGAGAGCTCGTCATCACCTTCGACGAACATTTTCCCTATCCCGCCGTCCGCAGGTTGGAGGAGATCGGCGTCTGGGATGTCCTCTTCCCGGGCATCCGGCTCGGCGACACGTGCCGGCTGGCAATCCGGCGCCTCGGGGCCTTCCGGACGCGCATGGCGGGCGACCTGCCCGATTTCAAGGGGGACCTCTGGCTGGCCTTTCTGGCGGCCCTCCTTGCCGAATCGCCGGAGAATGTCTCCTTCGCCGCTCTGGATCGGCTGAACCTCACCGAGGCCGAGCGTCGCACCGTCCTGACCGCCCTGTCGGGGCTTCGGGCGGCGGAGAAGGAACTTGGGGGCAAGACCGCCCCGGCCAATTCGGAGATCGTCCGCTTTCTTGACGACGTCCCGCCGGTGGTCTGCCTCTTCTGGAGCGCGGCGACGGAGCAGTGGAGGGTCCGGCGAAGGGTCCTCCTGTACCTCACGAAACTCAGAGAGCTCCACGGTGCCCTCCGGGGGGCGGACCTCGTCCGGATGGGCTACAAGCCGTCGCCCCGCATAGGGATGATCCTGGAGCGCCTTCGGCTCCTCCGGCTCGACGGCCTCCTCGCCACGGAGGACGACGAACGACAGTACGTACAGGACAATTTCCCCCTGTAACCCGCACAAGGAGAGTGATCACCATGTTTCGACTACCGGCTCTGGCCGATCTGCTTCTCAGCCTTCCAGCGGTCCTCTGGGCCATAACGTTCCATGAGTTCTGCCACGGCTATATGGCCTACAGGCTCGGCGACCCGACGGCCGAGCGGGCCGGGCGCCTGAGCATGAACCCGCTGCACCACCTGGACCCCATCGGGGCGCTCATGCTGCTTCTCTTCCGCTTCGGCTGGGCAAAGCCCGTCCCCATCGACCCTCGGTATTTCAAGCACCCCAAGCGCGACATGTTCCTCGTCTCCATAGCAGGCGTCTCGGGCAACTTCCTGACGGCCGTCGTCGTCGGCCTCCTCGTCCGTCTCTTCCCGGAGCAGTTGCTCGCCAATGTCGCCCTGAGACAGCTCGTCCTCCTGATGATCATCATCAACATCAGCTTCGGCGTCTTCAACCTCATCCCCATCCCGCCCCTCGACGGCTCCAAACTGCTCTATCTCGCCCTGCCCTCGTCGCTCCTCGGCAAATACTACTGGCTGGAGCAGTACGGCTTCTTCATCCTCATGATCCTGGTGGCGACGGGCGCCATTCAGGCCATCATGGGCCCGGCGGTGAACGTTCTGCTCCGGCTCATCCTCGCGTAGAGGCGCACCGTGGACATCCTCCTGACGAACGACGACGGCGTCTTCGCGCCGGGGATCATCGCCCTCGCCACCCGTCTCACGGAGGGAGGGCACCGATGCTTCGTCGTCGCGCCCGACAGAGAGCGGAGCAGCATCGGCCATGCCATCACGCTGAATCGGCCGCTCCGTCTGTGGATGCTGGACAGAAGCCCATACCCCGAGCGCTGCTCCGTCCGGGCCTGCGACGGGACGCCGTCGGACTGCGTCGTCCTCGCCGTCGAAGAGGTGCTGCCGAAGCCGGACATCCTGCTCTCGGGCATAAACTGCGGCCCGAACCTCGGCGACGACCTGACCTACTCCGGGACCGTCTCGGCGGCCATGGAGGGGCTCATTCTCGGCATCAGCTCCATCGCCGTCTCGCTGAACTGCGAGGAGGCGGATCCCCGGCGGCACTACGAAACGGCGGCGGCGGTGGTCCTCACCCTGTTGTCCCATATCGAGACGACGCCCCTTCCGAAGGACGTCCTCCTGAACGTCAACGTGCCGAACCGGCCGCTCGCGTCCATTCGGGGCATCAGGGTCACCAGGAAGGGCATCCGTCAGTACGAGGAGAAGATAACGCGCAGGACGGACCCCGAGGGGAGGACCCTGTTCTCCATGGCCGGGCGGGTGGCGGACCAGCTCGACGAGGGGAGCGACGTGTGGGCCGTGGCGCACGGCTACGTCTCGGTGACGCCGATTCACATGGACATGACCCACTATCCGTCCCTGGAGGCTCTTCAGAAGGGAGACCTCGAGAATATAAACTTAAGGTGATTAAATAGTAATTACTTGACAGATGTTTATTATTCGATATACTTGCCTGTGCATGGGGCCGTGCCCCGGCACGGCGTCGTTGTGGAAAAAATGGCACGCCGCTCTTCGGGCGGGCTTTTTTGTTGATTCTGAAACCATCGGGAGGGCATGAGCATGACGAAAAAGGGAAAGGTTGTACTGGCATACAGCGGCGGGCTCGACACGTCCGTTGCCGCTATGTGGCTCACCGAGCAGGGGTACGAGGTCATCACCATGACGGCCGACGTGGGGCAGCAGGCCGTGGACCTCGAGGCGGCGCGGAGCAAGGCCCTCCGGAGCGGGGCCATCAAGGCCTACGTCCTTGACCTGAAGAAGCCCTTCGTCGACCAGTTCGTATGGCCCGCCCTCAAGGCCAACGGCATGTACCAGGGGACCTACCCGCTGAACTCCGCCCTGTCGCGGCCGCTCATCGCCGAGGTCATGGCCGAGATTGCGGAGCGGGAGGGCGCCGTGGCCGTCGCCCACGGCTGCACAGGGAAGGGGCAGGATCAGGTCCGTATCGAGGTCTGCACCAATGCGCTCAACCCCGACCTTCAGGTGCTGGCCCCCGTCCGGGACTGGCACTTTACCCGCGAGGCCGAGATGGAGTACGCCGAGGCCCACGGGATACCCGTCCTCGCCACCTCGTCGTCGCCGTACAGCATCGACGACAACATCTGGGGGCGATCCATCGAGTGCGGCATCCTGGAGGACCCGTGGAACGAGCCGCCCTCCGACGCCTACACCCTCACCTGCGACCCCTGGGATGCGCCCGACGAGCCCGAGTTCATTGAGATCACCTTCGAGAAGGGCATCCCCGTCGCTCTGGACGGGGCGAAGATGGACGGCCCCGACCTGATCGCCGCGCTGAACGAACGGGCGGGCAAGCACGGCGTGGGGCGGATCGATATGCTCGAGGACAGGCTCGTGGGCTTCAAGAGCCGCGAGGTCTACGAGTGCCCGGGAGCCATCACGCTTCTGACGGCCCACCGCGCTCTCGAGACCATCTCCCTCGACAAACGGGTGCTCGCCGCAAAGAAGGAGCTCGAGGTCAAGTTCGGCGAACTTGCCTATGAGGGGTACTGGTTCTCCCCCCTGCGCGAGGCGATCAACGCCTTTATCGACACGACCCAGGAGTACGTCTCGGGCGTGGCCAAGGTCCGCCTCTACAAGGGACAGGCCGTGGTGCGCGGCCTCCGGTCGCCCAACTCCATCTACAGCCATGGACTGGCCACCTACTCCGAGGGCGACGCCTTCGACCACGAGGCCGCCGTCGGCTTCATCAAGATCTGGGGGCTGCCCATCAAGACCTGGCGCCAGGTCCACGAGTCCAAAGAGGCCATCGAGATCCCGGCCCAGTAGGGAAACAGCCGGCATACAAGAGGCCGTCCGTCGCTCGAGCGACGGACGGCCTCTTCATGGATCAGTCCCGGATCACTATTGCCGTTCGAGGGTCTCCTCGGGAGGGCAGGGGAGTCCGTCGAGCGCCGACCGGGAGGCTCGGACGCCCTCCGCCTCTTTCGCCCTCCACACGCGAAGCTCTTCGCCGAGCTCCGGCCGTATGAGGGCCAGAATGCGCACGGCGAGGAGGGCAGCGTTCCTCGCCCCGTCGATGCCCACGGATCCCACGGGTACGCCCGGCGGCATCTGGGTTACGGCCAGCAGCGCGTCGATTCCTCCGAGGGTCCCCGAGCTCACCGGGATGCCGATGACGGGCAGGGAGGTATGGGCGGCCACGACGCCGGGAAGGGCCGCCGAGAGCCCCGCCGCCGCGATGAGCACCCGGATGCCCCGGCGGGCCGCGCTCTCGGCGTAGCATGCCACGTCATCGGGCGTCCTGTGCGCCGAGGCTATGGTGACCTCCCAGGGGATACGGAAGAGGGCGAAGATCTCCTCGGCCTTCTTCACCAGCGGCAGGTCGGACTTCGACCCAAGGATAACGCCCACCTCGACGCTCTTCTCACGCTCCGTCATTGTCGTTCCCCCCTGTTCTCCGAAAGGCTTTTTTGCCGATGTCCGTCCGGTAGTGCATCCCCTCGAAGGAGACGCTCTGCACGCCACTGTAGGCCTTCGCCAGCGCCTCCTCGAGCGTGTTTCCGAGGCCGACGCAGCTGAGGACCCGACCGCCCGAGGTCACGATCTCACCGTTCGGCGTCCGGGACGTCCCGCCGTGGAAGAGCAGCACGTCCTCCAGGTTCGCCGCACGGTCAAGCCCCGTGAGGACATGCCCCTTGTCGAAGGGGCCGGGGTAGCCACCCGAGGCGAGGACCACGTCGGCCGCCCACCGCGTCGGCTCCGTCCACGGGAAATCGGCGAGGCGCCCCTCGCAGCAGGAACGGATCAGCTCGCCGAAGTCCCCTTCAATGAGCGGCAGGACGACCTGGGCTTCGGGATCGCCGAAACGGACGTTGTACTCGATCACCCTGGGCTCGCCCGAATCGTCCACCATAAGCCCGGCGTAGAGCACCCCGCAGTAGGGGGTGCCCTCGGCCTTCAGCCCGTTCAGCGTCCGTTCCACGATTCGCTCCCTAATTTTCAGAAGAAGGGCGCCGTCGACCCACGGCACAGGAGCGTAGGCGCCCATGCCTCCAGTATTCGGCCCCCTGTCGTCGTCGAAGACCCTCTTGTGGTCCTGGCTCGGCGGCAGAACGCGATAGGACGCCCCGTCGGTCAGGACAAGCACCGTCACCTCGTCGCCCGAAAGGCCGTCCTCAATCACGACTTTCCGCCCCGCCTCGCCGAGGACTCCGTCCTCGATCAACGCCTTCGCGGCCCCAAGGGCCTCGTCCATGCTCTCCGTCACAAAGACGCCCTTCCCGGCGGCAAGGCCGTCGGCCTTCACGATGAAGGGCGGTCGTCTCCGCTCCAGGGCAGCCTTCGCCTCCGCGACGGTCGTGCAGAGATCCCAGTCCGCCGTGGGGACGTCATGCCGCGCCATAAACTTTTTCGCGTGGGACTTGCTCCCCTCGAGGAGGGCTCCCTCGCGCCCCGGGCCGAAGACGAGCAGCCCCTTCGCCCGGAGCTCGTCGGCCATGCCGGCCACAAGGGGCGCTTCCGGCCCGATGACCACCATCTGTATGAAGTTCTGTTCGATGATGGGGAGGATCTCCGCAAGGGTGAGCCCGTCTACGGTGTGAAGAAAGGCCGCCCCCATTCCGGGGTTTCCCGGCGCGGCGTGCACCTCGCCCACCACGGCCGAACGGGAGAGCGCCCACACGATGGCGTGCTCCCTGGCCCCGCTCCCCACCACGAGGACGTTCATCCGGTCGCTCATGGTCCGTCTCAGTGCCGGAAGGTCCGCCATCCGCTGAGGAACATGGAGACCCCCAGCGTCTTCGCGGCCTCGAAGACGGCATCGTCCCGGAGGGAGCCGCCGGGTTGTATGATGGCCGCCACACCCGCCTTCGCGGCCGCCTCGACGCCGTCGGGGAAGGGGAAGAAGGCGTCCGAGGCGAGGACGGAATTGGGAGCGCGATCCTTCGCCTGGGCGACGGCAAACTCCACGGCGTGGAGCCGGCTGCAGAACCCGCGACCGATGCCTACGGCCTCGCCGTCCCGGACGAGGGCGATGGCGTTGCTCTTCGAGAGCGCCGCGACCTTCCAGGCGAAGAGCAGGTCGTCCCAGAGGTCCATCCGCGGGGTTCCCACCCACTCTCCTTTGTCGGGCGACGGACGAGGCGGAAGGGAGTCCTCCTGGACGAGCAGGCCGCTCCAGGTCCCCGTGTACTGCAGGGGAGAGACACGTCCTCCGCGCCATCGCAGGATACGCAGGGAGGGTTTCTTCTCGCTGAGGACGCGGATGGTCTCGTCGTCGTACTCCGGCGCCACAAGGACCTCCGTGAACCGCTCGGCGATGGCGAGGCCCGTCTCGAGGTCCACCGGCCTCGACAGGCCGACGACACCGCCGAAGGCCGAGACGGGGTCGCATCGCTCCGCCTTTTCATAGGCCTCGAGGACCGTCATCCCTTTTGCCATGCCGCAGGGCGTGGTGTGCTTGATGACGAGGGCCCCGCAGCAGTCGTTCATGAGGGCGATCCCCCGCATGGCGCAGTCCGCGTCGAGGATGTTGTTGTAGGAGAGGGGCTTGCCCGAGAGCTGTTCCCAGGGGAAATCGGCCAGGGAGGGAGCGTAGAGGGCCGCTTTCTGGTGGGGGTTCTCGCCGTAGCGAAGGTCCTGCCGCTTCGCGAGCGGAAGGGCAAGGCTGCCGGGCAGGTCCTCCATATCGCCGCCCGTCGCGGCGGCGAGGCCGGCCGCGATGGTGCCGTCGTAGAGGGAGGTGGCCGCGAAGGCCTCCAGGGCCAGCCGTTCCCGCGTCGTCGGGGTCAGATCCCCCTCGGACTCCAGCTCCTGAACGACGGCCTCATAGTCCCGGGGCGACGACACGACGGCCACCTGCCGGAAGTTCTTCGCCGCAGCCCGGAGGAGCGAGACGCCCCCTATGTCGATGTTGTCGAGCAGGACGTCCAGCGACGGCTTTGTGCGGGCCGTCTCCTCGAAGGGGTAGAGGTTGCACACGATCATGTCGAGAAGGGGAATGGAGAAGCTCTCCACGTCCTTCATGTCGGCCCCCTGATCCCGTCGGGCGAGGATGCCGCCGAATATCTTCGGGTGGAGGGTCTTCACCCGCCCGCCGAGGATATGGGGGAACCCCGTCACGTCGGCGACCTCCTGGACGGGGATGCCCGCCTCCCGCAAGAAGGAGGCCGTCCCGGAGCTGGAAAGGATCTCCCAGCCCAAGGAGGCCAGCGCCCTCGCGAAATCGGCGATGCCCGTCTTGTCGTAGACTGAAATAAGTGCCCGTCGAACGGTCATGATGTCTATCTCCTCCTTGCCGTCAAATCCCGCCCCGAGAAGAGCTCGGAGAGTGTCCGCCAGTACAGGAAGTGCTCCGCCCGGTGAATTCGTCGCTCCAGGTCCTCCCGTTCGTCACCGGGCTTCACCGGGACCGCCTTCTGGGCCAGGATGGGCCCCGTGTCCACCCCTTCGTCCACCAGATGGACCGTGACTCCCGTCACCTTGACCCCCCGCCTCCAGGCATCGCCGATCCCGTCGGTCCCCGGGAAGGAGGGGAGGAGGGCCGGATGGATGTTCACGATGCGGTTCCTGTAGGCGTCGACGAAGGCCGGGGAGAGGAGCCGCATGAACCCGGCGAGGACGATCCACTCGATCCTCCGCTCCGTACACAGCGCGGCCAGGGCTTTTTCGCCCGCAGCCCGTCCCGCGTCGTACGGGAGGACGGCCGTCTCGAAGCCCATCCTCTCCGCCGCCCTCAGCCCGAGGGCATCGGCCCTGTCGCTCGCCACGAAGGAGAGTTGGGCCCGGAGGCGCCCGGACCGAACGGCCGACGCGATGGCCCGCATGTTCGTCCCCCTTCCGGACAGGAGGACGGCAAAGGTGGTCATGAGCGCACCGCTCCTATGATGCGCCCCTCTTCTCCCCGGCTTTTCAGCGCGGCGAGGAACGCCTCGGCGTCCGACGGGGCGACGACGAAGCAGAAACCGATCCCGAGATTGAAGACCCGGCGCATCTCGTCCTCCTCAATGCCCCGGGAGGCGAGAAGGGAGAAGATCGGCGGGCGGGGCCAGGAATGGTAGTCCAGGTCGAGGTTCAGGCCGTCGGGGAGGACCCGGACGATGTTGTCGTAGAGGCCGCTCCCCGTGATATGGGCCATGGCCTTCACCACGCCCGTCGCCGCAGCGGCGAGGGCCTGTCTCACATAGAGCCGCGTGGGGGCGAGGAGCGCCGATGCCAGCGTCGAACCGCCGAGCACCGACGGGGTGTCCGACAGGCCATGGGGCGAATCGGACGAAAGCAGGGCCCTCCGGACCAGCGAGAAGCCGTTGCTGTGGACCCCCGAACTCGGAAGTCCGATCACCACGTCCCCGGGTTCGATGGTGCTTCCGTCGATCAGTTCGTCCTCTTTCGCCATGCCCACGGCGAAGCCGGCGAGGTCCAGCCCGTCGGGCGGATAGGTCCCCGGCATCTCCGCCGTCTCGCCTCCGAGGAGGGCACAGCCGCTCTCGGCGCACGCTCTTGCGACGCTCTCCACGATGGGTTTGAGGACATCCACCACGAGTTTTCCGCAGGCGATGTAGTCCAGAAAGAACAGGGGCCTCGCCCCGCTGGTGACCAGGTCGTTCACGCTCATGGCCACCAGGTCCTGACCGATGTGGTCGAAGCAGCGCGCCGCCTTGGCCACCTCGATCTTCGTCCCGACGCCGTCGCAGCATGCGGACAGGACCAGGCCGCCGGGGATGCGGTAGAGCCCGCTGAACCCCCCTATGCCGCCCAGGACATCGGGAGAGGGCGGCATTCCCCGGACGATCCCCTTGATGACCTCCGTCCAGCGGTCGGACTCGGGGATGTCCACCCCGGAGTCCCTATAGCTCAGGCCCATTGTCTTCCCCTCCCTCCATGTACTGGCCGGAGAAACAGGCCGTGCATATCTGCTCCGATGGCAGCCCGATGCTCTCGATGAGGTCCTCCTCGCTGATGAAGGCGAGTGAATCGGCGCCGATCTTCTGCTCGAGCTTCTTGACGTTCATCCTCGCCGCGGCGAGCTCCGCCCGGGAGGGCGTGTCGATGCCGTAGTAGCACGGGAACCGGACGGGGGGCGACGATATACGAAGGTGCACCTGGCTTGCCCCGCAGTCCTTGATCATGGAGATCACCCGCTGGGATGTGGTGCCCCGCACGATGGAGTCGTCCACCACGGCGATATTCTTTCCCCGGATGACCTCGGTGATGGGGTTGAGCTTGATGCGGACGCCGAGCTCCCGGACCCGCTGGGTCGGCTCGATGAACGTCCGGCCCACGTACCGGTTGCGGACGATGGTCTGTTCGTAGGGCATGCCGCTCGCCTCGGCGAAGCCGTAGGCGGCGATGGTCCCGCTGTCCGGCATCCCCGTGGCGATATGGGCCATAGGGCAGGGCGCGCTCCGGGCGAGCTTCCGGCCGAGGGTCTTGCGGACCTCGTAGACCGACCGGCCGGAGAGGACGCTGTCGGGGCGGGCGAAGTAGACGTATTCGAAGGAGCACTCGTACCGCCGGCGGACGGTCATCGGAATGGGGATGGAGTCCATGCCCCTTTTTCCGATGATGACGACCTCTCCGGGCTGGACCTCCCGGAGGGCTGTCGCTCCGACGAGGTCGAGGGCGCAGGACTCCGAGGAGGCGTAGTACACGTCGTCCCGCCGCCCGAGGACGAGGGGGCGGAAACCCCAGGGGTCGCGCGCCGCCACAAGCTCGTCGCCCACGATCATGACGAGGGAGTAGGCGCCCCGCAGCTTCGTCAGCGAGTCGATCAGCGCATCGAGGGGTGGTTTGTGCCGCTGGTGGGCCATGAGGTGGAGGATCACCTCCGTGTCCGTGGTCGAGTGGAAGATGGCGCCCCGCCCCTCGAGAAAGTGCTTGATGCCCTCGGCATTGGTCAGGTTGCCGTTGTGGGCGACGGCCAGCGAGGTCTTCGATGTGCTCGCCGTCAGGGGATGGGCGTTGGTCAGGTCGTTCGACGCACCCGTCGTGGCGTAGCGGACGTGCCCGATGGCGCAGGACGTCTCGATCCCGGCGAGGGACTCCTGGTCGAGGGCGAGGTGCACGAGCCCGCTCCCCTTCGTCGAGGAGATCCGCCCCTCGTCGTTTGTCCACGCGACGCCCGCGGACTCCTGCCCCCGGTGTTGCAACGCGTACAGCCCGAGATAGACGTCCTCAAGAATATTTCGCTTCTTTGCGGAGAAGGCACCGAACAGACCGCACATCATCGGATCCTCCGCGGAGAGGGCAGCGTGTCCACGGGGACCGAAATCACGCCGTTGATCTCCAGCTCCGCCCCCTGGACCCGCCCCAGTTCGAGCAGAGGAAAGCCGCGCCACAGGGACTTGAAGAGGGGGACCTTCGCCATGGGGACGGAGTAGAGGGCTCTGGCCCCTCCCTCGCCGAAGAGGAGCACGTCCCGGCGCGTCGGAATTTCAAAGGAGACGACGGCGCCAAGGCCGCTCTCCGTCGCCTCTCTGGCGATGGCCACGGCAAGCCCGCCGCCCGCGACGGCGCGTCCGCTCGACGCCACACCGTCCCGGGCCGTCTTCAGCGCCCTCCGGACGAACCCGGCCTCCACGTCGGGGAGAAACTCGAGCGGGCGTCCTCTGTTCCGGCCCTCTCGCATGAGCAGGTACTGACTCCCCGCCAGGGAGGGGATGCAGGGGCCGACCTGGAAGAGGACGTCGCCGTCGTGCCACCGCCCCGAGGGGAGGAACTGCCCGACGGAGGGGATGACGCCCACGGTCCCGATCACCGGCGTGGGCAGGATGGCCCCCGCCGCGCTCTCGTTGTAGAGGCTCACGTTGCCGGACACCACGGGGCACTGAAGGGCCTCGCAGCAGGCCGCCATCCCCTTGATGCACTCCATCATGACCCAGTACTGCTCCGGGTTCTCGGGCGACGGGAAGTTCAGGCAGTCCGTGAGGCCGAGGGGTTCGGCGCCGGCCACGGCGAGAGCCCGCACCGTCCTCGCCACCGCCTCGGCCCCTCCCCGGAAGGGATCCAGGGCGCACTTCCAGGGGTCGGCGTCGAGGACCATGGCGACGAGGGTCTCCCGCCCCTTGATCCTGAGGACGCTCACGGGGTGCCCCGGTCCCCGGACGGTGTTCGTCTGGACCATGGAGTCGTACTGGTCGTATATCCACTCCTTGGACGCAAGGGACGGCTCGGAGAGCAGGGACAGGAGCGTTTCGTTCCAATCCTCGGGCAGGGGCAGGGTCTCCACGTCGAGTTCCCAGCCCTTCTCGAGGTTGTCGGGCTTCCGGGCGGGCCAGTGAATGGGCGGACACCCGTCGCCCACGAGGGACGCCGGGAAGGAGGCGACCTCCTCCCCGTGGAACAGGATCGAGTACCCGTCGCCCTCCGTCGTCTCGCCTATGACGGCGCAGTCCAGCTCCCAGCGCTCCGCCACGGCCATGACCTCCTCGAGGTGCCTCGGCTCGACGATGAGGAGCATCCGCTCCTGGGACTCCGACAGGGCGATCTCCCAGGGCTCCATATCCGCCGCCCGGAGGGGGACCTTGTCGAAGGCGAGCACCATGCCCACGCCGCTCTTCGCCGCCACCTCGCTGGAGGAGGACGTGATGCCCGCGGCGCCCATGTCCTGCATGCTGACGATGAGCCTCTTTGCCTGGAGCTCCAGGCACGCCTCGATGAGCAGCTTCTCGGCGAACGGGTCGCCTATCTGGATGGACGGCCTGTCGGCCTTGGCGTCGTCGGACAGCTCCACCGAGGCGAAGGCCGCCCCGGCGATGCCGTCCCGCCCGGTCTTGGAGCCAAGGAGCACGACGAGCTGCCCCGGTTTGGCCGTCTGAGAGCTGACGATCTCGTCCAGCCGGACCAGCCCGAGGTTGAAGGCGTTGAGCAGGGGATTCTCGTTGTAGCTGGGGTCGTAGACCGTCTTGCCCCCCACCGTGGGGACGCCGACGGCGTTGCCGTAGTCCCCCACGCCCCGCACGATGCCCGAGGAGAGCATAGCCGTCTTGCCGTGCCCGGGTGCGCCGAAGAAGAGCCCGTCCATGGAGGCGACGGGCCGCGCGCCGAGGGCGAGGATGTCCCGGATGATTCCGCCCACGCCCGTCGCGGCGCCCTGGTAGGGTGCGACGGCGGAGGGGTGGTTGTGGCTTTCGACCTTGAAGGCGGCCCCCAGGCCGTCGCCCAGGTCCACGATCCCCGCGTTTTCGCCCGGGCCGAGGACCACCTTGTCCCCCTTGTTCGGAAACAGTTTGAGCAGATGCTTCGTCGATTTATAGCTGCAATGCTCCGACCACATGACGCCGAGAATCCGGAGCTCGCACTCGTTGGGCTCTCTTCCGAGGGCCTCCCTCGCTGCCAAGTACTCCTCCTCACGGATGCCGTATCGACGGAAATCCATCTCAGACCCTCCTCTCCTGCAGGGTGGAGAAGATGGACCGCCAGAAGGCACACCCGTCAACGCCGCCCAAAATGGCCTCGCTCGCCCGCTCGGGGTGCGGCATGAGGCCGAGGATGTTGCCCCCTTCGTTCACGATGCCGGCGATGCCGTTCATGGCCCCGTTCGGATTGGACTCCTCCGTCACGTTCCCTGCCCCGTCGCAGTACCGGAAGACCACACCGCCGCGGTCCTCGAGGGCTTTGAGCTCATCGTCGGGGAGGGTGTACCGTCCGTCGGCGTGGGCGATGGGGAACTGCACGACCTGCCCCTCGGCGTACATGGACGTGAAGGGCGTGGCGGTGCTCTCGACCCGAAGCAGACAGGGGCGACAGATGAAGGCCGGGATCCGGTTGGTGAGGAGCGCTCCGGGGAGAAGACGGGTCTCCGTCAGGACCTGGAAGCCGTTGCATATGCCGAGCAGCAGGCCGCCCCTGCGGCCATGGTCGATGACGGCCTGCATGACGGGTGAACGGGCGGCCATGGCGCCGCACCGGAGATAGTCGCCGTAGGAAAACCCGCCCGGCAGGATGACGAGGTCCGTCCCGTCGGGGATCTCCCGTTCCCCGTGCCATACCGCCCGGACCTCCGTCCCCAGCGTGTTGCGCACGGCGTACAGCACGTCCTGGTCGCAGTTGCTCCCGGGGAAGATGATGACCGCCGTCTTCACTATTCCCCCTCCACTTCGACGCTGAACTGTTCGATGATCCCGTTGACCAGGAGGTCGTCGCACATCCTGACCGCCTGCTGCCGGGCGCTCTGCTCCGAATCGGCGTTTATCCAGAGCTGGACGTACTTGCCGATCTTCACGGCCTGAAGCGAGTCGTGGCCCAGAGAGTGCAGCGATCGCTCCACGGCCTTGCCCTGGGTGTCGAGAACCCCATCCTTCAGCTGAATGTACACGTGCACGTGCCAGGCTGTCATTTCGATCCCTCCGAGACCCGTCTCCATATCTCCCGATAGGCGCCGAGGACATCGCCCAGGTCCTTGCGGAAACGGTCCTTGTCCAGTTTTTTCTTCGTCTCGGCATCCCAGAAGCGGCAGGTGTCGGGGGAGATCTCGTCGGCGAGAAGAAGTTTTCCCGTGCCGTCGACGCCGAACTCGAGCTTGAAGTCGACGAGGATGATGCCGAGGTGTGCGAAATAGTCCGTGAGAAGGGTGTTGACCGTGAGGGAGACATCCTTGATCTTCGCGAGCTGCTCCTCCGTGCTCCAGCCGAAGAGGAGGGCGTGATCCTCGGTGATGATGGGATCGCCGAGGGCGTCGTCCTTCAGATAGAGCTCGAGAAGGGGCCGCGCCAGCGCTCTGTTCTCCTCGACGCCGAGGCGCTTGCAGAGGCTTCCCGTGGTGATGTTGCGGACCACCACCTCGATGGGGACGATGGAGACCTTCCGCACCAGCTGGCGCACGTCGTCGAGGCGCCGGACGAAGTGCGTCTCGACCCCTTTGGACGCGAGATATTCGAAGAGCGCCGAGCTGATCAGGTTGTTCAGCTGCCCCTTCCCCTCGATCGAATCCTTCTTCAGGGCGTTGAACGCCGTCAGCGAATCCTTGTACTCCACGATGCAGTATGCCGGGTCGTCGGTAGTGAACATACGTTTGGCCTTTCCCTCGTACATGAAGTCCCTCTTCTCCATCTGGAACACCTCCCGGAAAATATGCTTACATTATTCTTCAGCGGCACGAAATTGTCAATGATTTTTTGAGCGCTAAAGTGCTGGAATTATCGTGCTCGGAACCGGCTTCAGTGCCTGAGGCCGGAGACTTGGGCCCCGCGTGTTTCAGTGCGCGGACCCCCTCGGGTATAATCGGAGCGTGCCCCGTGTCCATAGTGAACTGCCCGGCGACTGCGGCACGATTGCATAGTCACGGGCGAGCGGGTACAATGACGGTCGTCCCGGGGAGTACGGGGACGGATCGCGCCGGAAGGAGAGACCTCATGGACCGGAACAGAATTCGGAACTTCTGCATCATCGCCCACATCGACCACGGCAAATCGACCCTCGCCGACCGTCTGCTGGAGCGGACGAACACCGTCGACTCGCGGGATATGAAGCAGCAGATGCTGGACTCCCTGGACCTCGAACGGGAGCGGGGGATCACCATCAAGCTGGTCCCCGTCCGGATGGAGTACAGGAGTTCCGACGGGCAGGACTACGTCTTCAACCTCATCGACACCCCCGGACACGTGGACTTCGGCTACGAGGTCTCCCGCTCCATCGCCGCCTGCGAGGGGGCCCTCCTCGTTGTCGACGCGACCCAGGGCGTCGAGGCCCAGACCCTTGCCAACGCCTACATGGCCGTGGATCAGGGGCTCGAGATCATCCCCGTCATCAACAAGATCGACCTTCCGTCGGCGCGCCCCGAGTACGTGATCCGTGAGATAGAGGATGCCGTCGGGATAGACTGCAGCAACGTCATCCTCGCGAGCGCCAAGGACGGGACAGGGGTGGGCGACATCCTCGAACGCATCGTCTCGACCGTCCCGCCCCCGGCGGGCGACCCGGAGGCCCCCCTCCAGGCCATGATCTTCGACTCGGAGTACGACAACTTCAAGGGCGTCATCTGCTACATCCGAGTGGTCAACGGAGCGATCCGCCCCGGCATGAACATCCGGTTCATGGCTACGGGCGGGGTCTTCCCCGTCGAGGAGGTGGGGGTGTTCCAGCCGGGCTTCGTCCCCTGCAGGGAGCTCGCTGCCGGCGAGGTCGGCTATATGGTGTCGAACATCAAGAGCCTCGCCGAGACCCACGTGGGCGATACCATAACGGACGAAGGACGTCCGGCCAAGACCGCTCTTCCGGGCTACCGCAAGGTCAAGCCCGTGGTGTTCTGCGGCTTCTACCCCGTGGAACGGGACGAGTACCCCCAGCTTCGGGAGGCCCTCGAGAAGCTTGTCCTCAACGATTCGGCCATCACCTACGAGCCCGAGACCTCCGTCGCCCTCGGCTTCGGCTTCCGGTGCGGCTTTCTCGGCCTGCTTCACATGGACATCGCGAAGGAACGCCTTCGGAGGGAGTTCGGCGTCGACCTCGTGGCGACGGCGCCGAACGTCATCTATGAGATCGTGACGAAAAGCGGCGACGTCGTCGAGGCCCACCGGCCCTCGGATTTTCCCGAGGTGGGGGACATCGAGGAGGTCCGCGAGCCCATCATCCGCCTCTCCCTCTTCGTCCCGTCGGACTACGTGGGAAAGGTCATGCAGCTCTGCCAGGACAAGCGGGGGACCTACCTCTCCATGGACTACCTCGCCCCCGACCGGGTGCGGATTCTCTACGAGGTGCCCCTGGCCGAGTTCATCATCGACTTTCACGACAAGCTGAAGTCCCAGACCAGGGGCTACGCCTCCCTGGACTACGAGCTCTCGGGCCTCAGGGCGGCGGACCTCGTCCGGGTCGACGTGCTCGTGAGCGGCGAGGCGGCCGACGCCTTCTCCTTCATCTGCCACCGGGACGCCGCCTACCACAGGGGGCAGGCCGTGGTCCGCAAGCTGAAGGAGCTCATCCCGAGCCAGCTCTTCGAAGTCCCCATCCAGGCCTCCATCGGCAAGAAGGTCATCGTCCGCCAGAACGTGAAGGCCCTCAGGAAAGACGTCCTCGCGAAGTGCTACGGCGGCGACATCTCGCGCAAGCGGAAGCTGCTCGAGAAGCAGAAGGAGGGCAAGAAGAGGATGAAGCAGATCGGACGGGTCTCCATCCCGCAGGAGGCCTTCCTGGCCTTCCTCCAGGTCGAAGAGGATGAGGACAAGAAGTAGCGCCGAAGAGCCTCTCCGCCCCTCCCTGGCCGCCATCGACGGCCCCTTTTCCCTGTACGTCCACATCCCCTTCTGCCTGCGCAAGTGCCCCTACTGTTCCTTCTACAGCCTCCCCCTGAGGCGGGGGGAGGAGGAGCGGTACCTGTCGCTCCTCGAGCGGGAGATGCTGTCCGTCCTCCCGTCCCTCGGACGACGGGCGCGGGCGGACACGATCTACATCGGAGGCGGAACCCCGACGGTCCTCACCCCCGACCAGTGGGAACGCCTCCTCGCGCACATGAGGCGGCACGTCCCCATGGCCGTCGCCCCCGAGTTCACCGTGGAGGCGAACCCCGAGTCTCTCACCGAAAAAACCCTCGCCCTGTGGAAGGACTGGGGCGTGACGAGGGTCAGCCTGGGTGTCCAGAGTTTCTCCGACGACGAGCTGCGCTTCCTGCACCGTCCGCACAGCGCCGACAGGGCGCGGTGGGCCCTGTCGGCGGCAGCGGACATGGGCTTTTCCACGAGCGCAGACCTCATCTTCGGCCTTGCCGGCCAGACCCTGCGCTCCTGGACATCCTCCCTCTCGGAGACCTTGGACCGCGGCGCGGTTCACCTCTCCCTCTACCAGCTCTCCCTGGAGCCGGGCTGCTTCTGGCACAGTCGGCCGCCCGGCGGCCTGCCCGACGGGTACCCCTTCTACCGGTGGAGCCAGTGGTATCTGCCCAGAAAGGGCTTCGAGCAGTACGAGATCGCGAGCTTCTCCCGGCCGGGGGCCTCCTGTCGACATAATTTCGCGTACTGGACGGGCGCCTCGGTGGTCGGGCTGGGGGCGGGAGCCTGGGGG
>CALCQG010000030.1 GCA_937897575.1 uncultured Synergistales bacterium | reverse complement strand
TTGTCAAAGCCGTAGACCGGGTATATTTCGTGGTACGCCATCATCAATCGATCCCGGTAAACCTTGGCGACGATGGACGCCGCGGACGTGAGGAGGAGGGACGGGCGCCCCGACGCGATGCTCACGGAAACGTTCCGGGCGAAGGCCGGAACGGGCAGGGCGATGATCAGGCAGAAAAGGATCGATCGAAGCAGGACTGACCGTAGGGAGCGCATAGAGGTGACCTCCTGTCACAGAGTTATTTCATCCACCGGGAGAGGATGTTCATCACGACGGTGAGCACGACGCTCACGATGATCATTGTGGTGAAGGGCGCGAAGATGGTGACGTTCTTCTTCGTCACCACGAGGTCTCCGGGCAGCCGGCCGAAGGGGATGGAGCTCCTGCCGAGGAGCAGGAGAAGGGCCCCTGCCCCGGCGAGGAGCAACCCGGCCGCAATGAGGATCTTTCCGAGACCTGAAAGGGACATGGCGTCACTCCTCGTCCATGATGGGCAGCTGCATGGTATCCGGAGACTCCGGGGGTGGCGTTTTCCCGAGGTAGAGCCAGGCGTTCCTCGTGGCCTTCCTGCCCCTGGGCGTCCGTTCGAGCAGCCCCTGCTGGATGAGATAGGGCTCGAAGATGTCCTCTATGGTCTGGACCTCCTCGTTGAGGGCCGCGCCCAGGGTGGAGAGCCCGACAGGACCTCCGTCGAAGAGTTCGACGAGGATCCGGAGGATTCTGCGGTCCCCCTCGTCGAGCCCCGTGTCGTCGAGCCCGAGCATGTCCAGCGCGGCGGAGGCCACAGCCCGGTCGATCTCGGCCATGTTCCGCACCTCCGCCACGTCCCGCACACGGCGCAGAAGGCGGAGGGCCACCCGCGGCGTGCCGCGCGCCCGGCGGGCTATCTCGCCTGCGGCATCCTTTCGGATCTTTACGCCCATGACCCGGGCGCCGCGCGCCACGATGCTGCGCAGATCATCGTCGTCATACAGGGCGAGCTGCTCCACGATGCCGAACCGGGCGCGGAGAGGGGACGTGAGCAGGCCGAGCCTCGTCGTCGCCCCCACGAGGGTGAACCGCGGAAGGTTGAGGCAGATGTTGTTCGCCAGCGGACCCTTTCCCACGATGATGTGCAGGGCGAAGTCCTCCATGCTGGGGTAGAGGATCTCCTCCACGTTGGAGGGCATCCGGTGGATCTCGTCGATGAAGAGGACGTCGTTCGGCTCGAGGTTGGAGAGGATGGCGGCCAGGTCGCCCGTCCGCTCGAGGGATGGCCCCGTTGCCACGCGAAGCTGGCCGCCCATCTCACGGGCTATGATGTTCGCCAGGGTGGTCTTCCCGAGGCCCGGGGGGCCGTAGAAGAGGCAGTGGTCCAGCGACTCCCCTCTCTGTCTCGCCGCCCGTATGAAAATGGAGAGCTTCTCCTTGAGCTTTCCCTGGCCGATGAAGTCGTCCAGAGAGAGGGGGCGCAGGGAGCTGTCGTCCTCGCCCTCGACGGCGGGGTCAAAAACGCGATGGGGTGGTCTGTCCGACACGGTCCGTCACCTGCCTCAATTCCGCTTCAGCTCTTTGAGGGCGAGCCGGAGCAGCTCCTCGTTCGAGTGCTCGCCCTCGGAGAGGGCCCCCTGGTCCTTCAGCCTGCGGAACGCCGCACCCACCTCGCCCTGGGAGAAGCCGAGGGACCGAAGGGCCTCCATGGCCAGGTCCGCGGCCTTTCCCGCCGGGTGGAGCGGGTCGGAGAGCCCGGCGAACTCCTCGTCGGAGAGGTGCCGGCGCATCTCGAAGCAGAGGCGCTCCGCCGTCTTCTTGCCGATCCCCGGAATTTTCGACAGGGACTCCACGTCGGAGGAGAGGAACCACGTCACGACGCGGTCGGCATTCCCCGCCTTCAGGATGCTCATGGCCGTCTTGCCGCCGATGCCCTTCACCGTGGTGAGCTTGAGGAAGAGCTCCCGCTCCCGTTCGCTGGAAAAGCCGTAGAGGGACAGGCCGGCGTCGGTGCTGTGGAGGTACGTCACGAGAGTGGCGTCCTCCCCCTCGACGCAGGTTCGGGAGGCGCTCCCCGTGCAGAGGAGTTCGAACCCGAAGCCCTGGACGTCCAGGACGACGGAGTTCTCCGTGATGGAGACCACTTTACCTGAAAGGAACCGAAGCATGGGATCCTCCTGAGTTCACCGCCCGCCGCTCCTGCGAGTGCATGGTGCACCCGGTGAGAGCGGCGGCGATGGCATCGGCCGCATCGTCCGGTTGCGGCACTTCGTCGAGGTTCAGAAGGCGCTGGACCATCCGCTGAAGCTGCTCCTTGGGCGCGTTGCCGTAGCCGCACACGCAGAGCTTTATCTGGGACGGCTTCGGCTCGTAGAGGGGCAGGTTGAACTGGGACGCCAGGAGCAGCACGACGCCTCTGGCCTGCCACACGTACTCCGCCGTGGTGATGTTCCGCCCGAAGAATAGCTTCTCGACGGCCATAAAATCAGGGGAGCACAGTTCGATCTGCTCCCCGAGCTTTCTGTAGATGGCGTCCAGGCGAGCCGGGACGCTCTCCTTCGGCGACGTCTCGACGCACCCGAAGGAGATGAGGCGGAAGGAGTGCCCCTCCTGAACGACGGAGCCGAAGCCGAGCCTGCCGAGCCCCGGGTCGATCCCTATGCATCTGACCAAGGGGTTTTCCTACTCCTCCAGGCTGTCCATGATCTCGTCGGGGATGTCGAAGTTCGCGTAGACGTTCTGGGTGTCGTCGTGCTCCTCGAGCAGGTCGATCAGACGGAGCACTTTGCCGGCTTTCTCCTTGCTGTCCACGAGGACCAGGTTCTTCGGGACCATCTCGGAGTCGGCCCGGACCACCTCGTACCCCGCCTTTTCGAGGGACTCCTTCACGTCGTTCACGATGCTGGAGTCGGAGTAGACGAGATAGCCGTCGTCCTGCCTCTCCAGATCCTCGGCTCCCGCCTCGAGGACGGCCGTCATCATGGCCTCCTCGTCGAGGTCCTTCCCCGAGACCTCGGCGACGCCCTTTCGCTCGAACATCCAGGCCACGCTCCCGCTCTCGCCCAGCGCTCCTCCGTTGCGGGTCAGAAGCGCCCGGAACTCCGACGCCGTCCTGTTCCTGTTGTCGGTGAGCACCTCCAAAAGGATTGCGACGCCGCTCGGGCCGTAGATCTCGTAGGTGATCTCCTCGTACTGGGCCCCTTCGATCTCCCCGGTGCCTCGCTTGATGCCCCGGATGATGTTGTCGTTCGGGACGCTGGCCGCCTTGGCCCTGTCGATGGCGGCCTTGAGGCGCATGTTCATCGCGGGGTCGCCGCCGCCCTCCTTCGCCGCTATGATCACGGCCTTCACGAGCTTCTGGAAGAGGTTCCCCCGCTTCGAGTCCTGAGCGGCCTTTCTGTGCTTTATATTTGCCCATTTTGAATGTCCTGACACGACAATCACCCTCCAAAGGTCTTGTTGTTCGAGCAGCTCGCCCCGTTCTGGGCATCTATGACGCAGATGGGCGGCATGGTCCTCTTGTGTTCCGTCGCGGCGTTCATCCGGTGGAGCTTCTCCCGTACGGCCGCGGACGCCGTCCCCGTCGCGAGATATCCGTCGATTTCGTCGTAGGAGAGGCCGATCTCCCGTTCGTCGGTCTGCCCCTCCCAGAGCCCCGCTGACGGGGGCTTCACGATGATGGGGTCGGGGATCTTGAGGTGGACCGCCAGGGAACGCACCTCGCTCTTGAGGAGGTCCCCCAGGGGCTGAAGGTCGCACCCTCCATCGCCGTACTTCGTGGAATACCCCATGTAGAGCTCGGGCCTGTTGCTCGTGCCGCAGACGAGGAACCCCCTGGTCTGCGCCAGCGCGTAGAGGGTCGTCATCCGGAGCCTGGGCTTGATGTTCGCCGCGGAGAGCTTGGAGAGGGCGGGCGGCTCGATGGTCGAGAGAAGGGCGTCGCAGGCCGATGTAAGGTCGATCTCCCGATAGGGAAGGCCGAAGGCGTCCACCAGCAGCTGAGAATCCCGCCGGTCGCCCTCCAGGCTGCGACAGGGGAGGAAGACGGCGAGCATGTTCTCCGAGCCGAAGGCACGCTGCAACAGGACGGCCACCACGGCGGAGTCGAGACCGCCGCTCAGGCCCACGATGCCGCCCTGTGCCCCGGCGAGGGAGACTCTCTCCTTCAGCCAGGCCACGATCGTCTCGGCAAGGCACCCCGGGTCCCGTCGCGGAAATGTCATCATCGCTGCTCCTTCCGGTGAAATATCCCTAACCTCAATATTGTAGCATAGAGCGCCCGTTGCTACCGCTTCGCGAGCCCGGCAAGGGGGCTCTTTCGCGCGAAGTCGAGGAGAGGGAGGGCCTTTCGCGCCGAGGCGACGGCGCTCCTCTCCACCATCGCCGTCGGGAAGCCCCTCTCCTCCACCAGAGGGATCGGAAGACCCCCGGGGCCGACGAAGAGGCTCTCCTCGCCCTCAGGGGAGAGGAGCACCACGTAGATCTGGTTTTCCAGGGCCCGCGCCCGCGCCAGGACGTCCAGCGGAAGGGCGGACCGCTCTTCGACCCTGCCGGGGAGAACGCACAGAACATCCATGCCCGCGGCCGCAAGAGCGCGGGCGTGTTCGGGGAAGAGGATGTCCCGGCCCGTGGAGAGCCCCCAGGTCCAGGGGCCCTCCTCGCCGAGGAGAAAGGCGTCCGACGGCCCTCCGTCGAACGGCAGGCCGCAGGAGTGGGGGGTCTCGTTCCCGGCGTCGTCGAACAGGGCGACGTGCTCCCGCTCCTCGTCCACGAGGGCGAGGACGGAGGCCCTCTCCGAGAGGGCGAACTCCGCCGCATCCTTCAGGGAAAGGGCGCACAGCAGCAACCGCCACCCCTCCGCCGGGCCGGTGGAGGCTCTCCCTTCGCGCCAGTCTGTGGGGAAGAGAATCTGAAGGACGGGAAACAGGCCACTCACCCTTTCAAAAAACGGATTTCCGTTTATTATACTCGGAGGAGAGGAGAATTCCAGAGAGGGGGTAGGGTCATGGATTCCCTGACTCGTTTCGGCGTGGCGATCCCGTCGTCGTTGCTCAAGGAGTTCGACGGAATGACGCAGCGCCGGGGCTTATCCAACCGGTCCGAGGCCATCCGGCAGCTTATCCGCGAGTCTCTTGCCCGGGAGATGTGGGCCACGGGGACGGAGACGATCTTCGGCACCGTGACGATCATGTACGACCACCATACGAAGGACGCCACGGAGGCGCTGACGTCCCTTCAGCACGACTACGGCGACGTCATCGTCTGCACGACCCATGTCCACGTGGACCACATGCACTGCCTTGAGTGCATCGTGGTCAAGGGCGAGGGCGATGTCATCCGGAAGTTCCTGGACGACCTCCGGGCCGTGCGGGGGATCAAGAGCTCGGACCTCTCGGTCTCGGCGGCGATGTGACGAAAAAGGGCGGCGAACCGCCGCCCTGGTCATCCGCCTCAGGTGGAACAGGATCCGCCGGAGCACCCCGAGCACTTCCTGCCCGAGAGGGACGCCCCCTCCAGAAGGATCAGGGTCTTTCCCCTGCAGGCAGGGCAGCGGAGCCCCTTCTCCGTCTCGGGAAGGCGGAACTCCGTTCCGCATGAGGCGCATCGGAAAAGCCGACTTCGTTCCATTGCTTCTTCCAGTCCTTTCGCCGTCTACTGATTGCCTATGGTGGCCACCATGACGGCCTTGATGGTGTGCATCCTGTTCTCCGCCTCGTCGAACACCTTGGAGCAGGGGGACTCGAAGACCTCCTCGGTGACCTCCTGGCCCTTCACCGCCGGGAGGCAGTGGAGGAAGATCGTGCCGTCCTTCCCCGAGGCGCGGACGAGGTCCATGTTCACCTGATACGGCCTGAGGAGCCCCTCCCGCTCCTTCTTCTTCTCCTCTTCCCCCATGGACACCCAGACGTCCGCATAGAGCGCGTCCGCGCCCCTGACTGCCTCCACCGGGTCCTCGAGGATGGTGATGGAACCGCCGCTGGCCTCGGCTATCCTCGAGCACTCCGAGACGAGCTCCTGCTCGGGGAAGAGGCTCTTCGGCGAGGCGACGACGTAGTGGATTCCGACCTTGGCTGAGCCGATCATGAGGGCGTTGGACATGTTGTTGCGCCCGTCCCCGCAGTAGACGAGCCGAAGGCCCTTCAGCATCCGGCCGAAGTTCTCCTGCAGCGTGAGGAAGTCGGCGAGGATCTGGGTGGGGTGATCCACGTCCGTGAGGCCGTTCCACACGGGGACTCCGGCATACTGGGCCAGCTCCTCCACCATGGACTGTTTGAAGCCCCTGTACTGGATACCGTCGAACATCCGGCCGAGGACTCTGGCCGTGTCCCGCACGTCCTCCTTGCCGCCCAGGTGTATGTCGTTCTTCCCGAGGAACTCGGGGTGCCCTCCTTCGTCGATGCACGCCACGGTGAAGGCGCACCGCGTCCGCGTCGAAGCCTTCTCGAAGAGCAGGGCGATATTCTTGCCCTGAAGAGCCGTCCCGCGGACGCCGCTCCTCTTCTTGGCCTTCAGGTCCGCCGCGAGGTCAAGCAGGTAATAGATCTCGTCCTTCGTGAAGTCCATGAGCGTGAGAAAACTTCGTCCCTTGAGCTGTACTGCCATGATGCTCTCCCCTTTCTGAATATGAGTGCCCTCAGTTCTCCCTCTTCCTCTCCCGCCGGATCTCCGATGCGAACTCGGCGACGACGGCGGGGACATCCCCGAGGGCGACGTTCCTCAGAATCTCTCCCCTCCGGAAGACGGCCACGCCCGCGGCGGTGCCGGCGATGCCGAAATCGGCGTCCCGGGCCTCCTGGGGGCCGTTGACCTCGCACCCCATGACGGCCACGGTCGTATCGTCCGGAAGCGTCTCGAAACAGGCCGACAGACTGTCGAGCAGGCCCCGGACGTCGATCCGGCGCCGGCCGCACGTCGGACAGGAGATCACGGTGACGCCCTTCTTCCTGAGGCCGAGGGCGCGAAGGAGCGAGAACCCCGCGGCGACCTCCGCCTCGGGAGGCTCCGTGAGGCTCACGCGGATCGTGTCCCCCATCCCCTGGCCGAGAAGCAGGGCGAGCCCCGCGGCGCTCTTGACCAGGCCGTCGCTCCCGGACCCGGACTCCGTGATGCCGATGTGGAGAGGAAAGTCCGGATATCTGGCCGAGAGAAGGGCGTTTGCCCGCAGGGTGTCGGCGACGGACGAGGATTTCGCCGAGAGGATGATGTCGTCGAACCCTTCGTCGAGCAGCAGATGAAGCTGCTCCTCTACGGCGGCGGCAAGGCCGTCGGACAGGACGCCGCGGCATTTTGCCAGCTGCGCCGCGTTCAGCGATCCCCCGTTGGCCCCGATGCGGATCACGGCCTTCCGTTCTCTCGCGCTTCGGACGACGTCCCGCAGCCGGTTTCGCGCCATGTTGCCCGGGTTGATCCGGATGGAGGGGACGCCCGCCTCGAGGGCGGCCAGTGCGAGGGCCGGGTCGAAGTGAATGTCCGCCATGAGGGGGACGGTGGATTCTGCGTTCAGCATGCGGAGCTCTCCGGAGAGGTCAGGGGACGGAAAGGCCACACGCACCAGCTCGCAGGAGGCCCGTCCGAGGGCGTTGCACTGGGCGAGACACTCCTCCGGGCGGGAGAGGGGGACCTTGAGCATGCTCTCCACCCGGACAGGGGATGTTCCGCCGATGGCGAGGGGGCCGATGTGCAGCAGTTTCTTCATGGTGCCACCCTCAGATGAGCCGAAGGACGTCCTGCCATGTGACGTACAGGATGAGCGCGATGAGGAGGACGAACCCCGAGATGTGGATGTAGTTCTCCAGCTTCGGAGGAAGCCTTCGCCGCAGGATCATCTCCCCCAGCGTGAAGAAGAGCCGTCCGCCGTCGAGGGCGGGAAAGGGCAGGAGGTTGATGAGCCCCAGGTTCAGGTTGATGAGGGAGAGAAAGGAGATGAAGGTCCAGAGCCCCCGGCTTGCGGCCTGCCCCGCCATGGCTGCGATCCCCAACGGCCCGGTGACGTCCGCCTTTTCCGCTCCCGTGACCCAGCGGACGATGCCGCGGAGCATCTCGGCGCTCATGGTGACGGTGTGGGAGAAGGCCGAGCGAAGGGCTTCGCCCGGGGTGTAGTGGCGCATGGACGGCCGCACCCCGAGCAGGGGAACGCCCGTCGTCCCGTCCCTCGGTATGGCGACGGTATAGGAGATCTGCTCCGCCCCTCTCTGAACGACGAAGGTCACGGGGCCCTTGAGGGCTTCCTCCCGGATTTTCTCCGACATATCGCTCCACGTTGTCACGGCCGTTCCGTTCACGGACAACACCCTGTCCCCCGGGACGAGCCCCGCCGCCTGAGCCGGATAGCCGTCCATGAGCTCTCCTATGGTCGCGTTTCCGAGGTCCACGACGCCGTGCCCCGCGAGGAAGAACATGGTCAGGACCGTCGCGAGGAGGACGTTGAACAGCGCACCGTTGAACAGGATGAGGAAGCGCTTCCAAGGGGCCTTGTCGTAAAAGCCGCGGCCCTGCTCCACGACCTCCCCCTCGGCCTCCTCGTCCATGCCCGCGAGGCGGACGAACCCTCCGACGGGAAAGGCCCGG
>CALCQG010000029.1 GCA_937897575.1 uncultured Synergistales bacterium | reverse complement strand
GAGCATGCGGTTCATACCCGCAGTGTCACTGGTTCGATTCCAGTCACCGCCACCACTTTGAAGGAATCGAAAGGCGGAGAGCTTGCTCTCCGCCTTTGTCTTTTTCAGGAGGCGAAACTATGCTCCGTCCTGATGGAAACAGCGACCTCCCGGTCCCCTATGACCACTCCGAACACAAGGTGCGCAAGACATTCCGGACCGCAGGCCTGAACCAGGGCTGGTGGAACACGGAGTTGCCCATGGTGCTCGCCGTGTCGGGCGGAAGCGACTCCATGGCCATGCTCTGGATGTTCTGCCGCCTCTGGCGGGGGAACGTCGTCGTCGCCCATCTGGACCACCAGCTCAGGGGCGCCGAGGCGCGGGACGATGCCCGATTCGTCCGGGAGATGGCGGAGCATTTCAACGTCCCCGTCCGGATCGAAGCGCTGCCGGTAACGTCCCTTCTTCGAAAGGGAGAGTCCTTCGAGGACGGTGCCCGGCGAATCCGGTACGACTTCCTCGAAAGAGTGCGAGCCTCCGAGAGAGGATGGGGAATTGCCGTGGCACATACGGCCGACGACGACGCCGAGACCTTTCTTCTGAACCTCCTCCGCGGCAGTGGGCCGCGGGGCCTCGCCGGCATCCCCGAGTGCCGGGGCTCCATCGTCCGCCCCCTTCTCGGGTTTTCACGAGCCTTCCTCAGAGAGACCCTCGAGTACCATCACATCTCCTGGCGGGAGGACAGAAGCAACGAAGACGACACTTATCTCCGCAACAGAGTTCGAAACAGGCTCATCCCTCTGCTGCAGAGGGAGTACAACCCGAGGGCCCGGGAGCATATTCTCGGCGCCACCCGCCATATGAAGGTCATCCGCGACCGGGAGGAGAGGGCATGGCCCCTCCTCGTCGCGCTGGCTCGCCGCCGGATTCCGGGCACGCGCTATACCGCCGCCCTCTCCTTCCTCCGGGACCTGGACGACGAGACGCTGGCCACCCTCCTGAGGGGAGTAGGGCGGGACCTTGGACTGTCCACCCTGCCGCGGGAGAGGATAACCCGTCTGGTCGCCCTCGTCCGGCGGTCGTCGGGGTGGTGCTTTCAATGGCAAAAAGAGGTGTCTGTCTTCAGTGCCTCCGATCTGGTATCATGGGCAGATCCTGCTATACTGGACCAGGCGGACCGAAGCGCCGTGAGGATCCCCCTGACCGGAGCGTCCGGTGCGGCGCGCTGGCAAAGGTGGTCGTTTTCGTGGGAGCGCGTCACCGAACCGGACTCCTACCTCGGGGCGATGCAGGCCGTGTTGCCCACGGACGGGTGGTTTGAGATCCGCCCCGCGACGGAGGAGGACAGCGGCGTCGTTCCACCGTGGGGGCGCTCTTTTTTTCCCACGCTCCTATCGGGCGGCCTTCGGTGGATCCCCTTCTGGCAGAGCAGAACGCGCCCCGGGCTCCGGAGCGCGAGGTGCGGGGCTGTCCGGATACGGGCGTCCTGCGAGTGCGATACAGGACGACATGACTGAGGAAAGGAACTGAACGATGAACTACAGCGTTTCGGACGTGCTCATCTCAGCGGAACAGATTGCCGAAAAGGTGCGCAAACTCGGAGAGGACATCGGTCGGGACTATGACGGACAGGACCTGATGGTGATCGGCATCCTGAAAGGCGCCGTGATCTTCCTGTCCGACCTTGTGCGCGCCATCCCGGCCACCGTGGAGGTCTCCCTCGACTTCATGGCCGTCTCCTCCTACGGGGACTCCACGAAGACGAGCGGCATCGTCCGGATCGTGAAGGACCTCGACAGCAGCATCAAGGGCAGGAATATCCTCCTCGTGGAGGACATTGTTGACACGGGCCTCACCCTGGCGTATCTTGTCAAACTGATGCACGAGCGTGAGCCCAGGAGCCTCCAGATATGCGCGCTCCTCGACAAGGAGGAGCGCCGAAGGGTGCACGTTCCCATACGATACAGAGGATTTTCGATCCCCGACACCTTCGTCGTCGGGTACGGGCTGGACTACTCGGGCAAGTGGCGAGGGTACCCCGATATCCGGACAGTGGAGGCGGCGGATTGAACTACGATCTCATTCATAGGCGGGGGGCTGCGATACGTTGGGCCGAATGGTAAAAAATCTCGGGTTGTACTTGGTGCTCATAGTTCTGGTGGTCAGCGTGGTCAACGTCTTCCTCTCCCCGGCGCAGAACGTGCAGCAGATTCAGACGATCGGGTACAGCACGTTCCTCTCCGAGGTGGACGCGGGGCGCGTCGCTCAGGTGACGGTCCGGGAGGATTCCGTCAAGGGGAAGTTCACCGACGGGAGGGAGTTCATCACCTACGTCGTCGGCGCGGGCGATCTGGCGAAGGAGGTCTCGGCGAAGGGGGTCGTGGTCGACGTCGAGCCCCCTGAGAAAACGCCCTGGTGGACGACGTTCCTTTCGTCTCTGTTCCCCACCCTCCTGCTCATCGGCGTGTGGATATTCTTCCTGTACAACATGCAGGGCGGCGGCGGGAAGGTTATGAACTTCGCGAAGAGCAAGGCCAAGGTCTTCCTCGACAACAGGCCCAAGGTGACCTTCGACGATGTCGCCGGGTGCGAGGAGGCCAAGGAGGAGCTCTCGGAGGTCGTGCACTACCTCAAGGACCCGAGCCGATTCACCGCGCTCGGCGCCAAGGTCCCGAGGGGCGTCCTTCTCCTCGGCCCTCCGGGAACGGGAAAAACCCTTCTTGCACGGGCCGCGGCGGGGGAGGCCGACGTTCCCTTTTTCAGCGTGAGCGGATCGGACTTCGTCGAGATGTTCGTCGGCGTCGGCGCCGCGCGAGTGCGGGACCTCTTCGACCAGGCCAGGAAATATCAGCCGTGCATCATCTTCATCGACGAGATGGACGCCGTAGGACGCCAGCGCGGAGCCGGCCTCGGCGGCGGACACGACGAACGGGAGCAGACTTTGAACCAGCTCCTCGTCGAACTGGACGGCTTTGAGGAGTCCACGGGGATCATCCTCATCGCGGCGACAAACAGGCCGGACATCCTCGACCCGGCGCTTCTCCGTCCGGGGCGGTTCGACCGTCACATCGTGGTGGATCGGCCGGACGTGAAGGGGCGAGAGGCCATCCTCAAGGTCCACGTGAAGGGCAAACAGCTCTCCGACGACGTCAATCTCGAACTCCTCGCCAGAAGGACGCCCGGCTTCGTCGGCGCCGACCTTGCCAATCTGGTGAACGAGGCGGCGCTCCTCGCTGCCCGCGAGGGGGCCAAGGCCGTAAGCATGCGTCACTTCGAGGAGGGCATCGACCGGGTCATCGCCGGTCCCGAACGGAAGAGCCGCCTCGTCAGCGAAAGGGAGAAGTGCATCATCGCGTACCACGAGACGGGGCACGCCCTGGCGGCGAAATTCATCCCGACGAGCGACCCGGTGCACAAGATCTCGATCATTCCCCGGGGGCACATGGCCTTGGGCTACACGCTGCAGCTGCCCGACGAAGACCGGTTCCTCATGTCCAAAGCGGAGCTGCTGGACAAGATCTCCGTTCTCCTGGGCGGGCGCGTCGCCGAAGAGATCCAGTTCGGGGATGTGACCACGGGGGCGAGCAACGACCTCGAGCGGGCGACCCAGATTGCCAGACAGATGGTCACCGAGTTCGGCATGAGCGACAAGCTCGGCCTCGTCAAGCTCGGGCGCAAGAGCCACGAGGTCTTTCTCGGCAGGGACCTCGGCGAGGACCGCAACTACAGCGATACCGTCGCCTACGCCATCGACCAGGAGGTCCGAGAGATCATCGACCTCTGCTACAGGAAGGTGCACACGCTGCTCATCGACAACAGGGCGCAGATGGACAAGGTCGCCAAGGTCCTGCTGGACAAGGAGATCATCGAGGGCCCGGAACTGACGGCCCTCCTCGCCGAGGACGATACAGGCGCCCGGGAACCGACAGAACGCGGCGACGGCGACGCGGAAGAGGTTTGCAAAGAGGCTTCGCCCCGGGAAGACGGCGAAGAAGCGCCACTGCCTGTGCAGGGATAACGGACAGCCAGCGTCATCTGCAGACGAGGCCGGGGCGTGCATCCGGCCTCATCTGTTTTTTGCGCCCCCGCCATTCAGGGAGGTACAGCAAACATGTTCATGGAAAGGGACTTTCAGCTCGAGGCCAACTGGCCTCCTGCCGGGGATCAACCCCAGGCGATCGGGAAGCTTTCGGAGGGCATCGCCTCGGGGCTGCAATATCAGACGCTCCTCGGCGTCACGGGGAGCGGAAAGACGTTCACCGTGGCCAACGTCATCGCCGGGGCGAAACGCCCCGTGCTGGTCCTCGCTCACAACAAGACCCTCGCCGCGCAGCTGTACAGCGAGTTCAAGGCGTTCTTCCCGAGCAACTCGGTGAACTACTTCGTCAGCTATTACGACTACTATCAGCCTGAGGCCTACGTCCCCTCCACGGACACCTACATCGAAAAGGACGCCTCGGTGAACGACCGCATCGAACGGCTCCGGCTCGCCTCGACGAAGGCGCTCATCGAACGCCGGGACGTCATCGTCGTGGCGAGCGTCTCATGCATCTACGGCCTCGGCCGGAAGGAGACCTACTCGAAGGTCATCTTCCCCTTTGCCGTGGGGGAGCGCTGGGAGCGGCGAAGCTTCATGGAGAAGCTGATGGACAACTACTACGAGCGCAACGATCTGGTCGTGGAGCACGGAAAGTTCAGGGCCCGGGGGGATATCGTGGAGATATTCCCGGCCTACGGGGACAGGGCGCTCCGCGTAGGATTCTACGACGACGAGATCGAGCGCATCGAGGAGTTCGACCCGATCTCGGGCAAGATCATCGAAAGCCTGGGGCAGGCCTCCATCTTCCCCGCCCAGCACTACATCACCGACCGGGACGCCATATCGAAGGCCGTGGCCCCGATTCGGGCGGAGATGGAGGAGCAGGTCGCCCTCTTCGAAGGGCAGGGAAAATTGCTCGAGGCGCAGCGGATCAGAATGCGGACGCTCTATGACCTCGAAATGCTCCAGGAGACGGGGTACTGCTCGGGGATCGAGAACTACTCGCGGTACCTCGACGGCCGGAGCCCCGGTGAACCGCCCGGGACACTCCTCGATTTCTTTCCCGAGGACTTCATCATGGTGGTCGACGAATCCCACATCACGCTCCCCCAGGTCCGCGGCATGTTCAACGGGGACAGGGCACGGAAGATCACCCTGGTGGAGAACGGTTTCAGGCTGCCCTCCTGCCTCGACAACCGCCCCCTTGAGTGGAGGGAGTTCACGAAGTACATGAACCAGGTCCTCTTCACCACGGCGACCCCCGGAGACTACGAGATCACGGTCTCGGGGCAGGTCGTGGAGCAGATCATCCGGCCCACGGGCGTTCTGGACCCCGAGGTGGAGGTCCTGCCGGCGAGGACCCAGATCGACGACCTCATCGCCCGCCTGCGGACCATCGTCCGCGCCGGTCAGCGGGCCATCGTCACGACGCTCACGAAGAAGTCGTCCGAAGACCTCGCCGAGTACCTCGCGGACCTTCAGTTCAAAGTCCGGTACATTCACTCGGAGCTCGACACCTTCGAACGGGCGGACCTCATCCGGGATCTCCGGAGCGGCGAGATATCCGTCCTCGTCGGAATCAACCTGCTCCGGGAGGGGATGGACCTCCCGGAGGTGGCCCTCGTGGCCATCCTCGACGCCGACAGGGAGGGCTTCCTTCGCTCCGAGCGATCCCTCATCCAGATGATGGGGCGCGCCGCGCGCAACACCTGCGGCAAGGTCATCCTCTACGCCGACGAAGTGACGGAGAGCATCCGAAAGTCGGTGGAGGAGACGGAGAGGCGACGAGCCCTCCAGATGAAGTACAATGAGGAGCGGGGCATCACTCCGACCTCCATACAGAAGGAAGTGACCAACCTGCTCCCCGAGGAACTCGTCTCCGACGGGACACCCCGCGGAGGAGGGAAGTCCTCCGCCGAAAAGGAGCGAACCTACTCGCACGCCGAACTGGAGAAGATGATGTGGGAGGCCGTCGAGCGCCTCGATTTCGAGAAGGCGGCCCGGATGCGGGACGCCCTCGTCTCACTGGAAGGGAAGGAATGGACACGTGTTGCAGTGGATACGCATTCGCGGAGCAAGAGAGCACAATTTAAAAAACATAGACGTTGACATCCCGAAGAACAAACTCGTCGTGATCACCGGCCCCTCGGGGTCGGGAAAGTCCTCGTTGGCCTTCGATACCCTCTACGCCGAGGGGCAGCGGCGGTACGTCGAGTCTCTCTCGGTCTACGCACGACAGTTCTTGGGCATTCAGAACAAGCCCGATGTGGACGACATATCGGGGCTCTCCCCGGCCATCTCCATCGAGCAGAAGGGGACGTCCCACAACCCCAGATCCACGGTGGGGACCGTCACGGAGATCTATGACTACTTCCGCCTGCTCTTCGGGCGGGTGGGAAAACCCTACTGTCCGAAGTGCGGGAAACCGGTCATCCGATACTCCCTCGACGAGATCGTGAACATCCTCTTCCGGGACTTCAAAGAGCAGCGGCTGGAGATCCTGTCCCCTCTCGTCCAGGGGAAGAAGGGCGAGTTCAGGAACCTCTTCGTCCAGACGAAGGAGAAGGGGTTCATGCGCGTCCGGGTGGACGGCACCATCCTCTGGCTCGAGGAGGAGATCGCTCTCGACAAGAACAAACGGCATACCATCGAGGTGGTGGTGGACCGGCTGCGGGTGCAGGACGACCGGAGAAGCAGGATCACCGAGGCCGTGGAAAGCGCCCTTTCGCTCAGCGGTGGCTACGTCCTCATCGTGCCGGAGCACGGAGAGGAACGGCGCCTGACGGAGAACTTCGTCTGCCCCGACTGCGAGATCACCCTCCCCGAGGTCGAACCCCGGCTCTTCTCCTTCAACAGCCCCTTCGGCGCTTGCCCTGCCTGTTCGGGCCTGGGCAGCCACCAGTACTTTTCCGAGGAGCTCGCCGTGGACCCCGATCGGTCGATCCGGGATGGGGCCCTTCTGCCGTGGAAGAAAAAGCACTATATGCTGACGAAACTCGAGCAGTTCGCCTCGGAACGGAAGTGGGACCTGTCCGTCCCCTACGGGAGGCTGCCCGACGAGGTGAGATCCTTCATCCTCGAGGGCTCGTCAGACCGGCTGCCCATGGTTTTCCACGACAACATGGGTGAACGGACCTACATGGGGCGGTACGAAGGTCTTCTGCCGTGGCTGGATCGGATGTGGAGGGACACGCAGTCCGAGGCCTTCACGGAAGAGCTGTCCACCTATCGGGTGGAGGACCTCTGCCAGAGCTGCGGAGGGCTCCGCCTGAAACCCGAGGCCCTTACGATCCGCGTGCAAGGGTATGGGATCGGCGACCTCCTTCCCATGCCCGTCGATGACCTTGTCCCCCTCATAGAAGGGATGACCTTCTCCCAGGGCGAGGAGAAGATCGTGCATCAGGTCCTTCTGGAGGTCAAAAGGAGGCTTTCTTTTCTCTCCGATGTCGGCGTGGGCTACCTCTCTCTTCTGAGACGGGCCGACACCCTGAGCGGCGGCGAGAGCCAGAGAATCCGCCTCGCCACGCAGATCGGGTCGAAGCTCAGCGGCGTCCTCTACGTCCTCGACGAGCCGACCATCGGCCTCCACTCCAAGGATACGGCAAAGCTTGTCAGGACCCTCGAGACCATCCGGGATCTCGGCAACACCGTCGTCGTCGTGGAGCACGACCCCGAGACGATGAACGCCGCCGACGCCATCATCGAGATGGGCCCCGCCGCTGGGGAGCAGGGCGGCGAGATCGTCTTCGCCGGCTCGTTCCAGGACGCCCTGCAATCGAACGCCCTGACGGGCCCCTACCTCCGCGGAGAGGAGAACGGGATCCTGCGCCGCCAAAAGAGGCGGGCGCCTCAAGAGTGGCTCACGGTCCACGGAGCGCGGCACAACAATCTGAAGAACATCGACGTCTCCTTTCCCACAGGGGTCTTCACCGTGGTGACGGGGGTCTCTGGGTCCGGCAAGAGTAGCCTCGTCTACGACGTCCTGTACAAGGGCATGCGCCGCCTCATGGACAGGGACTACCGCGAGCGGGCCGGAGCGCATACCTCCATAGAGGGGTGGCAGCAGTTCCGGAACGTGATCCTGGTTGACCAGAGCCCCATCGGCCGGACGCCCCGATCGAACCCCGCCACATACACCGGCCTCTTCTCGCTGATCCGGGAGCTCTACGCCTCCCTTCCCGAGGCCAAGCTCAGAGGCTATCTGCCCGGCCGGTTCAGCTTCAACGTGAAGGGCGGCCGATGCGAGGCCTGCGGAGGCGGCGGATCCACGAAGGTCTCCATGCTCTTCCTTCCCGACGTATACGTCCCCTGCGAGGTCTGCGGCGGTCGACGCTACAACCGCGAGACCCTCGAGGTGAAGTTCAAGGGGAAATCCATCTCGGACGTCCTGAACATGTCCGTGGACGAAGCCTATGCCTTTTTCGAGGATATTCCCTCCATCGCGTCGAAAATCCGCCTCATATCGGAATCGGGGCTCGGGTACATTCAACTCGGGCAGTCGGCCCTGACACTG
>CALCQG010000028.1 GCA_937897575.1 uncultured Synergistales bacterium | reverse complement strand
AGCCGCGGCGAAAGAAGCGGTGCGCATGCGTGACGACATCGTTTCGGAAATTGGCACGGTCTCCTCGACCGTGCCGTCCAAGGACGGAGCCTCTATCACGCCGGGAAGCCCCAGCAGAGCGGTCACGGAGGGGTTGTCCCCGACGCCCATGTCCTGCGCGATGGACGCTAATTGATTATAGTACCCGTGAAGGACGTCGCGGTCAATCGTGAAGGTCCTGTACCGAGGCGCCCAGGTGATCTCCGCCGAGAAACGGACCTTCCCTCGTCCAAGACGCGACCGGATCAGCCCTCCGACGGGCCCTTCGAGGGCGCTCATCTCGCGGGGCAGTCTGAGAGAAAGCTCCTGGTACCGGTGATTGACCGTGGATATCTCCACGGTGAGCGTCCCCCACTCGAAGACCCTGGTCTCTCTGGCGAACCCCGTCATGCTACGCATCATGGCAAACAGACCTTTCCTGTTGAAGTGTGCGCCCCTGCCCGAGAAAATCCTCCATGGCGCGCAGGAGGCGGGGCAGCCCAGCGCCCTGCAGGGCGCTGACCGAGACGACCTTTTCACCCCGGCTTGAAAAGTACTCTTCCAGCAGCGCGACGGAGCTTTCGGGGAGGAGGTCCGTCTTGTTCAGCACGAAAAGCCGCGGGATCTCCCCCGCTCCGATGTCCGAAAGGGTCTCCTCAACCACCGGAAGAACGTCCTTCAGACCGGGGTCCGAGGCGTCGAGCACCAGGAGGATGTACTCCGAGTTGACGATCTCCTCGAGGGTCGTCCTGAAGGAGGCGACGAGGTCCGGGGGAAGGTCGCGGATGAAGCCCACCGTGTCGGCGAGAAGGATCTCTTCGCCTGAGGGGAGGTGCACCTTCCGGATGAAGGTGTCCAGCGTGCTGAAAAGACGGTCCTCGACGAGAAGCGTCTTGTCCCCGCTCAGCGCCCGAAGGAGGGACGACTTGCCGCTGTTGGTGTATCCCACGAGGGACAGGACAGGGATGCTCAGCTTTCGCCGTCGGTCCCGCTGAAGGCCTCTTTTCTTCTTGATGGTCTCCAGGTTGATCGCTATGTTGCGGACCCGGCGCTCGAGTTTCCGGCGGTGGCGCTCGAACTCCGTCTCTCCCGGCCCCCGCGTGCCGATGCCTCCCCCGAGACGGGACATCTGCTCGCCGAGCCCCTTGAGATGAGGGATCTCATACTTGCAGAGGGCCATCTCGATCTGCAGCTTCGCCTCGGAGGTTCGGGCGCGCCGTTCGAAGATCTTCATGATGACGAAGGGGCGATCCCACACCTCCACCCCTGTGGCCCCCTCGAGGTTGATCTTCTGCCCCGGCGAGAGGGTTTCGTTGCATACGAGCAGCGACGCCTCCGCGGCGGCACAGTAGGCCTTCAGCTCCTCCGCCTTCCCCCGCCCGATGAGGAACGTCGGGTCCGGGGCGTTTCTCCGTTGCGTCACCCGTCCGACGGTCCTGATGCCGAGGTTGCCGAGCAGGAGCTCCAGCTCGTCGAGAAGCACGTCGGGCGGGAAGTGCCGCCCCGGGAGGTCGATGGCCGCGAGCACGGCCTTGCGAGATCCCGTCATGAGCCCCTGCCGGAGGCGTGTTCTCTCTCGAGGTCGGCGAGGGCGCCCTGCATGGCCTCGAGGAGCTTCTCCCTGCCTGAGCGCCCAAGGGCGGCGTAGTCCGCCGGGTCGATGATTCGGCCGAAGACCACGGAGATGCGCGCGGGCCTGACGACCGAGGAGCCCATGGGCATGGCCTCGAAGGTCCCGGAGATGGAGGCCGGAAGCACGGGAGCGCCCGACTTCATGGCGATGAGCGCCGCGCCGCCCTCGAGGGGCTGCAGCGTGCCGTCGGAGGAACGTCCGCCCTCGGGAAAGAGCAGGACATCGGAACCGTCCTCCAGCAGTTTGAGGAATCCGCGGAGGGCCGCTCCGGCGCTTTGGCTGTCCTGTTTCTCCACGGGGACGGCCCCCAGCGCCCGGATCACGGCGCCGAAGAGCTTCGACTCGAAGAGTTCCGACTTGGCCAGATAGCGGAGCTGCCTCGGGAAAAAGGATCCGAGGATGATGGGGTCGAGGTTGCTGCAGTGGTTCGCTATGAGGATGACGTTCCGGTCGGGGAGCGCTTCCGTCCAGCGCACAGTGATCCGGTTGTAGATCTTCAGGAGGACGGCGAAGAAGCCCCTCGTTAGCAGGTAGAAGAGACGGTTCCACCAGCTCATCGCGAGCGCGCCTCCGCTCTTCGGCGGTTCGCGATGACCCCGAGGACTGCACGCTCCACGTCCTCCACGGTCAGGCCGTCCGTGTCAATCTCCACAGCGTCGTCCGCCTTTTTCAGGGGGGCGACGGAGCGCCCCGAGTCGATCTTGTCCCGCTCGCGGATGACCGAGAGGACATCGTCGAAGTGCGCGTCCTCTCCTCGGGCCGTCCGCTCGAGGAACCGCCGCCTGGCCCGCTCCTCGTCCGACGCCGTGAGATAGATCTTCACGTCCGCCGTCGGGAAGACCACCGTCCCCATGTCCCGGCCATCGGCGACAAGGCCTCTGCGCCCCTGTTCGCGCTGGATGGCGAGCAAGGCCTCGCGGACGAGCGGGAGCGCGGCGTAGAGGGATACGATGGAGTCCACGAAGGGAGACCGGATGACGGCCCCTATGTCCTCCCCGTTCAGAAGGATGGTGTCGCCGCGAAGCTCCAGGGACAGGCGCGAGAGGGCTGTCCTCATCGCCCCGCTCTCCACGGGGGGAATTCCGGCGGAGTGCAGGTGAAACGCGAGGGCGCGGTACAGTGCCCCCGTATCGAGATAGTCTATGCCGAGTGCGGCCGCCACCCGTCTGGCTACGGTGCTCTTCCCCGCACCTGCCGGCCCGTCTATGGCGACGATCAGTGGTCGATCTGTCATGTCTCGCGTCTCCTCCGCTCTCTCCGACGTGGTGACGGCACAGGGTCCCTGTCCGTCAGACGAGCGCTCCATGGCGGATGGCCCGCCAGAGCTCCCCTCGGGTCATGGCGCGGCAGGCACCCGTCGGAAGGTGCGCCAGCTCCATTTTACCAATTTTCCTTCGGATGAGGGACTGGACGTTGAATCCGAGGGCTTTCGCCATGATCCGGACCTCCCGTTTGACCCCCTCCGCCAGGACGACGGTGACCCATCGGTTCCTGGGCTCTTCCTCCTCGATGAGGACATGCACCGGCTTCAACGTTCGCCCCTCGATGCACAGGCCGTCCCGCCACCGCCGGACGTCCTTTCTCGTGATCTCGCGGTCGAGGAGCGCTCGGTACTCCCGCAGGATGCCCTTCGACGGGTGGAGGATCTCCTGGGCGAATATCCCGTCGTTGGTGAGGATGAGAAGGCCTTCGCTCTCCTTGTCCAGACGCCCGACGGGGAAGAGGCGATAGTTCGCGAACTCCTCGGGGAGGAGCTCGGTGACCACCGGGTCGAACTTGTCGCTGACGGAGCACACGTAGCCCGCCGGTTTGTTGAGGAGGACGTATCGCATCTCTTCGGGGCGGATCGGTGCTCCGTCGACGGTCACGAGGGCTCCCTCGGGCAGGCGGAAGGCCGGCAGCAGGACGACCTTTCCGTCGACGCGGACCCGTCCGTCAGCGATGATCTTCTCCGCTCCCCTTCTGGAGCCGACGCCGCACAGGGCCAGGTAGCGGTTCAGCCGGATTCCCTCCACGGTCACACCTCTCCTTCCTGCCCGTCGTCAGACAGCGCGACGGGGGCGTCGTCCCTGTCGGCGGCCAACTCCTCCACCTCGTCCAGCGTCGGCAGCTCCGATATGGAGGAGAGCCCGAAGGACTCGAGAAAAAAGTCCGTCGTCCGGTACAGAAGGGGCGATCCCGTGCCCTTCCGCCGTCCCGCGATGCGGATGAGCCTATGGGCAAGGAGCGTGTCGATGACCCGTTCGCACCGCACGCCCCGGATGTCCTCCACGTCGCTCCTCGTCGCCGGCTGGTTGTAGGCCAGGACGGCCAGAGTTTCGACCGCCGCCTTGCTCAGGCGGATCTTCTGCGACGAGGCCACGTCCCTGAAGCGGAGCACCGTGTCGGCGACCTCCTCGGACGAGGTCATCCGCCATCCCCCCGCGGTTCGTTGAACGGTCACCCCGTGCCCCCGGGACGCCAGCGCCTCTTGGAGTTCGAAGAGAGCCCTCTCCACGGCGGAGGGGGGCGCGGAGAGCAGTCCGGCGAGCTCATCAAGGGCAACGGGGCCGCCGGCGACGAAGAGGACGGCCTCTATCCTTTTCGCCTCGTCGGAGAGGATGGCCTCACAGGGCACGGATGAAGAGATCATGGAAGAGCTCCTTCTGGACGATCCGGATCGTTCCGGCCCTGCTCAGCTCGAGCAGGGCGAGGATTGTCACGATGAAGAGGGACGAAGCCCCCCGCAGAGGCAGCAGCTCCGACAGACGAACGACGGAGGAGGCGGCCAGAGACGCCCGCAGTTCGGCCATCCTGTTTTCGATGAGCTCCTCGTCGGGCACCGAGACGGGGATGCCGGGCAAAAAGACATCGCCTTCCGCGCCGCTCGAGCGAAGGGTCCTCTTCCTGGTCTCCAGCAGGCTCCACCAGAGCCGGCAGAGCCGGTACAGGTCGCCGAGATACCAGGTCTGCTCCTCCGCGTCCGGTTCGAGACGCAGAAAGAAACGGTCCTGGCGCTCCTTCCTGTCGAGGAGACGCTCTGCGGCCCGTCGGTAGGGGCGGTAGCGCGAGAGCCTCTCCAGGACGTCCTCCCCACCCGCTTCAACCGCTCCGGAGAGGTCGTCTGCGGGGCGCTCCGGGACGGGGAACAGGGCGTGGATCTTCTTCAGGACGAGGGAGGCCGCCATGGAGAGGAAGTTGGAGACGACACCGACAGAGACCTTCCTCGTGTTCGCGAGGTAGGCCCCGTATATGCGCACCACCTCGCCCAGGGAGATGGACGCCACCTCGAGCTGCCCCGTCTCCACCAGGTGGCATAGAAGATCAAAGGGGCCGGAGAACCCCTCCACATCGGCCTGGAACTCGTCGAGGCCGGTGGTGCCCTCCCTCAAAGGGTTACCCTCTCGCTCTGGGGACGAACCCGATGGAGGAGACCACTTCCTCCATCGTCTTTTCCGCGACGATGCGGGCCTTCTGGGCACCGCTCCAGAGGACCTCCATGAGAAGGGAGCGGTTGCCCTCGTAGTGGGCTCTCTTCTGCTGAATCGGGACCATCACCCGTTCCACATGGATCTTGAGCCTCTTTTTGCAGTCCACGCACCCGATGCCGGCGGTCCGGCATCCGGCGGCGATCTCTTTTTTCTCGTCCTCATCGTCGTTGAAGACCTTGTGGATGTCCCAGACGGGGCATTTGTCCGGGTCACCCGGGTCCGTCCGACGCTCCCTCGCGGGGTCGGTGACCATGGTCCGGAGCTTCTCCCACATCGCCTCCTGCGAGTCGGCGATATCGATGGAGTTCCCGTAGGATTTGCTCATCTTCCGGCCGTCCGTTCCCGGGACTTTGGGCGTCGGCGTCAGGAGCATCTGGGGCTCCGGGAAGACCTCGCCGTAGAAGTTGTTGAAGCGTCGGGCCATCTCCCGGGATATCTCCAGGTGCGCGGCCTGATCCTCCCCCACGGGGACGTAGTTCGACTTGTACAGCAGGATGTCGGCGGCCATGAGCACCGGGTACCCGAGGAAGGCGTAGTTGCTCAGGTCCTTGTTCTTTATGTTCAGGATCTGCTCCTTGTAGGTGGGGCACCGGTACAGCCAGCCCAGCGGCGTGATCATGGAGAGGGCGAGGTGCAGTTCCGCGTGCTGCGGAACGTGAGACTGCGCGAAGATGGCGCATTTTTCAGGGTCCAGGCCGACAGCAAGCCAGTCGAGGAGGACCTCCATGGAGTTCTCCTTTATGCGGGAGCTGTCCGCATAGTCGGACATGAGGGCATGCCAGTCCACGATGCTGTAAAAGCAGGAGTACTTGTCCTGAAGCTGCACCCAGTTCCCCAGAGCACCTGCAAGATGGCCGAGGTGCAATCTCCCCGTCGGCCTCATACCGCTGAACACGTGCTGCATCATCCGAACCACCTCAGAATTGAAGATATGGAATACTGTCCCTCATACTCATACTATCACACCGGACGGGAGTCCGCCCGGTCCGGTCGCTGAAGGATCATCGGCGGGTCGGGCAGGGTGCCGACGGGGGGGACGGGCATGGACAGGTTCTCCTCGAGCAGGCCGCGCAGTGCGCCGAGCGAGTGGGCCTCCATCTCGCCGTGGTCTAGGACGAAAAGTCGAAGCCCTCGCTCCGTGGCCTCTTTTTTCTCGTGGTACTTCATATCGGCGGTGCAGTAGGCATCCGCCCCGGCGTCGAGAGCGGAGCGCCACAGGGCGCCGCCCGATCCCCCGCAGAGAGCCAGGCGCCGAATCGGACGCTCCCTGTCTCCGTACACCTCCACGCGGGAGAGGCCAAGGCACTCCCCCATCCTGGCGGCAAAGACGTCAGGCGATTCGAGGGACGGACTGTCCCCGACGGCTCCCATGCCCCAGGCGCCCCTGTCCGAGGGGATGAGGGGCAGCACGTTCTGCAACCCCATGGAGGAGGCCAGGAGCGCGCTGACACCGCCCGGGCTCGAATCCCAGTTCGTGTGGAGCGCTATCAGGGAGAGCCCCTTCCGGACCGCGAAGGCGATCTCCCGCCCCGGCGAGTCGGAGAGGTCGATGACCTTCGACGGAGCGAAGAGAAGAGGGTGGTGGCTGATCAGAAGGTTGCATCCCCCGCCGACCGCCTGCTCCATGGCCCGGATGTCCGGGTCGAGGCTCACCGCGATGCCCGTAACGTCGTCCTCCGGGTTCCCCAGGTTCAGCCCCGTGTTGTCCCACTCCTCCGTCCATCGGAAGGGCAGCACGTCGTCGAGCCGCTGGATCAACTCCCACACCTTCATGGTCATCCCTCCATAGTAAAAAACCGTTTCCCCGGGAGGAAACGGTCGTACTCTGGTGGGCCTACCTGGACTCGAACCAGGAACCTTCCGGTTATGAGCCGGTGGCTCTAACCACTTGAGCTATAGGCCCGGACAATGCCGTTCATTATACGCCCGCGCTTTCACAAAAAGCAAGGCTGTCGGCCGTCAGGCGCTCCGCTCTACTCCTCCACGGAGATACATCCCACCGGGCAGCTGTCCGCAGCTTCTTTCGCGCACTCCGCTCCTTCCGGACGAATCACTTCCGACACGCCGGCATCGTCGTTCATGCAGAAGACGTCCGGACACACCTGGGCGCAAACGCCGCAACCGATACACTCGTCTTTCGCTAGGGTCACATGCATGAAGGGCTATTGCACCTCCTTTCGACAGAGGGATTGTATATCAGGCCGAGAGGATCGTCAAATATCGGGCGGCTGCCAGGGTGAGACCCTGGGCCTGCCTGTCTCCGCGCCGTCCAGCCGGAGGAGGGCCCGGTAGGTGCTCACGGCCTTCTCCCCGGGGTCCGATGAGACCATGAAGATCCCCGTCCCCGTGACCTCCGCGCCGAACTCCTTGGCCACGAGCAGCATCCCTGCGACGGTGCTCCCGCCCCGCATGAAGTCGTCCACGATGAGCACCTTCTTGCCTCTGCCGAGCTGTTTCGTGCCCAGGTACATGGCGCGGACCTCGCCGCCCTTTGCCGGATAGTGTACGGCGACGGCCGATCCGTCGCTGGCGCGGTTCCGGAAGCGGCAGACGGCGAGAGGCACGCCCATGGCGTATGCGGTGAACATGGCGATGGGGATTCCTTTGACCTCCGACGTCATGACGATATCGGGCCGAACGTCGTCGAAGAGCGACTTTATGGCGAGCCCCAGGCGCAGGGTGTGGTGCGGGTTGAAGAGGATGTCGCTGTAGTAGAGAAGGCCGCCCGGAAGAAAGCGATCCTCGTCGTTCAGGATCCCGGCCATCTCCTCCAGAAGGGAGGCCCTCGCCTCCGCGTTCATGGCGGGGAGGAAGGTGGCCCCTCCCGCGCGGCCCCGGTCCACCGAGATGCCGCCGAGCCCCTCGCGGGTCAGGGCGTCGCTGATCATCGCGACGTCGTCGCTCACCACGGTCTTCGACACCTGGAAGCGTTCCGCCAGTGAGGTCATGGATATCTGCCCCGAGGGGCGGCACAGAAAGCGGGAGGTCATTCGGATCAGTCGCTCGATGCGTTGGCCTTTCATGGGCGATCACTCCAGCACTAGGATTTTTCGAACCCAGCCAAACTCGTTCATCCCTGCCGCCGCGGAGAGGAAGGGGTAGCCCCGCGGGAAGAGGCCGAAGGCGGCGCTGCCGCTCCCCGACAGCCCCCACCCCAGCGCTCCCGCCTCCTCCATGACCGGAAAGAGGTGGGCGTATTCCCGATGGCACGCCCCGAGGAAGGGGAGAAAGTCGTTGGGGAGCAGCCCCACCCTCTCCCCTTTGGCCAGGGCGGTATGCACCAGGCGAGCCTCCCGTTCGGCGTCCCGGTCGCTCATGGTGCGCCCGGCCGTCCCCCGGTCGAAGGAGGAGAACGCGGCAGCCGTGGAGACGCTCCACTTAGGGATGACGACAAGCACGGACAGTCGATTCTCAAGGGGGGCAAGCGGTTCGACCCCCTCGCCTCGCCCTCCGACGAGGGCCACGGGTGCCCCGCTCACGAGGAAGGGGACGTCGGAGCCCACCTCCCCGCCGGACATGTCCAGTCCGAGGTGCAGGCCGTTCAGCCATCGGATCAGGGCGGCGGCGTTGCCGCTCCCTCCGCCGAGGCCGCTCCCCGGGGGGATCACCTTGTGAAGGCCGATCTCCATGGCCGGGAGGGGCACCTTCCGGCGGGCATGGGCGAGCACCTTCTCCAGGATGTTCTCCCCCACGACGGTTTCTCCGGTGATCTCGATCCTGTCCCGGCCAGTATGATCGCCGGAGGGCGTTATTGTCAACGACTCCACAGCAGACAGGGTGAGAAAGAGGGATCGCAGCTCGTGGAAGCCGTCGGGACGCCGTCCTGTGATTCTGAGCGTACAGTTCACCTTGGCTGGAGATTGAAGAACGATTCCCATGGCGGCCTCCCGGGCTCTCTCAGGTAAAAAGAACGCCCCGACGCGGTGGCGTGCGGGGCTTTGGTTTCCGTTCCGTGCAAGAACAGCGACGAGGGCTACTTTCTGTTTCCCGAGAGGAGCTCCAGCTCGACCTCGCGGGTCAGGAGTTCCGCGTAACTGAAGGAAACCTTGCTGTCCTGAGACTCCACATAGAGCGTGAAAAGGTTTGGATACGTCTCAAGCACGATGCCCTGGCGTTCTTCAACTTTGCGGCGACCCTTCGCCGTTCGGTACCGAACTCTCAGCCCCTTGTACAGCGCCACCTGCTCCTTGATCGAAGAGATTGTGGATGCCATGCGCGTCACTCCTACCACTCCATAATATAATATAGTATACCATGGGGTGGCATAACTATCAAATCTCAGCGCCATCGCGTTCGGGGGCCGGACGCAGGCTCTCCGGCAGTTTCGAGAGGATGAGGACCCGTTTGTCCCCCACCCGGCGGGTGTAGCCTCTGGCGTCGAAGTACTCCAGAATGGGAAGGATGAACTTTCTTGAGCTGCCCGTCGAATCCCGAATTCCGGCGAGGGTGATGTCATTTCTGTTCCGGGAGAGGACCTCGAGCAGCTTTTTCTCCACGTCTGACGAGAGGATGAACCCTCCGGTCACGATGGCAATCGCCCCGCTGTCCTTGAGGGTCTTGACGAGGGTGGAGAATTTTTTCTGCTCCATGCCGAGCGCGCTCTGGCACTCGTCGATCAGGGGTGGCTGGAATCCTCGGGCGTCGCAGAGGGAGAGCAGCGCCTTGGAATCCCGGGCGAAGGCCGCGTCGTCCCTGGGCACGAAGTCCCGCAAGCGAAGGCGCCCTTCGTCGATGACCACGTCCCCCCGTTTCACCATGGCGTCGAGCAGGGCCTTCGCCGTGCGGGGCTCGAAGTCCCTGAACAGGGCGAGGGTCGCCTCGTCCGCCGGAGTCCCTTGCTGCGACGGGTGCTCCTGATGGAAGGCCGCGAGAAACCGGGTTGTCTCGTCGTGAAGGTGGGCGAAGCGCTCGGGGGAGAGAAAGATCCTCCCTTCACCCTGGAGGAGCACCGCGTCGCCGGAATCGTCCAGTCGCTGCCCCGCAGCGAGGACATCCTCCTCGAACTCCTGGAGGAAGGCGACGCATTCGTCGACGGACACCCTGCCGTAGGACCGGACAAGGGCGGCGAGGCGGTCCTTCAGAAGAGGCGACCGGGTCATGGCCGAGATTCGCTCGACGCAGGCCTGGCGCGCCTTTTTCCCCTTGGGTTTCGTCCCGAATGGCCCCAGGACCCGACCGCCGCCGATGGTCTCGAGGGGGCTGTACCGTCGGAGGATGAACCGCTGGTCCATGAGGCAGACCACGTCCTCCTCGGCCACGATCTGCCCCGGCGCCCTGTCGCCCGGTTGGAGGTTCGCCCGGTCGAGAAGGGAGATTCTGGCCATGACGTCGGACGTCCCGATGTGCAGGCGCACCCTCTGCCAGTGGCGGAGCGGCGTCGCGTTCCGTGCGAGGAGATGTATTTCGCATTCGAAGCACTGCGTCCGCCGGTAGACGCCCTCGGCACAGAGCGTGTCGCCACGGGCCAGATCGCCGGATGAGAGCCCCGAGAGGCTTGCCGCGACTCTCTGACCGGCCCACGCCGCCTCGACGGAGGTGCCGTGGACCTGAACGCTGCGTATCCGGACTTTTTTCTCGCTGGGCAGGACGACGCCCTCGGCCCCGGCGCGGATCGTCCCTCGATAGGCCGTCCCCGTGACGACGGTCCCGAACCCCGAGACGGGGAAGGCCCTGTCGATGGGAAGGAAGAAGGGGCCTCGCCTCGGTCGGGTCGGAACCCTGTCCACCAGCCGCGCAAGTTCCCCGCGAAGCTCGGGGATGTTGGCCCCCGTGAAGGCGGATACGGGGATGACGGGTTTGCCCTGCAGAAAGGTCCCGTCCACGAACTCCTCGATATCCTTGAGCACCATGTCGAGAAATTCACCCTCCACGGTGTCCGTCTTCGTCACGGCCACAAGCCCGTCGTGCACCCCGAGAAGACGGAGAATATCGAGGTGTTCGCGCGTCTGGGGCATGACGCCCTCGTCGGCTGCAACCACGAGCAGGATGGCGTCGACGCCCGATGCTCCGGCCACCATCTGGCGTATGAACCGCTCGTGCCCCGGCACATCCACGACGCTGACGATGCGTCCGTCGTCGAGCTTCAGCGGGGCGAAGCCCAGCTCGATGGTGATGCCCCGCTTCTTCTCCTCCGAAAGACGGTCGCAGTCGACGCCCGTAAGGGCCTTGACAAGGGTGGTCTTTCCGTGGTCGATATGGCCCGCCGTCCCCAGGACCAGGGAGATCTCCTTGCCGTCCATGGGCTCACTCCTTCGCCGTCATCCCGGAGAACGCCGAGGCGATCCTCCTGTCGTCCTCCTGAAGGAGCGTCCGAACGTGCAGGACGACCTCGCTGTCCCGAGCTCCCGCGACGACGGAGTACTCCCCCTCCCGCAGGCGGGTGAGGATATCGTTTGCGCTGCCCAGGGCGGGCTCCGCGACGGTCACCCCCCACCCGGGGAGGTTCGTCGCGGGGAAAGCCCCGCCGCCGACGGCATCGTCCACGGGGACGACGGCGATCCTCGCCTTCGGCAGCACTTTTTTCAGCCGCGCCGCGAGCCGGACGGCCCGCCTTCTCAACGCTCCCTCCTCCGCGCGGAGCATGGCGATGGTGGGTATCTCCTCCTCCTGCCCCCGAAGGTAGAGGCGCAGCGTCGCCTCCAGGGCGGCGAGGGTCATCTTGTCCACCCGGAGGGCGCGGAGCATGGGGCAG
>CALCQG010000027.1 GCA_937897575.1 uncultured Synergistales bacterium | reverse complement strand
CATATGTTGCGTGTCAGAGAGGATCCCGGAGCGAAGCGACGGGGGCATCTGACACTAATAACGCACGCTCTCAAGGGGTGTGCGTTTTTGGTCGTCTGCTCGCCGATCACAAAGTGCTCGGCATATACTCTATGACCGCAAGATAAAACCCGAAGGGCGCATATGTTGCGTGTCAGAGAGGATCCCGGAGCGAAGCGACGGGGGCATCTGACACGAAGAACGGACGTTCTCAAGGGGCGTACGTTTTCGGTCATCTGCTCGCCGCGTCTTAGCGGACGCGGCATAGCGACCGACACACAATGGCGAGCTTGCAGAAGCTCGCCATTGTGGTCGTCTGCTACAGTCCTTTCTGCTCCGGGCGGGAGAGGAGGTCCTCGCCGGCCGTGTAGCCCATGAGGGCGATCCGGAGGCCCTTGGGCCCCATCTCCGCCACGGTGACGCTCCCGTTGGCGATCTGGAACCGCCAGAAGCTCCCCAGGGGCGCCGCGAGGATGTTGCACAGGATGACCTTGAGCACGGCGTCGTGGATGAAGAGCGCTGCGGGGTCCCGGTCGTCCTCGAACAGCGAGAGGAAGGCGGGCCAGGCCCGGGCCGAAACGTCCGAGAGGCTCTCGCCGCCGGGCATGGTGACCTCCCCAGGGCATGTGTGCCAGCGTTCCACGGCGCCGGGGTGCCGCCGCTCCACCTCGGCGGCCGTCATGCCCTCCCAGTCTCCGTGGCCGATCTCCTTGAAGGCCTCCACGGGCTCCACGGCAAGACCCAGCCGATCGGCGAGAGGCCTTGCCGTCTCCACGGCCCGGGACAGGGAGCTGGCGACAACGCGCCGGAAGGGCACCGAGGAGAGGACCTCCGCAACGGCCATGGCCTGCCGTCTTCCGAGGTCGCTCAGGGGGACATCCCTCTGCCCCTGGAAGCGGCCCGCGCGATTCCACTCCGTCTCGCCGTGGCGTATCAGAAAGATCCGCTTCATGAGTGGAACTCCGAGAAGTTGACCTTCACGGCCCAGATCAGATCGGCATCTTCCCTGAAGGCCTCGATGACGGAGTCGGGGACGTCGTTGTCGATCTGGAGCGCGCCGACGGCCAGACCGCTGCCGTTCTTACGGCCCAGGGCGAAGTTCGCGATGTTCGACCCCGCCGCGCCGAGAAGGCTCCCCACCTTGCCGATGACCCCGGGGCGGTCGTGGTTGTTGAAGAGCAGCACGACGCCCTCGGGGACGAAGTCGATCCAGTAGCCGTCGATGTTCACCACCCGCTGGCGCCCCTCCTCGGTGATGGTCCCGGCCAGGGTCACCCCCTCATGGGCCCCCGACGTGGTGACGAGGGTCATCTCGACGAGGTTGCGGTAGGTGCCGCTCTCGGTGCGCCCCTCCTCGACGACGATGCCCTTGTCGGCGGCCAGGAGCGGGGCGGACATGTAGTTCACCTCCGGGCCGTGGGAGAACTCCAGCAGCCCCTTGAGCCCGGCGATGGTGAAGGGGGAGTAGTGATAGGGCACCTCGAAGCAGACGGGCTCGTCCCCCGAGGAGAAGAGGGGGCCCCGAAGGGTGACCTTGCACTCCTTCACCGGGTCCCGGAGGAGGTGAGCGGCCAGATACCCCATCTTGCGGGCCAGGGAGAGGTAGTTCCGCTTCTCGTCGGAGAGCTGGGTCTCGGAGAAGGGGAGGTTCACCGCGTGTTCGTAGGGACGTCCCAGGAGGGCCGCCGCGAGATTCGTCGCGGCGATGACCGCCACGGCCGACTGGGCCTCCTCGGTGTTCGCCCCGATGTGGGGGGTGAGGACCACCCGGTCCCGGATGTCCTCGGCAAACAGGGGGTTGTCCGCCCGGGGTGGCTCGCCGTCGTAGACGTCGAAGGCCACGCCCGTCAGATGGCCTGATCGGACGGCCTCGGCGCAGGCCTGTTCGTCCACGAGGCCGCCCCGGGCGCAGTTCACGAGGTAGGCCCCGGGCTTGCAGGCCTTGAGCTGCCGCGCTCCGATCATGCCCCTCGTCTCGCCCGTGAGGGGGACGTGGAGCGTCACCACGTCGGCCAGGGCCAGCCCTCCCGTCAGGTCGTCCAGGAGTCGCACACCGGCGCGCTCGGCCTTGGCGGCGGTGATGTAGGGGTCGTAGGCCAGGATCTCCATGCCGAAGGCCCGGCACCGCTGAGCGATCTGAGTCCCGATCCGCCCCAGGCCGACGATGAGGAGCCGTTTGCCCGAGAGCTGCATCCCCATGAAACGGCTTCGTTTCCACTCGCCTCGGCCCACAGACTGCCAGGCCTGGGGGACCCTCCGCACGAGGGAGAGCATGAGGGCCATGGTGTGCTCCGTGGCGGCGAGGGTGTTGCCCGTTGGGGCGTTGATGATCACCACGCCCCGGCGGCTCGCCTCGCCGATGTCGATGTTGTCCACGCCCACACCGGCCCGGGCCACGACCCTGAGCCTCTTCGCCGCCGCCAGGACCTCGCCGTCCAGAGGGGTCCCGCTCCTGGTCATCATGCCGTCCACGTCGGCTACGACCTGAAGCAGTTCCTCACGGGACATGGAGGGGCGTACCTCCACCTGGAAGTCCTTCTCCCTCCGAAGCAGGTCCACCCCAGTCTCGGAGATGGTATCCGTTACCAGGACCTTCATCGTTCCTCCGCTCCTTCCTTCGACCAGCGGCTCCACGCCGCACCAAAGAATCCATCCGCAAGGAGCAGGCCGCATCGCCGCCCCGCCCCGTACAGGCTCCCCGCGAGCAGGCAGAGCTCGGGCCATCCGCCGGGGGCATAGTGCCCCACCCGGATGAGGTCCGGCTCCTTCCCCTGTCCGCCCGCCGCGTTGACACCCAGGCGCTCCAGGGCGTCCCGAAGGGCCCTGCCTCGCCCGTCGGGCGCGGAGAGGGCCGTGAGGACCGG
>CALCQG010000026.1 GCA_937897575.1 uncultured Synergistales bacterium | reverse complement strand
GGACGAGGGCGGTCTTGGCGGGGCAGGGCGATACGAGGGTCACCTTGTCCCTGCTGCCCGTATCCTTCTTCCACATGTGGACCGCCGCCTCGAGGGGCGACTCGACGGGGAGAATGCGCCCGACGAGCTCCGGGAAGTTGATCTGGATCAGCCGGATGATCGCCGGACAGTAGGAGGATATGTACGGCCTCTTCTCCTTGTTGTCCCGGATGATGCCCGCCGCAGCGAAGGCCGCGACATCGAAGGCCGTCGCCGCGTACTTGGAGAGGTCATGGTATCCGTGCAGCTCCAGCGCCTCTCTCATGAGCGGGACCCGGGAGTAGGCCCCGATCTGAATGTAGAACGTGGGATCGGGCATGAGCACCACGTTGCCCTTCGACTTGACGGTCTCCCAGTCGTCCTCGTTCATGCACAAAGCCTTGACTGCGCAGCTTCGGATGCATTCTCCGCAGTCGATGCAAAGATCGTCCGTAATGCGTACCAGCCCGTCGATGACTCGCAATGCCCCCGTGGGGCACGATCGGATGCAGTTCGAACACCCTCTGCACCGCTCTTCTCGAATTCTGATCCCTCCGGACATCGTCATCATCCTTTCCCCGGGACTCTCCCCCGGGCGCGCAGCTCGCGCGACACTCTAGCGGGTGAAATTGATTATCGCCGTCAAGACCGTTCCCTCTCCCACTTCGGTCTCCAGGCTCATGGCGTCGGAGTTCCTCTTGATGTTCGGCAGGCCCATCCCCGCGCCGAATCCGAGCTCGCGGATGTCGTCCGTTGCCGTGGAATACCCCTCCTGCATCGCCTTCTGGACGTCGGGGATCCCCGGTCCTTTGTCCGACGCCGTGAGCTCGATGCTGCCCGGATAGACCACGAGCTGGATCTTTCCTCCTCCGCCGTGGATGAGGACGTTCATCTCCGCCTCGTAGGCGACGATGGACGCGCGACGCACCACATCGGAAGGGACGCCGAGCATGGCGAGGGTGGCCTTGAACTTCGTGGAGGCCTCGCCGATCGCTGAGAAGTCCCCGGGGTTGATGGCGTACTCCTCGGCATAGGGCTTCTTGTCCTTCGATTCTGCCATGACTACCCCTCTCTGACGGGAACGGTGCAGGGGTGTATTCCGTTTTGGAAGAGGAGGCCGCAGGCCTCGAACATGCTCATCGGCGAAACGAGCATGGGCAGGCGAACCTCCTTCGACAGGGCGACGGCGCTGTCCTGAGGTTTTTTCCCCCGGACGAAGAGCACCGCCGGGAGGTCGAGCATCTGGGCCGTACGCACGATCTGGATGTTCGTCAAGCCTGTGATGAGCAGCGTCCCGGGCCGCGCGAAGGCAAGGACGTCGCTCATGAGGTCCGCGCCGTAGGCGTGCGTGACGTCCACGCTGTCAAGAAATTCGTCGCCCCAGATGACCTCCGCCCGCAAAATTCGCGCCACTTCCGTTAGATTCATTCCCGTATCCCCCTCGCACAGAGTGTGCTCCCCCCATCGTCCCTCACCCGATCGCGCTGGGCAGGGGCGAAGGGGCAGAGCTTCTATCGTTTGTACCCTATGATGGACCGCAGGAGGTTCATGCGGTCACGAACCTGTTCGTCCGTCTCGACGCCCTTGGGCGGGAATCCGTCGATTACGCCCGCAATACCCCGGCCCTGGCCGCTCTCGGCGATGATGACCTGGATGGGGTTCGCCGTGGCGGCGAAAATTCGGCAGACCTCCTGGCAGGACTTGATGCTGTTCAGGACGCTGATGGGGTATCCGCCCCGCAGAAGGACGATGAAGGAGTGCCCCGCCGCGATCCGCTCCGCGTTCGCCACAGCGGTGGCCGTGAGCTCGGCGTCGTTCCCGTCGCGACGGATCAGGCAGTCTCCCGACGCCTCGCAGAATGCTATCCCGAAGCGAAGGGTCGGCGAGGACGTGACGAGAATTTCATACAAATCCTCCACGGTCTTGATGAAATGGCTCTGCCCGACGATGACGTTGCAATCCTCCGGAAAGTCGAGCTGGACAAGGGATAACGTGAGCGGTTCCGACATGGTATTGCCCCCCTCTTTTCAGTTCGTCGTGCGTACTTTTTTCATAATAATACTACAGGTTTGAATGGGCGTCCGATCACGTCCCCCTGAAGGAGATAGTCCGCCAGAAGGGCGAAACCGTGCCGGGCCACAGATGGCATGATGATGTCCGCCCGCCCGACGATCTCCTCCGCCGCGTCCTCTGGCGCCGCGACCACATCGGCCGCCTCGAAAAGAGCCAGATCGTTATGATGGTCGCCGGCGGCCACCAGGATATCGGGACGCTCGGGAAGACCCTTCAGAAAGCGCATGAGGGCCGCCCCTTTGGAAACACCTGCGGGCAGGACGTCGAGGAAACGGTCCCCCGAGAGGACTACTTCCGCCCGGCCGGCAAAGCGGGCCGAGAGCTCCGCGCTCAGGTCCCGGACGATTTCCGGCTGGCCGAAGAAGATGACGCGGAAGATGCCCTCCAGGGCACGAGGAGATTCAAGGGCATCCTGCACTGGCAGGTCGGCGGAGGAGAAGAAGGCCCGGGTCGTCACGTCCTGGACGCGGCAGAAGGCCGCTTCGTCGCCCATGACCTGGAGCTCCACCGGCGCGTTCCATGTGGCCTCGAGGACATCGAGAACAAGGCCGGGGCTCATGGAGGTCTCGAACAGCGGCGCGGCTGTGGCCACATCCATCACCCGGGCGCCGTCGTACACGATGGCGGGCATCTCGGAGCCTACGGCCAGGATATGGGGCCGCGCGGTGGTGAGAACCCGCCCTGTCGCCACCATGATGTCCCACCCCCCGCGCCGAAGCCGCGAACATGCCTCGCAGACCTCGGGAGCGACGGTCTCCCCTCGGGAGAGGGTCTTATCGATATCCGTCACGAGCAATTTTCTCATGGCATCCTGTTCTCCATAGAAGAAGAGGACACCTCGGTCCCTCTGCGGAACGACGTGTCCTCAACGATGCGTGGCGGGTTGTCCTCGGCCCCGCTGTTATTTTTTCGCTGCGTTCTTCTTGAGCTCCTGGATCACGTCGTCGGTGATGTCCAGTCCGCCGAAGTAGACGGAGGCCTTCTCGATGACGACGGTGACGCCCTTGACCTTCGCTACCGTCCGGACGGCCAGCTGCGCCTCGCGGAAAATGGGGTCCATCAGGCGCTGCTCTTCCTGAGCGAGCTCATTGCGCTTCATGTTGAAGATCTCGGCCTTCTTGTTCTGGTCCGGTTCCTTGTCGACGGCGAGCTTCATCTCGTTTTCCTTCGTCTTGCTGATCGTCTGAAGCTGTTTCGTCACTGCCTCGAACTTCGGATGCTGGAACACGATCTTCTGGGAATCTATCACTCCAATTTTCTCGTTGGCCATCGCCGCAGAGGAAAATCCGAACAGGAGCACCGCCAGGACAAACAACACCGTGAGACGACGTAAAAACATACTGTACCCTCCTCATGCTTCCGGTAGATTTCGATCGCGTTTAAATTGTATCCTTTGACGTTGGAAAAGTCCACAGCCACGGGATCAAATCCGCAATACGGCGGACTGCTCCAGCCGTCGGGCATCCCGTCTTTTTCTGAAATAGTCCACCAGAAGACCGGTGCACTCCTCCCCCAGGACACCCCTCCGGACGGTGCACCGATGGTTCAGCCGGCCGTCCTCGACGATATTGTACAGCGTGCCGCAGGCTCCGGCTCGCGGGTCCCTCCCCCCGAACACCAGGGTAGAGACTCTGGCGAGCACCAGGGCGCCCGCACACATGGCACAGGGCTCCAGCGTCGCATAGAGCGTACAGCCGGTCAGGTTCCACCGGCCGAGACGCGCTGCGCCTTTCCGGATGGCCTCGATCTCCGCATGGGCCGTCGGATCGTCCGTCTTCCTGTTGCTCCCGACGGCAAGGACCGAGCCCTCCTTCACCAGAACGGCGCCGATGGGGACATCGCCCCGCATCAAGGCCTCATGGGCCTCGGCGAGGGCAAGGCCCATGAACCGGACATCCTCCGCCTCGACCACGGACGTCATTGGGCCGGCACCTTGACCACGATCTTTCGCACCATACCCCTCGTCTCCATGGCAATGCAGGTCTTGTGCCCGTCCTGGGGGAAAAATACGAAGAAGAGCCCCGGGGTCGCGCGGAAAAAACTGCCCCGTCCGGTGAAGACACTCCTGTCCGATTCGGCGTCGTAGGGGCCGAGAGGGGTACCCTCCGTCACGGGGGCATAGCCGATCCACTCCTCCCCCTCGAGGAGGATATGGACATCCACAAACATCCTGTGGACCTCGAAGGGCTCCTCGGAGGGACGGACCGTCCTCCTGTCCTGGAGCGTCAGAAAAGCGCCCGACCCCGGGATATCCGACCGTCCGTCAGGGAGCGAACGAAGATCCCGTTCGGCGAGATACGCCAGCGCCGTCCCCAGATCTCCGGGGAGAAAGAGGTATCGGTTCATGTTCGTACGCGCATCGACGATCATTGGAGTCCCTCCCGGTGGGACCTCCCCCAGAAGGGGAGGATTCGAACTGTCTCTCTTCAGCACCGCGGACGTCCATGGCGCCGAAGGGTCTATCACGCTGTAAAAAAGAGCCCGGGGGACCCCGGGCTCTTTTTCATCTCGCTACTTCACGACCTTCGGGGCGGCGTTTCTCTGCACCGGAGGCGCGACCCTCTTGCCAGTGGCGTAGAGATAGGCCTTATAGGGCACCATGTTCTTCGACATGACGACGTACTCGCGCGCCGTGTCCGGGTACTCCGTGGAATAGACCACTGTGCCCACCATGTCGTAGTGCGTGAGGTAGGTCAGGGCGAACTGCTTTCCGTCCTTCGAGTAGGTGTAGCCGTACTCCGTAAAGTACAGCTTCTGCGCGGCCTCCTGGGACAGGCCGAACTTCGACATCAGCAGCTCGACGGTCTTCTTCTTCTCGCTCGCATTGGTATAGTACTTTCTCGCCACCGCGAAGTGCGCCGCATCATCCTTGCCGTAGTTCACGATGTACCACTGCATCTTGCTGCCGTCCTGCCCGAGGTTCACGGGCGTGGGGGCCGCCTTCTCCTGGGTCGCTGCCCAAGCCGGGGAGAGGGTGAGGAACACCGTGCAGAGAATCACCGTCAAAACCGTCGTCACCTGTTTGCGCATTGTCATCGTCTTGTAAGCTCCTTCCATCCTCAGTCCTTTGAAATAACGGAAACGGCACCGTACCGTATTGTACTCGGGGCGCGAAGGCCGCGGGCACCCCTCCTTTCGGGAACGCGCCGATTCCATAGCTGATCGGGCGCTCTCGGCCGTCTGAAAGAACGTTCAACACCCGCCCTCGTTCGAGCATGGTGGACGAACCGCCGCCGTCGAGGTTGAGGGCGTGCACGACACCCATCTTCTTCAGGATGTCCGTGACCTCCTGAAGAGTGAATCCGACGCTGTGGATCGCACTTCGCCCGTCGCCGACGAAAAAGAGCCATTCGCCCTTCTCGGTCCGCCCCAGGACGGTCCGCGGATGACGACGGTTCAGGAAGGAATCCTCCATTCGCTCATCCTCCGTCACGGTCTGGCCGTTCCGGATCAGACACGGCCCCCCCTGGACGGCTTCTCGCACAGCGTTCCACTGCGGATCGTCGCCTGCTATAACCTGCGACACCTTCAACACATCCCCTGGCTGAACCGACGAGATATAGCGCGTGGGGGTGCCGTATACGGCGAGAACGCTTTTTCCCGGCTCAAAAGGATTGCCGCCCACGCGACGGACGTCTTCAACCACGTCGCCGTCAAGCACCATCTCGATCACGGAGTCCGACGACACCGGTGTCCGGGCTCCGAAGTGCTCCGTGTACAGGACGACACCGTTCTTAACGGCTGGTTGGTTGATCGCCGTGACCTCCATGAACCCGATTCCGGGAAAGTCGACGGTCGTCCGCAGACCGATCCTGCCCGTCAAAACACTGTCCATGCCGCTCCACCCCATGGTGGTCCGTCCCGTGTACGGGGCGTTCACCATCCGGCCGCCGGTCATTATGGTGCCGATGGGCGCCCCCCGCTCCCGCCCTGCAATGGTGAAATAGCCGCCGTTCATAGCGACCAGAGCGCCGTCCATCGCGAAGGAGCTCAGCGGGGCAATGGCCGAGAGCCCGTCCCGCGGAAAGACCGGGCGGATCTCGAAGTGATTCGGGGAGAGGGTGACCGCGATCCACGACTTGGGGACATTCTCGGACTCCCACTGGCCCTTGGAGGTCATCACCACGCCCTCCCGTCCCAGAGAGGCCGCAGCATCCAGAAACTGCCGCACCTTGCCGTAACGGTCGTAGAGCGGTGTGCGGACGCGCCAATCGTAGTTGTAGCTGTCCACCGTGGCCTCCAGGCCCAGGGCGTTCATGGAGGCACAGAGGGCATCGGCCTCCTCCCGTGTTGCGTGCCCTCCGACGAAGGCGCGCCACTTCGGCAGGCCGGTGTAGGCCCCCTCATGGGTGACTCGCACGGTCATGCCCTGCGCGGGCGAGTAGGCAACGGACAGAAGGAGCTGTTTCCCCGCGCCGGCGACGGCGGCCAGGAGACTCTTTGCCTCCGCCGGGGCGATGGCCTGGCTCGGCCGGAAGGTGGACGCCCCTTTCTTGATCAGTTGAGGCTTCATGTGCAGGGCCACGACCACAGAACCCCGGGAAATCGGAGGCAGAACGCCGACATCGTTGAAGGGCAGCGCGAGGTCGGCCAGAACCTTCGCCTCGTGAGAGAGCCCCAGGCTGTGGACGGCAAACAGGACGGCCTCGGCTCGCGTGATGGAGGCACCGGGGTTCCCCTCGAAGGAAGGGATGAGGTCATAGTCCAGTGCGCTTCGCACGGGATCGCCTCCCTCCACCGGCAGGCCGCGCGCCCCCAGCAGTTTGGAGACGAACTCGTCCCGGCGAAGGGTCTGGGCGCCCTCGGCATGGACCGGGCCGCACAAGAGCACGACAAGGCAGAGAAGAAGGGCCACAAGGCCGGAGGGAGGCACCCCTCTCCGCCCTGCAGGGTTCTTTTTTTCTCCGACGATGGGAAAAAGCTGACCGATGTTCTCCGTCATGGGGCCTCCTTCGGCGCATACCCCCGCCCTGGGGCATAGATTCTCCTGTCCGCACGGCTATGGAGTATACCAGAAAAGGCCGGAAAGGTTATCCTCAAAAAGGCGGATTGACCGAATATCACAACGGACCGGCCGGATCGTCGCGAAGACTGGGCTTCGGTGCGCGTGCACAACGGACATGAAAACCGCCCGAGGCCACCGGCATATGGGTTTGAAAGGTCGAAAAAAGAGCACCCTGGAACGCAAAAAGGACTTGCGGCGGTAAAAAACAAGGAGAAGCCTGTGGTCACTCTCGATTCAGCGTGAGAAAAACAATCCGTCGCTCGGAGTACATGCTCCATACAGAGCACGACCGAAAAAAAAACGAGGCCTCCCGCTACATTCGGGGGGCCTCGCAATTAGTGGCGCGCCGGACAAGATTCGAACTCGTGACCTGCGGTTCCGTAGACCGCCGCTCTATCCATCTGAGCTACCGGCGCACAGTGCTTGTAAAATGGCGGTGGGTGAGGGATTCGAACCCTCGAGAGAGGTTTTAGCCCCCCTACCCGCTTAGCAGGCGAGCGCCTTCAGCCTACTCGGCCAACCCACCGTAAAATGCCCGTTTATTCTAGTCAGCACGGCCTCGGATGTCAAGAGGCCGGGCGGACCGTCACTTCTTCACGTCGCCGCTCGCCGTCTCCGGTAAATCTGCGGCTGGCGACGACGAGGCCGGTTCGGACACGGCGGGCTGGTTCGATGAAGGCGCATCGCCCGAGGCAGGCGCAGTTTTCTCCCCTTCAGGAGCGGCGGTCGGCCTGGAAGTTGCGGCGGGGACATCGGCCGAGGCGGGCGTCGTTTTCACCTGTTCCGGCTTCGGGAAGAGAGAGGGGTCGAGGATGACCACCTTCGCCTGGTCCCTCAGGTCCGCAAAGAACTTTGACTGAGCGGCGTTGCGCTTTTCGTCAAGGAGATAGGCTTTGACGTCGCCGCTGACGACCTCGAAGGGAGCCGTCTCCTCGGCCACCGTCGCACGCTTGACCGCCACAAGGAAGTCGTCGCTGGCGATCTCGATCGGGGCGCTCGCCTCACCGGCCGGAGTGTCCGCGAGGGCGGAGAACCGATCCTTCGCCGCTTCGTCGGACATGTAGACGGGGCCCGTCGCCGGCGTCCTCTCGAGGAGGTCCGACGACGCGACGGACGCGACGGCGGCGTCCCAGGTCGCACCGCCCGAAAGGGCGGAACGGAGGGTCTCCGCCGCCGCACGGGATTTCACCCGGGCGAAGTCCATCCGGAATCCCGCGGGCGTGTGGAAGATCAGCGTCTTCGTCTGCTCGTAAAAGTCCTTCATCTCCTGGTCGGTCACCGCGACGTCCTTCGTCGCCCCTTCCAGCAGCTTGCCCCGAATGACCTGCTCCCCCATCTGCTTTCTCAGATCGGCCATCTTGATCCCCGACTGGTCCATGTACTGCATGAAGGCCTCCTTCGTCGGGAACTGATCGCTGATCTGCTTGACGGCGGCGTCGATCTCCTCATCCGTGGCCTTCAGCCCCGATTCCTTCGACGCCTTGTCCAGCTGGGACGAAAGGGCAATGGAGTCGAGAGCCCCCTGGTACAGGTTCGGGATGTCGGCCGACGTGATGTTCTGAGCGTGCACCTGCTCCGCATACTGGCGCATTGACTGTTCGAGCGTGGAGCGCATGAGCGTCTTGCCGTCGATCTCGGCGACGGCGTAGTCGCTCTGCCCTCCTTCCTGAGTCCGTCTGCCGCTGCCGGAGAATCCGTACATGCCGAAGATGGAGAGCACGAAGATCACGGTGATGGCGATCATGATCCAGCGGATATGATTTCTCAGGGTCTTCAGTACCAAGGGGATCGACCTCTCTTTCTGTTTTCCGAACTCCAAGGAGGTATTGTATCACAGACAGATGAAGTATGATCAGACGTCCGCAAGGGTTTTCCCCCTTTTCGATTCCGCCCGCAGCGGGACCGAGAGCTGAACGGCCTGCTCCATCAGGTGCCTCAGCGCCTCCTCCGTCTCGGACGCCTTGTCCTCGGGGCATTCGCACACCAGAGAGTCGTGAACCTGAAGCACGAGGCGGACATCGCCCGAAGCGGGGTAGCGGGTGCCGAAGTCCACCATGGCCTTGCGTGCGATGTCCGCAGCGGTCCCCTGGATGGGCGAGTTCACCGCCACCCGACGGAGGCCGTCCCGGTCCCTTGGGCTCACGGGGACCTCGGCGAGGGGCCTGATCCGCCCCATCATCGTCCGGGTATAGCCTCGCTTCTTTGCCTCGTCGTAGCTCTCCTCCAGGTATGCCTCCACGGCGGGCAGCGCCGTGAAATACCTCCGGATGATCTCCGCGGCCTCCTGCCGGCCCATGGCCAGGCGCTGCGCCAGGCCGAAGGAGCTCATACCGTACAGGAGCCCGAAGTTGATCATCTTCGCCACCCGACGCAGTTCGGGCGTGACGAGGCCCGGATCGACGGAGAAGACCCAGGATGCCGTCTCGGTGTGGATGTCCCGTCCCGAGCGGAAGGAGTCCTTCAGGCGCTCCTCACCGGACAGGTGGGCCAGGACGCGGAGTTCGACCTGGGAGTAGTCCGCCGAGACGAAGATGTTCCCCTCCCCCTTGGGGTGGAGGCCCTCCTTGATGCGCTTCGACCACTCCCCGAAGGAGGGGAGGTTCTGAAGGTTCGGGTCGCGGCTGCTCAGCCGCCCCGTGCCCGTGACGGCCGGCTCGAAGGTCCCGTGAATCACGCCTTTGCCTGCTTCGGCCGCTTTTGTCAGAGGCTGGACAAAGCCGGAGAGCATCTTGGTCAGCTCGCGGTACTCGAGAAGGAGAGCCGGGACCTCGTCGTAGGGTTTTCCCATGGCGACAAGCCCCTCGAGCACCGTGACGTCCGTCGAGTACCCCGTCTTCGTCCGTTTCCCCGCGGGGAGACTCATTTTTTTAAAGAGCAGCCACCCCACCTGTTTTGGGGAGTTAAGGTTGATGCGCTCGCCTGCGACCTTTGCGATCGCCCCTTCGATCTGCCCCACCCGGGATGCCAGGTCCCGCTCCAGGTCGCCGTATGCATCGAGGCTGCACCCTATGCCGTGGCGTTCCATATCCACGAGGATCGGCACGAGCGGGAGATCGATCGTCCCCATGACGTCATCCAATCCCTCGTACTCCGCGATGCGCTCCCGGAGCGTCCGGTACTCCCCGTGCAGCAGAGCGGCCCTTCCTTCGGGCGACAGCCCGTCGTACCCGGGGAAGAGCGCTCTGGGGTCGTGGGTGGGACCATCGGGGTGCAGCAGATAGTGGGCCGTGGTGAAGTCACGCACGCGCTCGGGCGGTAGAGGCTGCGACTCCAAAACGGAGAGGGTCTTTTTATAGTCCTCCACGAGAATCGTTGCGTCCTTCAGTTCGCCGAGGACCTTCTCAAAGCCCTCGGCAAAGCGGGCGTACCGGCCGGCGGGGGTCATGAGGACGATCTCCCGCGACTCGGGGTCAACGGGCACACAGACAAGCTCCCTCTCCGAAAGAATCTCATCCCGTGGGGCGACGACGAGATCTCCCGCTGGAACCTCCGCCCCTGCCTCGGGGCCGGTTTCGGCCGACAGAAATCGCTCCTCGATCTTCTGCAGCCCGAGGGACCGGCACAGCTCGGAGAAGTGCTCCCGGTCCGTCCGGGCGGGGTGAAACTGCGCCAAATCCTCCTCGGTGTCGCACAGGAGCGTCACAAGCTCCCGGCTGTAAAAGGCCCGCTCCCGCCCCTCCTCCAGCTTCTTGCGGAGAGCCGGTTTCAGGAGCGACAAGTTCTCGTAGATCCGGTCGAGGGATCCGTACTCCGTCACGAGCTGCCTTGCCGTCTTGTCTCCCACCCCGGCGACGCCCGGGACGTTGTCCACCGCGTCGCCCACGAGGGCGAGGTATTCCTTCATGGCCGAGGGGGGGAACCCGAACTCCTCGCCGAAGGCTTTTTCGTCCAGAAGTGTAAAGGTGGAGATGCCCTTCTGAGGCCGGAGGACCGAGATGCCGGGCGCCAGAATCTGCAGCAGGTCCTTGTCCGACGTGAGCACGAGGACCTCGACTCCCTCCCGGGCGGCCGTGCAGGCCACGGACGCGATGACGTCGTCGGCCTCGACCCCGTCGCGGACCGTGACGGGCACACCAAGGGCCTTCAGCATCTCGATGATGATCGGCGTCTGAACCTTGAACTCCTCGGGCGTCGGTTTGCGCCCCGCCTTGTACTCCTTGTACGCCTCGTGACGGAAGGTGGGTCCTGGGGCATCGAACATGACGCCGTACAGGTCAGGCGACCAGTCGCTCAAAATCTTCCCGAGCATATTGAAGAAGCCGACGACGGCGTTCGTCGGCGTCCCGTCGGGAGCGGTGAGCTCCGGCAGCGCGTAGAACGCGCGAAAGGCAAGGGCATGACCGTCCACGAGCAATATCTTTCGGTGTTCCATCCCTTCACATCCTTTTGACTGCTTGACTGCGCCCATTTCCAGCGCCGATTACGTTATAATAACTCATTGTTCTCCATACCGCACGTACGCACAGGGGACGACACACCCCTCAAGGAGGATAAAAATGGCCGGAACAGTTCGGGTACGCTTCGCCCCCAGCCCTACGGGCGCATTGCACATCGGAGGAGGGCACACGGCCCTCTTTAACTGGCTGTGGGCGAGACACAACGGAGGACGATTCATCCTCCGCATCGAGGACACGGACAGAGAGCGCTCCACCAAGGAGTACGAGGAGACCATCATGGCCGGCATGGAGTGGCTCGGCCTCGACTGGGACGAGGGGCCGGACAGGGCCGGTGATTTCGGACCCTATCGTCAGTCCGAACGCCTCGAGATCTACCACCACTGGGCAAACAGGCTGCTGAGCGAGGGATCGGCCTACCGCGAGGGCGAGGCCGTCATCTACAGGGTCCCTCAGGGCGTCTCCCTCGCCTTCGACGACGTGGTCTACGGACACATCGAGATGATGAGCGACACCCTGAAGGACATCGTCCTCATAAAGAGCGACGGCATGCCCACGTACAACTATGCCGTGGTCGTTGACGACCATACCATGGCCATATCTCACGTGATCCGAGGCGAGGACCACATCTCCAACACGCCGAAACAGCTCCTCCTGTATCGTGCGCTCCAGTGGGAGTACCCCGTCTTCGGGCACCTGCCCATGATTCTGGGGAAGGACAAGAAGAAGCTCTCGAAACGCCATGGGGCCACCAGCGTGTACGAGTACCGCGACATGGGGTACATGCCCGATGCCATGTTCAACTTTCTTGCCCTGCTTGGCTGGTCCGCCGGGGAGGGGAACGAGGTCTTCTCCCGCGAGGAGGCCGCCGCTCTCTTCGAGCTCTCGAGGGTCACGAAGCGCTCGGCCATCTTCGACATGGAGAAGCTGAACCACATCAACCAGGAGCACCTGAAGATGCTCGACCCCTCCACCCGCCTCGACCTCGTGGAGCCCTTCTGGCGAGAGATGGGGCTGCCCGTGGACGAGCACTCGAGGGAGTACCTCGCCCAGTCCCTCGTCGTCCTCGGAGGCCGGGGGCAGACCGCCAGAGAGGCCGCCGGGTACTCGGACTACTTCGTCACCTTCGACGCCGTGAAAAAGCGGTACGACGGATCGGACATCGACGAAGCGCAGCGGGCGACGGTGCGGAGGTACGTCCGTGACCTCCTCGCATGCCCCGAGTGGAAGGCCGATCTTCTCGAGGAGTTCACCCGAACGTGGAGCACGGAGCAGGCCGTCAAGATGAAGGAGATCGCCATGCCCCTGCGCATGGCCCTCACGGGGATGAAGGTCAGCCCGGGCATCTTCGAGGTGGCCGAGCAGATCGGACGGGAGGAGACGAAGAGGCGCCTCGCCCACTACAACCTCCTGTAGCGCACGAAGAGGACAGCGGATGGGGTGCATCGGGCGCTCTCATCCGACGCACATACGGACAGGGCCGGGCAAATGCCCGGCCCTGCTCTTGTCATTGCTCCCGAGATCGCGATGTCCGCTTTGCCCGGGGATACGCCCGGGATAAAGCATGTGCGCCTCCGGGTTTCACACTTCAGTCGCCCGCCCTATCCCGAGACAAGGGATCCGGTCGGGGTCTTTGGGACGACGCCATGCCCCTCGCGGAACGGAGCGACAGAGGCGACGTCGTCCGATTGAGCACGGCGTCCTGGCCGATACGATGAGATCAGCCCTCGACCTCCACGGTGGACACGGCGCTCTTCGGGCAGACCTCGGCGCACTTGCCGCACCCGACGCACCGCTCCTCGTCGATCACGTGAGGGACCTTCACCTGACCGGTGATGCACTGCACCGGACACCCTCTGGCGCACATGGTGCAGCCGATGCACTTCTCGGCATCGATCCGGCAGACCGTCTTCTTCTGCTCCCCGCCGTCCGCCTCCTCCACCACCGGTTTTCCCGTGTCCACGGTGATGTTGGCCTTCCTGTCGTAGGACGAGATGAGGTAGTCCTGGGAGGACGAGAGGCACTTCACTGGGCACACCTCCACGCACTGGGCGCAGAAGCAGCACCGGTCGTTGTGGATGATGATCTTCTTGTCTCCGGGCACGTATTCCGTCGCGTTCGCGGGGCAGACCTTGATGCACAGCTTGCACCCGATGCACGCCGAGCGGTCGTAGGCGATGGCGCCCCGGAAGCGATCGCCCACGGGGACGGGCATGTTGAGCTCGATCTCGCCCTCCGCCGATTTCTTGAGGGCCTCCGTCAGGGAGTCCGGCATGGCCGTCACGGGGAAGGGGTTGGTGAAGGCCTTCTCCCAGAGCTGCTTCAGCAGCTGGGGCACTATCCTGTTGATCATCGCCGTCTCCTCCTTCCTACAGAAGCATGTCGAGGGATGCAAGGATCATTCCGGCGATGGAGAGCCCCGCAACCTTGACCAGATAGAACTCCGAGGCCTGCCAGATCTTCAGGCGCCCGAAGGCCGTCCGCATCACCGTGATCACCACGATCTGGGTGAGGAAGACCTTGACCCAGAACCACAGAAAATCCAGGATGAAGAGAAGGGCTCCGCTGAGCCCGAGCGGCCTGCCCAAAGACCAGGGGAGGAACAGCGTCACCATGAGCGCCGAGACCGCCAGAGCCCGGAGGGCGAAGGTGATTTTGAAGAGGGCGAGGTTTCGTCCCGAATACTCGATGATGAGGCCGTCCAGAATCTCCGTCTTGGCCTCGGGGATGTCCATGGGGCCCTTGCCCGTCTCCCCCGGCACGACGAGGAGGAAGGCCAGGAAGAGGCAGGCGATGCCGAGCAGGCCGACCTTGCCGACCACGGACCATACGGGCATGGCCACGAAGGTCTCCAGGCTGAACGGATGTCCCGGCATTCCCGTCTTATAGGCGATCCAGGCCATGGTCGCCATGACCACGGCCAGGGGGAATTCGTAGCTCATCATGAGGATCATCTCACGCTGCGCCCCCACGTTGGCGATGGGGTTCCCGCTCGCGAACCCGCCGACAGCCATGGCCACGCCCGACAGGCTGAGCAGATACAGGATCAGGATCATGTCGCCGTGTCCGCCGAGGACAGGCGGCAGCGATCCCATGGGGATATAGAGAAAGAAGAGGAGCATGCTCGCGGCCGAGACCCAGGGAGCTCCGTTGAAGGCCCAGACCACGGCCCGCCGGGGGACGATGTTCTCCTTTCCCAGAAGCTTCAGCTGGTCGATGAAGGGCTGAAGGATCGGGGGGCCGATCCGCCGCTGCAGCCGCGCGTTCACCACTCTGTCGGCGCCGTCGAAGAGCAGGGCGAGAACGAAGACGAGCAGCATGAGCGCCGCTCCCGCCACAAGGCGCAAAATAAGGCCCATCATTTCCCCATCAGCCTCCTTGTCTTCTCCCTGGACATCTTGAGGAGTTCCTTTCTGGTCAGCAGCCGCTGATCGCCCCGTCCCACATCGGTGGTGAGGATGCGCTCCATGCAGGAGATGCAGGGGTCGATGCTGTTGATGATCAGCGGTGCATCAGCCAGTTCGTTCTCCCGGAACATGACGGGCCAGGAGACGGCGTTGGCGTACGTCGGGGCCCGGACCTTCCACCAGGTGACGTTCTCGTCGCCCGCCGCGAGATGGACCACGTGGGAGTCGTCCCCCCGCGGGGCCTCGATGGCGCTCCACCCCGTTCCCTCGGCCTTCTTCAGCGCGAGCAGGACCTTGGTGGCGTTCTTCTCCCAGACGATGTCCCCCTCAGGGAGTCCGTCCATGATCTTGTCCACGATATCCAGGGACTGATAGACCTCGTGGACCCGGACGAGGAATCGATCGAACACGTCGCCGTAGGCCTTTCCGTAGTAGTCCTGCGGGACGATGGGCGTCACGTCGAAATCGGCGTAGGCCTCGTAGGGCGACGAGTGGCGCAGGTCGCACCGGACGCCGCTTGCCCGGGCCGTCGGTCCCACGGCGCCGTAGCGCAGGGCATCCTCATAGGAGAGGGTGCCCACGTGGCGCATCCGTGCGTGCGCGATGGGGTCCTCGGTGACGATCTCGTAGAAGGGGTAGAACTCGGCGCGGTAGTACTTCACCATCTCGCGGACGGCCGCCGCCACCTTCGGCGTGATATCCCAGCGAACGCCGCCGATGGTCCCCACTCCGTAGTTCACCCTGTTCCCTGAGAGGACCTCCAGCACGTCCATCACCTTTTCCCGGAGCACCATGCCCAGGTTGAAGGCCGAGTCGAACCCGATGCTGTAGCAGGCGACGCCCGCCCACAGCATGTGGGAGTGCAGTCGCTCGAGCTCGAGGGTCAGCGCCCGGATGTACTGTCCTCTCGGCGGAACGGGGATTCCGGCGGCATCCTCCACGGCGCGGACAAAGGCCGTGATGTGGCTGAAGGAGCAGATGCCGCAGATACGCTCCGCAAGATAGATGACCTGTATAGGGTTGCGCTCCCGCGCCATGAACTCGATGCCTCGGTGAATGGCGCCGGGGCGGACCGTCGCGCCGACGATCTTCTCCCCCTCGAGGTCGAGCCAGGCCGTTATGGGCTCCTTCAGACCGACGTGGACCGGCCCGATGGGTATCGTGTACTGTTTCTCCATGGACATATCCTCCTACGATAATTCCCGGACGTCTTTGTCCGCGGGTCCCGTTTCGTCCCTGCGCCAGGGCTTGATATCCTCGTCCCAGTCCTCGGGGAGGAAGATGAGCGCCTTGTTCGGGAGACCGATGAAGTCGACGCCGAACATCTCGCGGATCTCCCGTTCGCTGTACTCAACGGCGGGGAGCCTCGAGAAGAGGGAGTCGACGGTCAGATCGTCCTTCCCCACCTGGATGGCGGCGATGACGCCGAGTCGTTTTCCACGACCGGCCGCCTGGAAGATGGTGAAGTGGTAGTAGAGCGTGATGAAGTCCCCGTCGTCGTTGCCCGAGATGACGTGGAACTGGGGGAAGTCGAACTCCGCCAGAAGGTCGACCGTTTCCAGGAGCCGCCCCTTCTCCACGGCGATCCAGAGATCGTAATACTGCACCTCGTCCCGGACGCCGCCCTTCCTCTCATGAACGGCGGTGACGACCTCCTCGCCGAAAACGGACCGCATGCGGGCCGCGACATCCTCCAGGGACCGTGCCGTCTCGACGTTTCGAATGGCTCCTGTCGGGAACGTCATGATACCGCCTCCTCTTTCGCTTCAAGGCTCGCCTTGAGATTCTCGAGCTTGAGGACGGCCTTGGCGACGCCCTCGATGATGGCCTCCGGCCGGGGCGGACAGCCGTGGACGTAGACGTCCACGGGAATGATCCTGTCCACGGGGCCGTCCAGGTTGTAGGACTTGTAGAACACGTCGCCCGAGGCGCCGCAGTTCCCCACGACGACCACCACCTTGGGGTCGGGCATCTGATGGTAGATCCTCCTCAGTTTCTCCGTCATGAACTTCGTCACCGGCCCCGTCACGACGAGGACGTCGGCATGACGAGGCGTGCCGACCAGCTTCATCCCGAGACGCTCGATGTCGTACCGCGGGCTGATGGTGGCCACGATCTCGATATCGCAGCCGTTGCACGACCCGGAGTTGCAGGTGGTGACCCACAGGGATTTCGGCAGGATCTCAAGGTATTTTGCAAGATTCACGGAAATCCCCTCCTCTACACAATGAGAATCAGTACGCTCATGATCGCCACGACCACGACATACCAGCCGACGATATCAGGTGCCAGTCCCGTGTGCATGCCCACAAGGCCCTTGTAGAAGGGCTCCATGCCCTTTCTGAACCCCCAGTAGGCGGCGTCCGCGGGGACGGATATGTGGGCGCCGTCCTCGGGCACCACGTTGCTCGACCAGAATATCTCGTCCTGGTCCGTCCCCTTCTTGTAGTCCGACCGGCCCAAAGAGCGGAACCAGAGGAGGAAGAAGGCGGCGATACCGAAAAACAGGATCCATGCAAGGGCGTCCCAGGATCCGAAGCCCGTGTGCACCACGCCCCACATCACATTCCACCTCCCATGATGGCCCCGATGTACCCGGCCTGGTCGACGAGAGCCTTCGATGCCGGCTCGACGAAGTACGACATGGTGATCGACGGGAAGAGCGACACGGCCAGGATGACCACCGTGAGGACGCCCATGCCCGCCAGCATCCCCGAGGGAACCTCGCGGACGCTCAGAAAGGCGTTTTGCTCAGGTCCAAGGAAGGCCGTCTGGAAGACCTTAACGAAGGACGCCAGGGTCAGCACCGACGAGATGAGGGCTATGGCCGCCAGAGACGGGTGGACCGCGAAGGACGACTCGTAGATGAGCAGCTTCGAGACGAAGCCGTTGAAGGGAGGAAGTCCTGCGATGGCCGCCGCCGCGATGACGAACATGAACGTGGTGTAGGGCATCTTCCTGGCAAGGCCGCCCATGTCGTTGAGGTCCCTCTTGCCCGTAGTGTAGTAGAGGCTGCCGGCGGCAAGGAAGAGCAGGGCCTTGTACATGGTGTAGTTGAACATGTGGAAGACGCCGCCCTGGATGGCCGCGAACCCGTAGTCCGCCATCCCTTTCGCGTCGGAGAGCACGAGCATTCCGACGCCGAAGCCCAGGAGCATGTACCCCACCTGGGAGACGGAGTGGTACCCCATGAGCCGCTTGATGTCATGCTGTACGACGGCCATGGTGACGCCGAAGAACATGGAGGCCAGCCCCAGGAGGATGACCACCCAGGGGATGAAGGAGGCGCCCATGGTGACGCCGTAAAGCGAGAAACAGACGCGCACGAGCCCGTAGAGCGAGGCCTGGCTTACGGCCACGAGGAGGCAGGACACTCCCGAGGGGGCCTCGGCGTAGGAGTCGGGCAGCCACATGTGCATGGGGAAGGCGCCGCACTTGCAGGCCAGGGAGGCCACGATGAAGACCAGGACGATCTTCTCCATGAAGCCGAACTTCAGGAGGCTCCCTATGGCGGCGATGTTCAGGGCGTTGTACTTTCCGTACAGGGCGCCGAAGGCCAGCAGCAGCACCATGGAGGCCACCTGGGAGACGAGCGTGTACTTGAAGCTGGCTTCCACGGCCTCGGCTTTGTCACGCCAGAAGGCGATGAGGCCAAAGGATGCGATGGAGGCGATCTCGATGAAGACGAAGAAGTTGAAGAGATCGCCGGTGATCGTCATGCCGAGCATGCCCACGGTGAGGAGGCAGTACAGGGACACGTACCGCTTCATCCCCGAGAAGCCCTCCATGTAGTTGAGCGAGAAGAGCGCTCCCGCGAAGGAGGCTATGGCGCCGCACAGGGCCATGAACGCGCTGAAGGCGTCGGCCTCGAGGATGATGCGCACCGGGAGTTTCATGCCCGAGGGCATGGTCAGGTTGAAGACCTTCTCGCCCATGACGTACACCGCCGTTCCGGAGACCAGCACGTCCTTCCAGAGGAGGAAGGCGATCACCAGAGTGACGAACGTCGTGACGACGAGCAGCGTGTTCCGCAACATCTTCCCGCCCAGGGAGACAAGCGGCGTGACGAATGCCCCAAGGAGGGGAACGGCCAACAGCAGCGCTGGGAGGTGGTCTGTCCAGTTCATCCTCTCAACCTCCGCACCTCATCCACGTTGATCGTCCCGTAATGACGGTAGATGAGCATGATGAGGGACAGGATCAGGGCCGTCGTCGCGAGCGCGATGACGATCGCCGTGAGGGTCATGGCCTGAGGCGTCGGGAGCACCATCGGGCCGCCGTCCCCCTCGAGGAAGTGGATCGGGACCCTCCCTCCCGTCCTGTACCCCAGGGCGACCAGGAACATGTTGACGGACGATCCCAGGATCGTGATCGCCATGGCTATCTTTATCAGGTTCTTCTGTGTGAAGATCGCCATGAGGCCCCAGAGAAAGAGCAGCCCCACGACGAAGAACGGCGCATTACCTATCATGGCCCGGTTCCTCCTCAATCTGCCTGTCTGAGACGAGGCGTATCCCCTTGAACATGGACAGGATGACCATCGAGAGCGCTCCGGCGACCTCGATTCCGACGGCGATGGACATGATGGCCGTCGTCCCCTGGGGGAAGAGGCGCCCCGTCTGCTGATAGGCCTCCCAAGGGATGGTGAAAAAGTTGTAGAAGAAAGAGGTCGGCAGCCCCATGAAGGCCAGGGTGATGAACAGGAGCAGCCCGGTCTCCTCCAGGATCAGGTCGTAGATCTTCTCGTTGACCCACGAATGGATCTTCTCGCCGCCGTAGGAGACGAGAAGGAAGGCGATGAACGTGGCGACTATGGCGCCGCCCTGGAAACCGCCGCCGGGGCTCGCATAGCCGTGCACGACAACGTTCACGCCGAAGACGAGCATGAACCAGGCGAAGAGGTTACAGCCTGTCCGGACGATGAGGGAAAGGGGCTTCATGACTTCTTCCTCCCTTCGCGGAACAGGGCCGTCACGGAGCAGATGGCCGTGAAGAGGACGGCCGCCTCGCCTATGGTGTCGAAGCCTCTGTAGTCGAAGACGATGGACGTGACCACGTTCTCAGTGGACAGGTCCTTCAGGGCCTGCCCCAGGAAGTGTTCGTCCATCGGGACGACGCCGGGGTCGCCGAAGGGGTGCGGCACGTCGAGAAGGCCGCAGGTCAGGCCACCGATGATGACGGCCGAGAGGATGAAGATCATCTTTTTCATTGCTTGTCGCCCCCTCCCGCTTTTCTGGGCTTGCTGCACGCCCGGATGGCGAAGATGTAGATCGTGGTGCTGAGCGCGGCGCCGATGGACGCTTCGGCGATGGCCACGTCCGGCGCCTGGAGGATGTAGAACTCCAGAGCCATCATGAGGCTGAACATGGACAAGGATATGGCCGAGGGAAGCAGGCCCTTGAACCAGATGGCGAAGAACGCCGTGGCAAGCAGCATGGTCAGGACCGCGAAATGAAGGACGTCCATCATGCCGTTGCACCTCCTTTTTCCGACTCTCTCTCCTCGAGACGGTCAACGACGGCCTGAGCCGGCATGATGCCGCTCCTGTGGGAGGCGCGCGCAAGGGCGTGGGCTCCCGTCGCGTTCGTCACGAGCAGTGCGCCGGCCGCCACCAGGGTGTGGATTATCAGGACGAGGAAGCGCACCTCGCCCGTGGCGAAATAGCGGGCGACGGAGTGGGCGATGACGGCGAAGGCGGCGAAGAGCGTCCCGAAGGTCGTGCACTTCGTGGCACCGTGAAGCCTCGTGTAGACGTCCGGGAAGCGGAAGAGGGAGACGACGCCCAGCAGATTGAAGAAGAGGCAGATTGCGACGAAAAGGATCACTACGAGGACCGCCATGGCCTAGAGCCCCCCTTCCAGATAGCGGGCGATGAACATGGTCCCGACGAAGGAGAGGGCCGCGTAGACGATAGCGATGTCCACCATGACCACAGAGTCGAAGTAGGCCGAGAGCAGGATCATGAGGCATACTACGAAGGTGTTCATGGTATCGAGGGCGACGGCCCGGTCGGCCATCGTGGGGCCGCCCACGAGTCGGGCGATCAGGAAGACGGCGGCGACGCCGACAACCGACGCGGTAAACCCGAGAACGTGATATGTGGTCATTCCGCAAGCCTCCTTGCCCAGAGCCCGAAGGGGCCGTAGATGTCCTCGCCCGTCGGGTTCTCGTCCGTGACGTATATCCAGTGGACGTAGTAGTTTCCGTCATCGTCGATGTCCACCGTGAGAGTGCCTGGGGTCAGCGTGATGGAGTCCGCCAGCAGCGTCTTGGACAGATCGTTCGTCAGCCCGGGGTTCACCTTGACGATGCCGGGCCGGATCTCGCCGGTAATGACCCGCTTCGCCACGTCAATGTTGGCCGTCAGCAACCCTTTGGCGAAGGGGCCGAAGATGTAGTAGAGGAACCAGAACCATCGGATCGGGTTCAATCCTCTGAGATGCCAATGCCTGTCCGGCTTCCAGGCGCGGAACAGGAGCGCCGCCACGATCGCGACGAACAGACCTATTCCTATCTCCACCGCGGGGATCGTTCCTCCGGACCAAACCAGAAGAACATACATCAGAAATGAGACGACAAAGACGTACACACACCCACCTCCTATTCGTTCACCTTCTCAAAGCGGTAGGAACAGCACACTTCATTCACAGTATAAGGACAACATCGGTTATTATACATCCTCCGCGGACCACAGGAAACAACGTGCACGGAGTCACAATCCGATCCCTTGTGCACGGTCGGAGCACTGTCCCCGAGCAAGAAAAATATGATACCATGAAACGAAATTTTGTCCGAGGTGAATCCCCCTATGGTCTCATCGTCGCGCCGCTCCATGCTGCTGGCCGATCTTTCGCTGGTCCTCGTCGCCGTCTTCTGGGGCGTCGGGTTCGTGGCCATGAAGGACGCCCTGGCCAGCTATCCGACCTTCTGGCTCCTGACCCTGCGGTTCTCCGCCGCGGCTGTCCTGATGGCCCTCATTTTCCGAAAACGCTTGTCGTCCGTGACGCGGGAGGACCTGCGCGCGGGGGCGATCATCGGCGCCCTGCTCTTTCTCGGCTTCGCGACGCAGACCTTCGGGCTGAACTACACGACGCCGGGCAAACAGGCCTTTCTGACGGCAACATACGTCGTGCTCGTGCCCTTTCTTGCCTGGGGGTTCTCCGGCACGTTCCCCGGCAGGTTCCCCTTCGCGGCCTCCCTCATCTGTCTCGCCGGCATGAGCCTGCTGACGCTGCAGGGGGGGAAGTTGCATCTGAACATCGGCGATGGTCTGACGCTGGTCTGCGCTTTCTTCTTCGCCGCTCAGCTCATCGCCATAGAGCACTTCGCATCGAAACGGGACCCCGTCGTGCTCGCCGTCCTTCAGATAGCCGTCGCCGCGCTGCTCAGCCTGCCCCCTGCCCTCCTCTTCGAGACCTGGCCCGGGATCGTCCCTGGGACGGGGCTCTGGAGCATCGCCTTCTCCGTGCTCTTCTGCACCGTCATCGCATTCCTCGTGCAGAACGTCGCGCAGAAATACACCTCATCCACCCACGCGGCCATCCTCCTCAGCCTCGAATCCCTTTTCGGAGCCCTTTCGGGCGTCCTCTTCACCGGGGAGGTATTCACGGACAGAATGATCGTTGGGTGCATGCTCATCTTTCTGGCGGTGCTCGTCACCGAAACCGGGCCAGGGCTGGAAGAGCGTTTTTCGCGGAAGAGGGTCAGCCAAGGACGGAGCTAACGCCTCGCCCTCTTGCTTCCCGTCGGAGCGCCGCCGCGCGGCCCATCCTCTCCGTCGTCGGACACAAGGCATCTCTTGCCGCGGCCGATGAGGTCCCTTCGTCCCGCGGCCCTCAGCGCCTTCAGAACCATCGCACTGTTGCGGGGATTCCTGTACTGAAGGAGCGCCCGCTGCATTCGCCGCTCCTCCGTCGACGAGGGCACGAAGACCTTCGCACCGGTCATGGGATCGAGCCCCGTATAGTACATGCAGGTGGAGAGGCTGCCCGGCGTAGGGATGAAATCCTGGACCTGATCGGGCTGGAACCGGGCGTCCCGAAGGAACTCCGCGAGCGCCACGGCGTCCTTCAGCGTCGAGCCGGGGTGGGAGGCGATGAAGTAGGGGATCAGGTACTGTTTCTTGCCGAGCTTTTCGTTCATGGCGCCGTACTCGGCGAGGAAACGCTCGTATGCGGCGCGGTCGCTCTTCCCCATCAGGCGGAGGACGCCCTCCGACACGTGCTCCGGGGCCACCTTGAGCTGACCGCTCACGTGGTGCCGACAGAGCTCCTCGAGAAAGGGCGTCCTGGTATCGGCCAGAAGATAGTCGTACCGGATACCGGAGCGGATGAACACCTTTTTGACGCCCGGCAGGGCACGGAGCTTCCGAAGAAGGGCCACGTAGTCGCTGTGGTCCACCCGGAGCTTCCTGCAGGCCGTATGCACTACATAACGTCGTGAATATACCCCTTGAAGTCCGGAAGGGTCGTGAGCAGCTTCGCCTCTTTCAGAAGGGAGTCGTGGCTTCTGGCCTGGATGATCCGCCCCTGATGGGAGTGAATGGCGCAGAAGGAACAGCTGCCGAAACAGCCTCTGTGGCTCGTCAGGCTGAACCGCACCTCCCGTATGGCGGGAACGCCGCCCGCTGCCTCGTACATGGGGTGATAGGTCCTCGTGTAGGGAAGATCGTAGATCGAATCGAGGGCGTCGGTGTCGAGTGGATAGGCCGGGGGGTTCTGAACGACGACAAACCGGCCGTGTCGCTGGAGGACCGCTTTCCCGCGGAAGGGGTCCTGCTCGAGATACGCCGCCTTGAAGGCCTCGGCGAAAAGCCCCTTGTCCGAGGCCACGTCCTCGTAGGACGGGATCTCGACGGCCTTCCAGTCCATATCGGGCACGGCGTCGCATCGGTACATCGTCCCGCGAACGTTCCGTATATCCGAAACGGGGACCCCGGCCCGGAGCTGTTCGGCGATCTCCTCCATGGCCCGTTCGCCCATGCCGTACACGAGCAGATCGGCCTGACTGTCGAAGAGCACGGACCGGCGCACGTCATCGGACCAGTAGTCATAGTGCGCGAAACGACGCAGACTCGCCTCGATCCCGCCGATGACGACGGGGATGTCCGGCCAGCACTCCCGCACCCTGCTGCAGTAGACGATGGTCGCGCGGTCGGGCCTGTGCCCGCTGGCTCCGCCGGGGGCGTAGTCGTCCGTCGTCCGGATTTTTTTCGACGGGGTGTATTTGCTGACCATGGAGTCCATGTTGCCAGCGGTGACGAGAACGCCGAGGCGCGGTTTGCCCATGGAGTGAAAGTCCTTTGCCGACCGCCAGTCAGGCTGCGGAAGAATGCCGACCCGGTATCCGGCCCTGCTCAGAACTCTGGAGATGACGGCCGCTGCGAAGCTTGGGTGGTCCACATAGGCGTCACCGCTGACGAGAAGGAAGTCGAGGGTTTCCCACCCTCGTGCGTTCATGTCGTCCTGGCATACGGGGAGAAAGGACGTCCCGGGG
>CALCQG010000025.1 GCA_937897575.1 uncultured Synergistales bacterium | reverse complement strand
CATCGGGGCATAGGAGGTGGAAATCGTCTGCAAGACATCTGTTCATGCGCAGCAAGACGAGCCCTCCGGCCTGAGTTTGCCTTGATGTTCGAAAGCTCTCCTTGCACCACGTATCTTTTTTCCAGAAACAGATCGCTCCTTCAGAACCTATGCAACGTGGAGCATGTGCGTCCATGGGTGCGAAAAATACGACCCAAAGGGCTTGACATCACCGAGGTCCTTTCGTATCATACATTAGTTCATTGTAAGAGTACTGGGGAATCGTCCAATGGCAGGACGCCTGACTCTGGATCAGGTAATCTTGGTTCGAATCCAGGTTCCCCAGCCAGCAAGTGAATGGCCCCATCGACTAGCGGCCTAGGTCGTAACCCTCTCAAGGTTAAAACACGGGTTCGAATCCCGTTGGGGCTACCATTAATAGAGAAAAGACCCCGCATATGTGTCCCAGGCGGGGTCTTTTGTTTTGCCGGGCATCAGGCATCCTATGAAGGGTGTAGGACACCTCCTCCCCCGAGGGCTTATAATGGGACCAAAACTGTTTTTTGACGCTCAGGAAGCAGGACATGCCAACTGCTCATGCTCTGCCGAAGTATCATTTTCGGCGCGGAAGGGGGACATCGTGAGAAGACGGCCTGACATCGAGGGATCGCGTGCCGAAGAATGTCCGTCAACTTCGTCGCCCAACGAAGCCAACGCTGCCCGGTCTCGCAAGCGTTGTTACAGCATAGAGGGGCTCCGCACCGTCGTCCCCTCCTCGCCGAGACGATGAAGGAGCGGCGGAAACTGCTCATCGAAGGGATTGTACAGGGCGTGGGACTCCGTCGCCGCATGGCGCTCGCCGCACGGGATCTGGCCCTGATCGGCTGGGTTCGAAACCTGCCTGAAGGCCATGTGGAGGCGGAGATCCAGGGCGATTCGGAGGCGATCGATGCCCTTGAAATATGGCTTCGCGGAAGTCCTTCCTTGGCGACGATTCGCAGGATGACCTCCATACCCTGCTCTCTTCGTTGCGAGGAAGACTCTTTTATTATCCGACGGTAAGGAGGTATGATGCCGTTGTGTCGATGATCCCGGGAATGCTCTTCATCTTTCTCATCGGAAGCGCCGGATACGGCGTCTTTCGTCGACTCTCCTGGCCCGTCCCGGCGATCCTGGGGTCTCTCGCCTTTGCCGCTCTCGTGAATTTGGCCGGGTACTACCCCACCTTCCCTCTCCATTGGATGTCGCGATACAGTAACATAGTGATCGGGGCCTACATCGGCCTTCGTATCAACCGCGCATCCGTGCGCCTTCTGAGGAGTCTGATCCTCCCGGCCATCATCGTCTCGTGCGGCATGCTCTTTCTCTCTTTGCTTGGAGGGACGATCTTGTATCGAATGGCCGATTTTTCTCTGGGAACGGCTCTCCTCGGCGCCACGACAGGAGGCATCGCTGAAATGGCCCTCCTTGCCATATCCTTCGGGGCTGATACGGCGAGCGTCACACTGCTGCAGATCTTTCGGCTTCTCTCGGCTATATTGGCCACTCCGATGATCTGCAGGCTCTGGAGCTTGAGAAGCGGCGCATTGAAGGCATCATCCCAAACGTCAACAGCCGTCGACATGCAGAAGAGTGTTCAGCAAAACGAGACGACTCTGCATACTAGGGTTACCGGCCTTTTGCTGCTGGCTTTGGTGGCCACTGCAGGCGCTTTGGTTGGCTATGCTCTCAATCTTCCCGTGGGGCTGCTCACCGGCTCCATCATCTTCGTCGCCCTGGGCAACCTTCTCGGGGTTCCTTTCTCATCTTTGCCTGAATTCATGAGAATTCTTGCCCAGATAGGACTTGGGGTCGTCGTGGCCTCGCATATCACCTCTCAGACGCTCTCCGGATTTCTGGCACATGCCGCCCTCATCGTCCTTTCGACGGGTACCATGCTTCTGCTCAGTATCCTGCTCGGCATGCTCCTCCACAGGATGACGGGTTGGGATTATCCCACTTGCCTGCTCTCCACTTCTCTTGGTGGAATATCCCAGATGTCCATCATTGCGGAGGACATGGGTGCAGATCCCCTGAAAGTCAGTATCCTTCAGACCGTCCGACTTGTGACGATCCTGTTGGTGTTGCCGCCACTGTACGCATACTTGCTCACTTCATGACGCAGGTTTCCAGATTCACGCAAAATGGCAGGAGACTCTGTGGTCTACACTCTCCGGCAGCACCCGCTCCTTCGGAGTGATCGCCGCGCACTCCGGCCTGCCCTGCGGACAGCGTTTGGCAAAGACGCACCCCGTCTCCGGAAGCTCATAGGGGCTGAAACGCTCTCCCCTCATGAATAGGCGTTTTTTCTTCCTCCTCGGGTCAATGTTGGGGATGGCGGAGAGAAGCACCTGACTGTAGGGGTGGGCAGGGTTGCTGCAGAGGTCTTTCGTTCGTCCCACCTCGACGACCCGTCCCATATAGAGCACGGCGACACGGTCGCACAAATACTCCACGACGGATAGGTCATGGGTGATGAAGAGCATGGTCAGAGAAAACTGCCGTTGCATCTCCACGAGCAGGTTGATGATCTGCGCCTGAAGCGAGACGTCAAGGGCCGACACGGCCTCATCGGCGAGAATGAACTCGGGGTTCAGGGCGAGGGCCCGCGCGATGCTGATACGCTGCCTCTGCCCCCCTGAAAATTCATGAGGGAAGCGGAGCAGATGCTCCGCTCTGAGGCCGACGATCTCTATGAGTTCCGCCGCACGGGCCGTCCGCTCCTTCTGTGTCCCCACCCTGTGGATGTCGAGGGGCTCGCAGATGATGTCACGGATATTCATCCGCGGCGAGAGGGAGGCGAAGGGGTCCTGGTAGATGATCTGGAATCTCCGCCGCATATCCCTGACCTGATCGGCCGTGGCGTGCGTGACGTCTCCTCCGTCGACCCGTATCGTGCCGTCGTCGGTCTCCGTCAACCCCATGAGGCACTGCCCGAAGGTCGACTTTCCGGAACCGGACTCGCCGACAAGGCCGAGGACCTCTCCCTTCTCGATGCTCAACGAGACCTTGTACAGCGCATGGAGATATTTTTTCTGCTTCAAGAGGTCGAACAAACCTCCCCTCGAGGCGTATGTCTTCGTGATCCCGTTCGTTTCGATGAGCGCCGGCATGATCGTTCGAAACAATCAGGCCGTAATGCCGAGCTCGCCTGCCTCTACCCACGGAAGAAGGGAACCCAGCATGCTGCGTATCTCCGCCGCCCTATGGCAGGCGACCTCTACGAAGGAGTGGGGATTTCTTCGCTGCAAAAGAGGAGTTTCATGGCGGCACCGTTCGATGGCGTAGGAACATCGCGGTGAGAAGGTACAGCCTCGTGCACCCTGCCAGACGGCGGGTACAGTGCCCGGAATGGCCGGCAGCGGAACCCCCTTCCCTCTGGCGCTGCCCACGGCGGGCATGGAGAGGATGAGGCCGGATGTGTAGGGGTGAGACGGTGCATTGAAGAGGTTTCGAGTGTCGGCCTTTTCTATGATCGATCCGCAGTACATGACCATGACCCTGTCGGCGATCTCGGAGACGATGCCGAGATCGTGGGTGATGAACAGGACGGCCATGTTCATCTCCTCCTTCAGCCGCTGAATGATGTCCAGTATCCTCGCCTGTGTGGTGACGTCCAGCGCCGTGGTCGGTTCGTCGGCTATCAGAAGGGACGGCTTGCACGCCAGGGCCATGGCGATCATCACCCTCTGGCGCATGCCGCCGGAAAACTGCTGGGGGTAGTCTCCGAAGCGCCGCTCAGGGTCCGGTATCTCCACCTTGTGGAGCAGGTCGATGGCCTCTCTCTTCGCCTCTTCGGCCGATACGTCCCTGTGGGCCAGGATGGCCTCGGTAATCTGGAATCCGACGGAGAGGACCGGATTGAGGGAGGTCATGGGCTCCTGAAAGATCATGGATATTTTGTTCCCTCGAATGGCGCGAAGCTCCTTCTCGTCTTGGGCAAGAATATCGACCGTCTGTCCGTCGTTGTCGGTGAAGTACGTGGCGCCCGAGATGACCCCGCCGCTCCGTTCGATGAGACGAAGAAGAGAGAGCGCCGTGACGGACTTGCCCGACCCCGATTCCCCGACCAGAGCGACGGTTTCGCCCGGACGGATGGAGAAAGAGACGTCCGACAGGACGGTTTTCTTCGTCTTGCGCCCTGTGAACGCGACGCTCAGGTTCCGGACATCCAGGACATTGCGCTGGCGGGAATGCTCGTATATTTTGAAGTGGTCGTTCATGCTCTCTCCTCCTCGCGAGGCAAGTTCTATAGATTGACGGTGATGTTGCCCTTCCGGAAATCGAGGACGTAGGGGATATGGCCGGGAAGAGGCTTCCAATTCACGTCCTTCCTCAGACCGTAGGATTCGTACGGCTGATACAGAAGGCTATAGGGGGCTTCGTCGGCCACGTACTCCATAATCTCCCTGTAGTATTTCTTCCGATCGTTGATGTCCATGGAGAATCGGAACTTGTCCCACAGCTCCTGATAGCTGGCGTATCCTTCGGGCTTCGCCGGAGTCCATGAGTTGGCCGTGATCCTGGCGCCCGTAGGGCTCCACATGGTGCCGTAGGATCCGACGGGGTCCGGGAAGTAGAGGGGGTTGGACCAGTTTCTGACCTCCATGTCCCCATCCGACCCGGTCCATCGATCGTCCACGTTCAGGTTGACCGTCACGCCGATCTGGGCCCACATCTCCTTGATCGCCTGAGCGGCAAGGAAGCCGTTGGTGTAGTAGGTGGCCGATGTATCGAACCGCAGGGGCGTTCCGTCGTATCCGACCTCCTGCAGAAGGCGTTTGGCCTTCTCGGGGTTGTACTCTATGGTGCTCCACGATGGGTCATAGAGCTCGCCGAACTGGGGAAAGGTATGATACTCGGGCACGCGAGCCTTTCCGTACCAGAGCGCTTCGTTGAGCAGATTCCGATCGATTCCGAGTGCGAGGGCCTGTCTGAAGCGTTTGTCCGCCATCTTCGGGTTGTTCGTGTTGAAGAAGACGAGGTGAAAAATGGGCGTCTGCATCCCCTCGACCTTGAGGTTGGAGTCCCGTTCTATGGTCGCGATCTGGTCGGGCGGGACGTTGGTTATGATGTCCACCTCTCCGTTCTTGAGGGCGGTGATGCGCGCCGCCATCTCGTTGATCCTGGTGACCGTCGCCTTCGCGATGTCGGGTTTGTCCCCCCAATATGCATCGAAACGCTCCCACACGAGCTTCTGGCCGGCGATGAATTCGGTGATCATGAAGGGGCCTGTTCCGACGGGAGCCAGAGCGAAGGCGTCGTAGTCCGAGTCCTCGGCCACGTCCGGGTCGCCCGTCAGTCCCTTGATGTACTTCTCGGGCACGATCATGGACTCGGAGACGTTGAGAAGGGTGACGATGATGGGGTCCGGCTTCTTGGTGTGCACCCGTACCGTGTAATCGTCTATCTTCTCGGCCCTGTCCATGTTGTCGAAGTACTCCTTGCTTATGCTGACATAGGGCGCATAGGTGGGGTGGAACACCCGTTCCAGGGAGAAGACCACATCGTCGGCGGTCATGGGGTCGCCGTTGTGGAAGACCACATCCTTTCGTAGCTTCAGCTCCATCGTCGTCGGCGAAACCATCTCCCAGCTCTCGGCGATCTCCGGCCTGAACTCCGGCTCTATCTTCGTCGGGTCCTTTCCTATGAGCGTATTGAAGGTGTTGATGTACTGCATCGACCCGACGTTGGAGTGGTCCCTGCCAGGGTCCACGTACTCGCGCATGTTGGCCGCTCCAATGGTGATCTCAGCGGCCCCGGCCATAGTCGAAAGAACCATCATCGCCGCCGTGCATACTCCGGCGAAAAACGCTTTCCTCTTCGTTCCTTTCATCGTGAGCCTCCTCTCGCCCTCTCTCGTTTCGGTTTAATCAACACGGCGCCTCGTACATTTCGTCGTATCGGATGTTCCTGAAACCACCTCCTCCGTCGATTTGTCGGCGCACCGCGCGTTATGGCCAAGAAGAACGCCAATCGCCGCCTGCAGGTCGCGGCAACTCCTCCACGCCATAGTTCGTTCGCCCTCTCCGTTCGTGATACGGATGGCACGGATACCGGCGGACTGAGCGCCTGCAATGTCTGTATCCTCCGTATCACCGATCATGACCGCGTTTTGGCAGGAAGCGCCCAAGCGTTCCAGAGCGGCCTCGAAAAGAATCCTACTCGGCTTTCCGACGACGGAGGACCTCCGTTCGGTCGTCGACTCCAGAAAGGCCATGAGGGCGCCGCCGTCGGCTCTGTACCCCTCCTCGACGGGCACTCTCAAATCGGGGTTGACCACAAGAAGCCGGGCACCGGCTTCGATGGCTCTGACGGCCTCGATGAGGTCCTTACCGGTTATCTCCTCGTCCATAGCCGCCACGACGAAGTCCCCTTCCCTGTCCTCCCGTATCCCCATCTCGCGAAACTCCTCGCGGAGCGCCCGGCCGCCCAGAATAAAAGCACCGCTTCGCGGGGCGCTCTTCCTGAGCCACTGCGCAGCGGCGTACCCCGCCGTCAAAAAGTCGTCCGGAGTGCAGAGGATGCCCATGGCTCGCAATTTTTCCGCGTAGTCTTCGCGCGTGAGAAGCGCGTTGTTCGTCACGAACAGAAGGGGAATCTGATGCTCCTGCAGGGTTTTGATCGCTTCCAGAGCGCCATCGACGGGAACGTTTCCCCGCCATACGACGCCGTCGAGGTCGATGAGCGCGGCCGATATGGGCGAGTTCGACCATCGGTCCCACACAGCGGGCGTCAGGCCTGCGGTTTGGCGAGACCGAAGGCGGAGGTCGCCGCGTATCCAGCGGTTCTTGCAGTGCCTCAGAGGCAGCTGAAGGTGCATGGGCTGTCGTCCCACCGTCGAGAAAGACAGGGAATCGCCGAGCTCGACGGTGCCCCATACTGCCGAAGGAACGCCCGGCGTGCAGAAGCTTTCCGTCAGGGACTGCAGCGTAATGAAGGCGATGTCGTCGGCCGAGTGCCATGAGTTCCAGTGGACATGTCCGGCGATGCAGGCGATCACGTTGCCCGTGGAGGTGATGATCTCCCGGATTCGCTCGGCATTCGCGTCGAAGGAGTACTCGATGGCGTCCTCGAAGTAGTAGTTGCCCCACATGGTCGGCTTGTACAGGGGGAAATGCGTGAAGATCACGGCGGGAGCATCGCTCTTCTCGAGGTCCGCCCTCAGCCACTCCAGGTCGGAGCGCAGGGCGCCGGAAGAAGGGAAGGGCCTCGGGATGTACGTGTTCGCATTCCAGAAGACGAGGTGGAACCCTTTCAGGTCGATGCTGTGCATGGCGAGAGGAGAACCGAGGATCTCCTCGTTCTCGCGGGGAGTGAGATGAACCACGTCGTGATTGCCGAGAATGTGGCGGCGGGGCATCGTCAGCTTTTCGAAGAGAGCGCCGACATCCTTCTGCCGCCTCCGGTCTCCCGCGCATCCTTCGTCGGATATCCTGTCCCCCAGGTCGACGACGAGGTCGGCATCACATGCGTTTGCGTCCTTCACGAAGTTTTCGAGAAGAGAGAGAGCAAAGGGGCCTCTCTTCGTCTCAGTCTTCCGGCCGTGATGAATATCAGCCACCAGTTTAATGCGAAGTCCTTCTTCCATGAAACCCACCGTCCTCGTCATTGTGTTCGTACGTCGAGCACCTCTCGGAGCCAGTCTCCGAGAAGCAAAATCACCAGTGCAACAAGGATCACGAAAAAGGATGGAACGGCGACGAGCCACCATGCATCGGCCATGTAACTCCTCCCCTGCCCGATCATGGAGCCGAGGGAGGCCGTGGGCGGTTGAACGCCCAGGCCGAGGAAGGACAGCGTGGACTCGAGCAGGATGATGTTGCTGAAGTTCAGGGTGAACATGACGACGAGCGGCGAGACGATGTTCGGCAGGATGTGCCGCATCGCAATGCGTGAGGTGCTCGCCCCCATCGACTGGCTCGCCGTCACGAAAAGGCTTGTCCGGACGCTGAGAGTCTGGGCACGGATCAGACGGGCGTACTGCTCCCAGTACGCTATGCCGAGCACCATGACGAGGACGGGGATGCCCGAACCGGCCACCGCGACGATGAAAACCGCCACCAGCGTGAAGGGGATGGCAATCTGGGCGTCCACCAGCCCCATGATCATCGAATCCGTCCATTTACCGCCAAGGCCGGAGAGCAACCCCAGCGCTCCTCCCACGACGGCCCCGATGAGACTGCCGATGAAGGCAAGACCTATGGATACCCTGAGAGCGAAGAGACAGCGTGAAAGAATATCTCGTCCCAGCTCGTCGGTTCCGAAGATATACCCCTCCACGGCCCGCTCCATGCCCATGGGCGGGCGCAGGCGGAACAGCAGCTTCTGCTCCATGGGTGAAAACGGTGCTATGACGGGGGCAAGTGCGGCCGCAAGGAGCAAGAGAAGAAGGATAAGGAGGCATATCTTCGTCACAGGCGTGGTCTTTCCCCATAGGGACAGGGGGTGGGTGGGCGACCGGTACTGCTCCGGACGCATGGCGATGGGTTCGATGATCTCGGTCCCGGGCATTTGCTTCTCTCCTCTCTACGACCCTGGCTGTATCCTTGGATCGATAAGGACGTACACGACGTCGACGATGAAGTTTATGAATATCACGATGGTTCCCACGAGGATGACTCCGGTCTGAAGAAGGGGGTAATCCCTCTTTATGGCGGCGAAGACGAGAAGTTCGCCGATGCCGGGCCATGAGAACACGTTTTCGATCACCACGGAGCCCGATACAAGGGCGGCGACCTGGAGCCCCAGCACCGTTACGATCGTTATCATCGCGTTCCTGAGACCGTGGACCGTGAGGACGGAGAAATTTCCGACGCCTTTCGCCCGCGCCGTGCGAATGTAATCCTGCGACAGGACATCGAGCAGGGCGCTTCTGGAAAAACGGGTCAGCGAGGCGATGAGGGTGCACGCTAAAGCGGTGACGGGCATGATGTAGTGCATCATCGTGTCCGATCCGCTGCTCGGCAACCATCCAAGATGGAAGCTGAAGACGAGGATGAGGAGGATGGCGAGGACAAAATTCGGCACGGCATATCCGAGAAAGGCGGCGGACTGGATGAGGAATCCCGCCGGCCTGTTCTTCTTCAGCGCCGCGATCACGCCGAGAGGGATCGATATGGCCATGGACAGCAGCATGGCGAGACCGCACAGCGTGAGCGTCGGGATGAAACGCTGGGTATAGAGGTCGATGACGGGCTGCCTGAAGTGGAAACTGGTCCCCAAGTCTCCGTGAAAGACGTTTCGCACGTACAGCCAATACTGTTCGAGCCATGACTTGTCGAGGCCAAGATAGGACGTCATGGCCTCCCGCGCCTCCTCGTTCATCCCCTCGGGCATGATGAAGTCCATGGCGTCGCCCGAGATTCTGGCGGCGAGGAACGCCACGGTGAAGATCAACCACAGAGTGATAAGGGCTTTGACGACTTTGCTTCCGATGTATCCGGCCATGTCCCCGCTCCTTTTTCTTTGATCTGTCACATGGGCATTGTAGCGGCGCTGTGTAACGGCTGTTCGGTCCTTCTGTAAGGATTACCTGTCCGAATCGTGACGCACTGTCCTGCACTTGTCACAGAGACGGGACTCCGGTCGTTACGCTTCTTTTACAAAATATCAATCCATCCTTCAGTGAGTCCGTCTATGCTGGCCCTATCCACTCATATGGAAGGGAGCTGTTTTCGTGAACAGACAGGTCGTTCGATCAGCCGTTCTTGTGTTTCTTCTTTCATTCATGGCATTCCCTGCAGCGGCGGAAGTCACAGCCGTTCAGCTGGAGTCCCACTATGCCGTTCCGAAGGGCGAGGTCGCCGAGATCGTCGCGGCGAGCCCCGATGGCATGACGCTGTATTACACCAACGCCTCAGGGAAAAAGGTCGGTGTTCTCGACATAACGGACCCAGCCTCACCAGTCGCCCTCGATGCGCTGTCGACCGGTGAGGGCGAGCCAACCTCAACGGCCGTGAGCCGGGATGGAAAGTATCTGCTTGTGACCGTCCGGAACGGGGACACGAAAGAGAAGGCCGCGCCCGGCAGTCTGATCGTCTACGATGTCGCCGACAGGACGTCCCCGAAGTACCTCGGCGAGATCGCCATCGGCGTCGGCCCTGACTCGCTCGCCGTCGCCGATCACGGTGGAACGATCGTCGCCGTCGTCGCCATCGAGGACGAGGAGACCAACGAGGAGGGCGATGGGACGCTCGACGGCGCTCGGCCTGGGCGCGTCGACGTGATCACCGTCGATGCAGTCGACCCCGCGAAGTCCGTCGTCGTACCCCTTTTCTTCCCACCTGAGGTGATGACCTCCGTCGAAGGCGTCAACTTCCCGAAGGATCCTCAGCCCGAATTCGTGGCAATTCACCCGAATCAGAAGGAAGCGATCGTAAGTCTGCAGGAGAATAACGCTGTCGCCTTCATCGACATTTCGGACCCGTCGGCCCCCAAAATCAGAAAGATGGCCAGCGCGGGCGTTGTCAACCGGCTTGCCGACCTCAGAAAGGACGGGCATGTCGCGTTCGTCGACGAGTTCACGGGCCGTCGCGAGCCTGACTCCGTGGTCTACATGGAGATCGGCGGAACGGTCTATGCCGCCATGGCAAACGAGGGCGACACGGATCTGAAGACCTTCGGAGACGGCGTCTGGTCCGGCGGCCGGGGCATCAGCATCTGCGACCTTGACGGGGGCATTCTCTGGGATTCGGGGCTCGACCTGGACACCCTTTCCGCCTCTTTGGGGCACTACCCTGACGGCCGTTCCGAGAAGAGAGGCCTCGAGATGGAGGGGATCGCCTTCGGACGATTCTTCGGAGACGATCTCCTGATAGCGACGTCGGAGCGCGGCTCCTTCCTGGCCGTCTACCGCGTCCGAGACGTTCGGAACCCGGAACTTCTGGAGCTATTGCCTACGGGGACGGCACCCGAGGGCATCATCGCCGTACCGGACAGAGAGGACGGCGTGGGACTCATCGTCAGCGCCAACGAGGCGGACGGGACGATCAACATCTTCTCCGTGACGGGGACGGGAGACGAGCCGAGGATAGTCTCTCAGGACATCCCCTGGAGCGCTCTGTCGGGGTTCACGTCGGACGGAGAATACATCTACACCGTGCCGGACAACGCGTGGAGCCCGTCCCGGATATGGCGGATGGACGTATCCGAAGCGGCCGGCGGTGTTGTGATCATCGACCGGGAAATCCCGCTGACGAAGGACGGCCAGCCGGTCTCCTACGACCTGGAGGGGATATCCTGGACAAAGGATGGGTTCTGGCTTGCCAGCGAGGGCAAGTCAGGGGCTGAGAACCTGCTCATCTTCGCGGGGCTGGACGGAGCGGTACGGGAAGAGCACCCTCTCCCCGCCGAAATGATCACCAAATACGGCGAGCCGAAGAACTACGGCTTCGAGGGTGTCGCCGTGTCCGGCGACGGCAAGACGGTTTATGTGGCCATGCAGAGAGGTTTTGACGCGACAAAATCCGAGGCGGCCATCCTCCGCTTCTCCATCGACACGAAACAGTGGGATGCCGCGTGGTACCCTCTGGAATCCCATTCGAAAGATCCGAAGACATTGTGGATGGGGCTCTCGGACATCGCCTTTGCTGACGACAAGACGCTTCTTGTTGTGGAGCGGGACAAGGGAGCCGGGGGAATGGCCAAGGTGAAGCGGATCTACTCCGTCTCCGTTGACACCTACGCCCCCGAAAAGTCCCTTGAGAAGAGACTCGTCTTCGACATCGCGACGGAGAAGGGCTACTTCCTCGAGAAGGTCGAAAGCCTCTGCGTTCTGAACGGGGAGATGTGGATCGTCAACGACAACGACGGTGCCGGATGGTCGCGGATGATCAACCTCGGCCCCGTCCGATAGCGACAGATCTCCTGAAGGCCCCGGCAGGGGCCTTTTTTTATGCTTTCGGGCAGGCCCGATATCTGATATCCTCTATTCCATACGGTGTGAAAGGGGGGTACATGATGCAGTCCATGAACTTCGGCGCGACGGGGTGCTCCGTCTCGGTTCTCGGATTCGGTGGCATCCCCATCGTTCGACTCTCTGCCGATGAGGCGGATCGGGTCCTGAAGAGGGCCTACGACCTCGGGATCACTTTTTATGACACGGCGAACGCCTACCGGGACAGTGAAGAGAAGATGGGAAGAGCGCTCTCGCCCATGCGGGATAAGGTCTTCATTGCGACGAAGACCAGGGAGCGTTCGGCCGCAGGGGCGGCTCAGCACATCGACCTCAGCCTCAGACAGCTGAGGACGGACTATATCGACCTCTATCAGTTCCACCAAGTTGTCCAGGACGTCGAATGGGAGGCTCTCGCCGCGCCCGGAGGAGCCATGGAGGCCGTCGCGGCGGCACGGGATGCTGGAAAGATCCGCTTCATCGGCATCACGACCCACAACCTCGAGATGGCCGAACAATTTGTCCGGGCGGGGCTTTTCGACTCCATCCAGTACCCCTTCAACTTCATCGAGGACGAGGCGGCGACGCGGCTGCACCCTCTCGCAAAGGAGCGCTCCATGGGCATTCTGGCCATGAAGCCCTTCGCCGGCGGAGCCATCACCGACGCCGCGCTGGCCTTCAAGTTCCTGAGGGCGCACGACGGCGTCCTTCCGATCCCGGGCTTCGACTCCGTGGCCTCCGTGGAGCAGATCGTCGGACTGTATGAAAAAGCGAACACCGTGACGGACGACGATCGCCACGCCATGAAGGTCATCGCCGAGGATTTGGGGCAGGCCTTCTGTCGCCGGTGCGAGTACTGCCAGCCCTGCCCCCAGGGCGTCGCAATCACCATGGGGATGACCTACCCTCTCATCGCGAGCCGCTACTCGCCCGACATAGCGGCTGAATCCTTCGCCTCCGCCATGGACACTCTGACCCGGTGCGTGGCGTGCGGCCTGTGCGAGACGAGATGCCCCTATCAGCTCCCCATCCGGAGGATGCTCGCGGACCATCATAGGGTATACACTGGGCACAGAGGCACGAAAGGCTGATTAGAATGACGGAGAGACCGCCGCTTTCGCCCTGGATCGTCCTTGCCATAGGGGTCTCCGCCGTCTCCACCGGCGCGCTTTTCGCCCGGCTGGCCGACGCTCCCCCCCTCGTCATATCGGCCTATCGCGTCGGCCTGGCTACCCTCTTCCTGCTGCCCTTCACCCACCGCACCACATGGCGCGAGGTGTCGGCCCTGTCGCGCCCCGCGCTGCTGGACGGCGTGGCGTCGGGCGTCTTCCTCGCCCTGCACTTCGCCACGTGGATATCCTCCCTCTTCTACACCTCCGTGGCGAGCAGCGTGGTCATCGTGAACGCCATTCCTCTCTGGACGGGGCTCCTCTCTCCGCTTCTCACGAAGGACTCCTTCTCTTCTGGCCTGAAGAAGGGGCTGCTTCTCGCTCTGCCGGGCGGTGCGATCATCGGCTGGGGGGACTTCTCCCTGGGTGGTACGGCGCTCTGGGGCGACTTTCTCGCGCTGCTGGGGAGCATCTTCGCCGCCCTCTATCTTCTGCTCGGACGGCGGCTCCGTCCCTCCGTCTCCCTCGGGAGCTACGTCACGTTCATCTACGGAACAGCCGCCGTCGTCCTGTGGGCCGTCGTGCTTCTTGCGGGCTACCCCGTCGTCGGATACTCCCGATCCACATGGCTCGCCTTCGCGCTTCTGGCGCTCATCCCCCAGATCCTCGGCCACTCGAGCTCCAACTGGGCTCTTCGGTGGCTCTCCGGCGGCACCGTCGCCCTCTGCCTGCTCGGCGAACCCATAGGCAGCACAATCCTCGCGGCCCTCTTCCTCGGCGAGCCGGTCACTCTTCCGAAGGTCCTGGGCGGAGCGCTCATTCTCGCAGGGATATACATCGCCTCCCGAGACGAGGCATGACAGAAGGCGCGCACACAAAGATGCCCCTCGGAGCGAACGGATCGTTCGCTTCGAGGGGCATCTCCATCCCTGTTTTTCTCTACCGCTCCAATTTGAAGAAGACCGCCGCCAAAGGCGGCAACGTGATGACCAGGGAGTTATTCCACTGCTTCCACCATCCCGGTTGGGACTCCACACCGCCCAGATTCCCCTCGCCGGACCCTCCGTATTCCTGAGCGTCGCTGTTGAGGATCTCCTGCCAGTATCCGGCCTCGGGCACCGGGATGCGATAGCCGTGCCGCGGGATGGGGGTGAAGTTGAAGGCGGCCAGGACGACGGAGCCTCTGGCGTCCTTCCGGATGAAGGAGACGACGCTCTGCTCCCAGTCCGAGAAGTCGCACCACTCGAAGCCCGCCGGCGAAAAATCGTCGTCGTAGAGGGCCGACTCCCTCCGGTAGGTGTCGTTCAGATGGGAGACCCATCGGGCGACCCCCTCATGCTCGGGTTTGAGAAGAAGGTCCCACTCGAGTGCGCCGTCGTGGTTCCACTCTCTCGCCTGGCCGAACTCGCACCCCATGAAGAGGAGCTTCTTTCCGGGGTGGGCGTACATATACCCGAGAAGCAGGCGGAGGTTGGCGAACCTCTGCCATGCATCGCCCGGCATCTTGTTCAGCAGGGACCGTTTGCCGTAGACCACCTCGTCGTGGGAGAAGGCCAGGATGAAGTTCTCCGAGAAGGCGTACATGATGCCGAAGGTGAGCCGGTTCTGGTTGTACTTCCTGTAGATCGGGTCGGTGCTCATGTATTCGAGGATATCGTGCATCCACCCCATGTTCCACTTCAACCCGAACCCGAGGCCTCCGAGAAAGGGCGGACGGGTGACGAGGGGCCAGGCGGTGGACTCCTCCGCCACAGTCTGGACGTCCGGGAACTCCTGATAGATGGCGTGGTTCAGACTCTTCAAGAAGTCGACGGCCTCGAGGTTCTCCCGTCCCCCCCAACGGTTGGGGACCCACTCCCCCGGCTTCCGGGAGTAGTCCAGATAGAGCATGGAGGCGACGGCATCGAGGCGCAATCCATCGATATGGAAGCGATCGAGCCAGAAGAACGCGCTGCTGATGAGAAACTCCCGCACTTCGTTCCGGCCGAGGTTGAAGACGAGGCTCCCCCAGTCCGGTTGAACGCCTTTTCGTGCATCCTCGTGCTCATAGAGGCAGGTACCGTCGAACCGGGCGAGGCCGTAGGCGTCCTTGGGAAAGTGAGAGGGCACCCAGTCGAGGATGACGCCGATCCCCTTCTGATGGAGGACATCGACCATATACATGAAATCCTCAGGCGTTCCGTACCGGCTCGAGGGGGCGAAGTACCCCAGCGTCTGATACCCCCAGGAGCCGTAGAAGGGGTGTTCCATGACGGGCATAAGCTCCACGTGAGTGAACCCGTGGGAGATGACGTAGTCGCCCAGCTCATGGGCCAGTTCGCGGTAGGACAGTGACCTGAACTCCTCCTGCTTATTCCGTCGCCAGGAGCCGATGTGGACCTCGTAGATGGACAGAGGGGCCTTGAGGGCGTTTTTCCGCCTGCGCCCGATCATCCATTCGTCATCCTGCCACTGATAGTCCAGGGGCCAGACCACGGAGGCGGTGTTGGGGGCTACCTCCCAGAAGAAGGCGTATGGGTCGCCCTTTTCGAGGAAGGAGCCGCTGCGGGTGCGTATGGAGTACTTGTAGAGGGCGCCTTTGCCGACGTTCGGCAGAAACCCCTCCCACACTCCCGAGCCGTCCTTTTTCGGCGCAAGATAGTGCCGCGTCCTGTCCCAGCCGTTGAAGTCGCCGACGACGCTCACATCCTCAGCGTTGGGAGCCCAGACAGCGAAGTACGTCCCCACCTCACCGCCGTCCAGGACGGGATGGGCACCAAGTTTTTCGTAGAGGCGAAAATGGTTGCCCTCCCGAAAAAGATAGGAATCGACTTCACCAAAAAGGGAAAAATCGTACGTCATGTTCTCTCGTCCGTCCACGGGGAACACCTCCTCCACCGCGTATAATGGATTCATTGTACCCCATGTTTGGAGGCATGACATGAACGAGGAGATCAAAGAAGCGGTGTCCTCCACCCTGCTTCACTGGTACGACAGGGACAGGAGGCACTTTCCATGGAGAGCGACGGAGGACCCCTATGGAGTATGGGTCTCCGAGGTCATGCTGCAGCAGACTCAGACATCCCGCGTCATAGAATACTTCATCCGGTGGATGACGCGATTCCCATCGCTGCAACACCTCGCAGCCGCATCGGAGCAGGAGGTCATTCAGGCTTGGGAGGGCCTTGGCTACTATTCGCGCGCCCGGAATATGCACCGGGCGGCACAGTCCATTGTCGCGGGCGGAGGGACTGCGCTCCCCGCAACGTACGATGATCTGAGACGACTGCCCGGCGTCGGGGAGTACACGGCTTCGGCCGTCGCAAGCATCGCTTTCGGGCAATCTGTCCCCGCCATGGACGCCAATGCCCTGAGGGTGTTTTCCCGTCTCGGCGACATCGCCGACCCCGTCGACCGAACATCAGGAAGGAGGGCCATCCGCCGTCTCTTCGAACGACTCATCAGCAAACGTCGGCCAGGGGACTTCAATCAGGCCGTCATGGATCTCGGGGCCACGATCTGCCTTCCGAAAAATCCACTCTGTTCCGACTGCCCTCTGGCCGCCGTCTGCCTGTCACGGTTGAACGGGACGACATCGGCCCGACCGGTCCTCGCGCCCCCGGTTAAAAGGACGGCGCTGAAGGGCGACATCTACGTCCTCCTCTCTCCGGACGGTGCTGTCTTCCTCCGGAGCCGTCCGACGGAGGGGTTATGGGCGGGCTTCGAGGAGTTCCCCTGGTCTGCGCCGCCTCTGGAGGGTCGTCTGCCCGAGGAAATAGGGCGAATATCCGCTGTGGGGACCAAAATCGGAGCCCTCTCGTGCGCCGTTACACGATGGTCCATGACGCTGTCTCTCTGGCTGGTCTCCCGGGTCGATCCGTCGGCTCTGAATTTTTCGGGACGATGGGTCGACGGCCCGTCCCTCGCCGAGATCCCTCTGCCGTCGGCGAGCCGCAAGGCGCGGGAGCTCCTCTTTCGGCGGAACATAGTGCATCGGCCCCAACGACCGGCAGAATCGGGGCGAAGAGGTGAATAAACTCCCGGGCAGGATACCATCTGTCGCCGACGGAGACACGGCTGCGTGCCAGACGGGCGATTTCTCGGAGGTACTCTCAGGCCTTCGAGGGGCGACGATCCTTGGTATAAACCCTCCGGCCTTCGACTTCACCTTCTTCGATTTCTGGTCGAAACCCCTTGGGCTGCTCTTCATCCTCGACGCCCTGCGAGAGCAGGGCAACGACATCCACTTGGTGGACTGCATTTACGAAGGGGCGACGGAGCCGCTCTCCTTCGGCAGAGTCCGCGTCGAAAGGACGGAAGTTCGAAAACCGCCCCCTTTCGCCCATATTCCAAGGCGGTATCATCGCTTCGGGATGAATGAAGAGGCCTTCCTGCAGCGCCTTCGCTGCCTTCCGAAGCCGGACTATATCCTCGTAACATCGGGGATGACTTACTGGTACGAGGGTGTTCGATGGTGTATCGGGCATCTGCGCGAAATCTTTCCCTCCGTTCCCCTTCTTCTCGGCGGCGTCTATGCCCGTCTCTGTCCGGCTCATGCGGTCCGATCGGGCGCCGACATGGTGCAGACGGAGCCCCTGAGACTGGAACTGAACGGGCCGGCCATGGACCTGTACGACGCGCCCGCCTACGGGGTCCTCATGACCTCCTTCGGCTGTCCCATGGCCTGCGAGTACTGTGCGTCCAGACGCCTTTCTCCGTCGTACACCGAACGCTCCGTCGGGGAGGTTCTTCGCGACGCCGCTCGCCAGTTCGCGCTGCCCGGAGTTCATCATGCCGCGTTCTACGACGACGCCCTGCTGATCAACAAGGAGCGGCGCTTCTACCCTCTCTGCGAGACTCTTCGGACACGGTTCCCTCATGTTCAGTACCACACGCCAAACGGACTCCACGTACACGAAATCGATAGGCGCTGCGCTGAAGAGCTCAAGAGAACAGGGTTCACCACGATCCGCCTGAGTCTCGAGAGCACGGACCCAGGTTTCCAGAGAAGGGGATCGAACAAGACGACGGCTGAGGAGTTTCAGTTCGCCTGTGCCCAGCTCGTCGAAGCGGGGTACGACATTCGGCGGGTCGAGACCTATATACTCGCCGGCCTGCCGGGACAGTCTCTCCGCTCGGTGGAGGAGAGCATCCGTTTCGTCCAGAGATGCGGGGCAAGGGCGCGACTTGCCGAATACTCTCCCGTCCCCGACACGCCCATGTTCGAGGAGGTTGCGGCCCGGATGCCCGAGCTTCGAAGGGAGCCGCTGCTCTCGAACAAATCCGTCTTCTCAACCTATGTCGCCGGAATCCTTGCACCTGAGGCGATGCAGTCTCTGAAAAACTTGGCAGGCGAAAAACCATAGATACAAAAAAAGGGCCCCGAAGGGCCCATTCGAAGTAGTTCTCCTGCTATCGATCGCTTTCTTGCCGGTCGTTCCAACTTTCCCCCTGCCGTCTGAAGAGAACCGGATCGACGATGCGGCCGTCTCTCTTTTCGACGGGGCGGAAATGCCCTTGTGGCAGGAGCCAGTAGGGCGTATTGGCCATGTAGACGAGTTTCTTGTCCATAGATCTGTGTACCTGCTTTCTGTCATATATACCGAAGAAACGGGGCGCAAAAGAGGGTGATTCGGTTCCAACCGCTTTTCTGGGGTAGTGCGCTCCGCAAAAGGACAGGCCATCCCGGATAAAGATCCAGAATGGCCTGGAAATCATCTGGCTCCTCGGCGAGGACTCGAACCTCGAACCTAGTGGTTAACAGCCACCCGCTCTGCCGATTGAGCTACCGAGGAATGTGCTTCATTTTTACTATGCTGTGGAGGCGGCACCCAGATTCGAACTGGGGATAAAGGATTTGCAGTCCTCTGCCTTACCACTTGGCTATGCCGCCCTGTTCAACAAATGGAGCGGAAGACGGGATTTGAACCCGCGACCCCAACCTTGGCAAGGTTGTGCTC
>CALCQG010000024.1 GCA_937897575.1 uncultured Synergistales bacterium | reverse complement strand
AGTGGCGATCTTCTTCCGGTTCTCCCGGACCTTCCCGGTGATCCGCTTGTACAGGCGCTCGAAGGCCTTGGGGTCCCACTCGATGTCGCCCCGTTCGTCGTGGGGGTTGATGGAGTGGATGACCCGGTACCCCGTGCCGAGTTCGGCGAAGTCTGGGACGCCGTACTCGGAGTCCGCCTTGAAGGGCAGGTACTCCGACGGCGATTTCGTGGTCCGCCTCCGGTTCACTACGGGGATGGCCGACGCCTCGGGGATCTCCAGCCGCTCCCGCATGAGGGCCAGGGACATCTCGGAGATGACGATCACCGGCGTGCGGTACTCCTCGGCCAGGTTGAAGGCGCGGACGGTGAAGTCGAAGGTCTCCTGCACCGTGGACGGCGCGAGCACGATCATCTCGTGGTCCCCCGCAGCGCTCCACCGGACCTGCATGATGTCCGCCTGGGTGGCGAAGTTCTCGCCCCGGCACCGCATGACGTCCACGATCACCATGGGAGCCTCCACGGCCACGGCGTACTCGATGCCCTCCTGCATGTAGTCGAATCCGGCGCTCGCCGTCGCGGTCATGGCCTTGGCTCCGGCGAGGGACGCCCCCGCCGCCGCGTAGATGGAGCAGAGTTCGTCCTCCCCCTGCAGAAAGGCTCCGCCCACGGCGGGGAGACGGCGGGCCATGCCCTCGGAGACCTCGTTCGCCGGCGTGATGGGGTACCCCGCGAAGAAATCGCACCCCGCGGCGATGGCGCCCTCCACCGCGGCATAGTTGCCCTGCATGAAATGGACGCCGGTCAGTACTCGTTCCTCCCGTTTCATAAACGCACCTCCTGCTGTGCAGGTTTTTTTATCGTGGGAACATAGAGGATAGCTGTTTTACGATAACACAGACAATATATGGTGTCAAATATATCAACACCTTCCGCGCGTCCCTTCCCCACCGGCCTGGAGCGGTCTCGACGGGTCACCTCCTTTCGGGAGCATCCGCCCTTCGTCGGGGTCCGGCAAGGGGTTCAGACGGGAAAAAAGGTGGAGCGGGTCATTCGATCCGTCCACCTCTCCGAACTCTTCGAGCTCTTCTTCACCTCTCCTCGGCTGAAGAACGATGCGTTTTTTCGCAGACCTCTCCCCGTCAGGCCCCTTCCGGCGCTCTGCTGCATGGTTCTCCGAGGTGCGCCAGGATCTCCCGGCCCAGGATCTTCTCCAGAGGTTCGAGAAGCTCCGGGCAGGAGAGCCCGCCGCCGAGGAGCAAATTCCTCCGCGACGTCACCAGAACGCAGACCTCCTGACCGGGGGCCACGGCGTCGCTCGGGACGGCGGCGCCCGTGTTCGCGTCGAGCACGGAGATCAGGTCGGGGAACGTGGCGATCCTCCGGCCCTCTTTCTCCAGAGTCATGTACTCCTTCCAGAAGGAGAGCTCGTACTCGCCGAAGAAGGCCGTCCCCGAGTGCATCCCCCCCGCCGTGAAGCGGTCCACCGTCTGGACGGGCCCCTGATAGACCCGCCGCGCCAGCAGCTGCTCCTCCACCGTCTCGATGACCGCCTCGGCCCCCTTGTCCGTGGCCCCTCGCATGGCCTCGCCGAGAAGAATGGTCCGGCGGATCGCCCCGGGGGCGCCGTTGTCCCTGACGTGCTCCGCCGACACGGGGTTCCGGGCCACGGCGAGCCACCCGCCCATGGAGAAGGCGTTCTGACGGATCATGGACGAGACCGTGCTGATGGCTCCCCGCATGACGCCCTCGATGTACTCCCCCGACTCCGGCTCCTCTCCGGCGAAGGACTGGGCCGAGAGGTACCCCTCCTGAAGGTGAAGCTTCATGGAGCCCATCTCCGCCAGAGGGTGCCCGCGGCCGTCACAGGGGGCATCCACAATGGGAAGGCCGAGCATGGCGCTCTCTATCCATCCGTTGATCACGGCATGAGCGGCGCATTCGCTGGTGATCACCCCCGCCACGTGGTCGACACCGCCATCGAGCAGCAGCTCGAGACTTCGGACCCGTGCCCGAGGGGACGGCACGGCGCCGTGGTCTTTCGGACAGGTGATGGTGGCGCAGGTCACGATGGTCCCGTGGGGGTCCACGTCGTCGATGTCCAGGAGGTAGGGGCTCCCCATGCGGAGGGCGAGGTCGCCCAGATCACGCCCCTCTTTCATGGAGGCCTGTCCGCCGCCCAGGACGGACGCCCCGAGCAGAAGGCTCTCAAGAATGTCGCGGGTCAAAAGCGTCTTTGCCATGTTCTTTTCCCTCCATCCTCAGAGTTCTCTGGTCAGGACGATCCGCACGGTCTTGGCCTCGCCGTCGTGTTCGACGGACACGGTATCCGTGAGGATGCCCACGAGATAGATCTCCTGTCCGGTGCTGATGTCGCCCGACAGGGACCAAGAGTAGTTCTCCATCTCCCGGGCCCGCGGCATGCGGAGCAGCCTGGTCATTTCCCGGATCTTGTTGTCCTGGTCGCCCTCGTAGTCCGATTCAATGGTTATGGCATGCTGCTTCTCGTTTTTCACCACGTGGGCCTGAAAGGTGTGGGCGTTCATGGCGAAGAAGAACGTCATGAGCTCGCTCACGATGCGGGATACGACAAAACGCTCGTCTCTCATCGCTGAGACCTCCTTCTGAAAGCCTCGAGAAGAGGGACGAGAACGGCGGCGACAAGCCCTCCCGCGAAGCCGTTGTTGTACAGGTTGAACCCCGAGTGGAGCACGCCCACGTAGAGGACCACCGACGAATGGACGTAGCCGGCGATGACCCCCGCCCACCATCCGAAGCCGCCGGCGATGGGGGCAAGGGTGGTGCTGAAGAGCGCCGTGAGCTGGACGACAGGGTCCGTCAGACTCCAGGTCTTCGTCAGTCCGCCGAGCACCGTCCCCAACATGACGGGGACGATAGTGCGGGGGGTCTTTCCCATGGCGCTGAACCCCATGATGGTGAAGATCCCGCCTATGGTGGGGCCGTTGAAATCACACCGCGCGAGCAGGAGGTAGGCGATGCCGATGAGCCCGTTCAGCCCCATGTTCATCATCGTCGGGGGGAAGTCGAACATGTCGACGAAGTCGGCGATGAGCTTTCCCGACTGCCGCCACATGGGGGACAGCCCGGCGGCCGACCGGCCGTTCAGCCGGAAGCCCACGGTGATCAGGGAGACACAGAGCACGACGAGCAACGAGGCGAGCAGCGTGTCGTTCCCCGTGGACCAGATCATCCGCCGCTCCACGACGAAGCCGTGGGACTTGAACAGCGAGACGGTGATGGTCCCCACCATGCCGCTCGTGAACCCCATGTTGTACAGGTTGAAACCGTGGTGGACGGGCAGCAGGGCCGCTGCCAGGGGGGGAAGGACGAACCCGGCGCCCAGGCCTGCGGCGGCGCCCAGGGCTATGCGGACTACGACGGGCAGGTCGATGCCGAACATGATCTGGCTCACGATGGGGGCGAGGCTCGTGCCGAAGAAGGCGATGTAGACGTACTGGAAGAAGGGTTCTCCGTGGACCTTGGCGTAGAGCCACACGCCGCCCAGGATGAACCAGACGTTCAGGAGGTTCTTTCCGAAGAGGGCGAATCCGGACACGATGAAGACGGCGGCGATGGAGATGCCGCGGACCCTGACCTTCATCAGGGCGAGGATGCCGGTGAAGAGAAGGACGAGGAGCCCGCTGTTCACGAAGGCGGCGCCCATCCCTCCCACCTCGATGTAGTCCGTGACGAGATAGTCCGGTTCAGCGGCGATACGCCAAAGCCCCGACAGAATGACGGGCATGCTGTCCCTCGTCATGCCGAAGATACAGAGAAGGGTTCCGAAGCTGAAGAGAAAGAAGAACCGTCCGCCGTCGCCGACCAGGGCCTTTTTGAAGTCCAGCTTCCCGTTCAACACCATCGATCACGCTCCTCGTCCTTCGGGGAGTGCACCACCATCTCCTTCAGCTTCTCGGCGCGGGCTGCCCGTCGTCCTTCGGCAGACCGCTCTCCTCTGCAATTATACGCGAAAAAGAGGGGACGCTGGCCTGCGGTGGATCGGACGGCCCCTTTTCGGGCGTCATCGCCCTGAGACGGCGGAACTCCCGCCTCAGAAGCCACGCGCCCATCAGCCCTCCGCCCACGTCGGACAAACTGAAGGAGAGCCATACCCCGTCCGTCCCGAAGATCGGGGGCAGGACGATGAGGGGCAGGAATATGAAGAAGAGGTGGCGGCTCAGGCTCATGAAGATGGCGATCTTCGCCTTGCCCATGGCCTGGAAGGCGTAGGAGGCCACGTAGTTCACCGACGCGAAGACGACACAGGCGTAGGCCATCCGGAACCATCGCGCCGTCACGCGGACCAGCTCGGGGTCCCGGGTGGTGAAGAGCCGAACCAGGAGCTCGGGGGCCGTCTGGACGACGAGGAAGCTTCCGCCGAGGAAGAGCGCCGCCAGGACGAGGGCGATCTTCACCGCCCGGATCACCCGCTCGTAGTTCCGGGCGCCGAAGTTGTAGCCGATGATGGGCTGAACCCCGCCGGCGAGCCCCAGAACGGGGAGGAAGAAGAGGCTGTCCAGGCTGAAGAAGATGCCCATGGCCGAGACGGCCATGTCCCCGCCGTACCGTCGGAGCAGCCGGTTGAAGAGGATGAGGACGAAGGTGAAGCTCAACTCCGTGAGAAAGGGCGCGAGACCGACGGCGAAGATCCGACCCAGGACATCGGGGCTCGGGATGAGGTTTCGGGGTCGGAAGCGGAGCTCCCCCATCCGGGCCAGATAGTACCAGGCGGACCAGAGGGCGGTGATGCCCTGGGAGAGCACCGTGGCCAGGGCCGCGCCTCCGATGCCCATCCGGAAGGTGAAGATGAAGAGGGCATCCAGCAGGATGTTCATCACAGCTCCCAGCACGAGGCCGAACATGGCGAACCGGGGGCTGCCCTCCGCCCGGATGAAGTAGTTGAGGCCGAACCCGAGGGCCGAGAGCGGGATCCCCCACACGACGATGCCCAGATACTCCCTGGCCATGGGCATCAGCGTGGGCGTCACCCCCGAGAGGGTGAGGATCTCCTCGATGAAAAGACTGCCAACGACGGTGGCCAGCACCCCTCCTCCGGCGAGCAGGAGCAGGGCGTTGCCCATGGCCCGCTCCGCCCGGCTCCTTCGCCGCTCGCCGAGGGAGATGGAGACGAGGGAGCCGGCTCCCACACCTATGAGGGTGCTGAAGGCGATGACCAGCATCATGAAGGGAAAGCCCACGGCGATGGCCCCGATCCCCATGGGGTCCACAGCCCGCCCGACGAAGATCCGGTCCACGATATTATAGAGAGCGTTCGCCACCATCCCGACGATCCCCGGCAGGGAAAACCGCAGGATAAGCCCGGTGAGGGACTCCGTCCCCATGGCGGACGAGCGCTCGATGCCTCTTTCGTCCATTGCCGTTCCTCCGTTGCCCGTGAAGACTGCCGTCGATTATAGCAGAGGGGCGGCCGGATTTTTCCGGCCGCCCCCTTTTCCGTGTATTCGTCCCCGCTCTAGCCCGCCGCCACCTCGTCGATGACCTTCTGGAGCGCCGCCTCCGCCTCGGGCGGCAGGCGGTCGATGCCGCCCCGCTCCGTCTCGCGGGACCGAACGAACTTCATCCGGTCGTTGAGCCGGGCGGCGACCTCCTTGCGGTACTCCTCGTCGGAGAAGTCGATGGGGAACTTCTCGAGCTTCATGGTCTCCACGTCGCTCGCCCCCCCGAAGGGGACGAAGGAGGCGCGCCCCTCCACAATGGATTCGATGATGCCCAGGGTGTCCGCCGGCGTGACCTTCTTGCCCATGAAGTCGCCGGTATTGAGGACGTAGCAGGCCACTCCTCCCTCGATGAGCCCCCTGAAGCGGGTGTAGTCCACCTCCAGCGGGTAGGTCCTGAAGGGGTTGGCGTAACACTCGATGACCAGGGCGTTGGGGTCCACGCCCGGCGCCAGCCGTTCGGCGGTGGTCCGCTTGGTGGCGAGGGTCGCCCCGAAGACGGCGCCGAGGTCCGGCGTCTTCAGGTGAAGGACCGGGGGCAGGGTGGGGTCCTTCATGATCCAGAAGATGGCGTCCAGGGGCTGGTCGATCCGGTCCACCCGGTTCGGCGACCAGAGCTTGGACTTGATCGCCCGGCCGTTGCCGTTCCTGAGGTCCTCCGTCACGGGGTAGACCTTGCCGTCCACCGCCCGGACGGCGCCGCAGTTCTGAAGGGAGATGATGAACCTGTTCGCGTCGCACCCCATGGGGTAGTCCTGAACCTTGTCGAAGTAGGAGGGCTCCAGGGCGATGGCGTACTTCTCCTGCAGGTTGATGACCACCGCGTCGTCGTGCAGGACGGTGATGTCGTACTTGCCGCCGTGCCGGGCGTGGGTCAGAGTGGACTTGCCCGACCCCGACAGGCCGAAGACGGTCATGACGAAGCTCTTCCCGTTCCTCAGGTTGTACCGCTTCAGGCCGCCGTGGCAGGAGGCGAAGCCGTTCCGGGCCGCCGTCCCCCAGGCCATGGTGAGAGTTCCCTTCTTCAGCTCGCCGAAGTAGCGCATCCCGAAGACGCCGGCACAGTTGTGCTCCGGGTCGAAGAAGGCCAGCCCCAGGGGGAAGTCGGGCGACGCCCATTCGGGGTCGGCCACCATGTAGATGTCGCCGTCGGGCAGCTCCTTCGACCGGCCGTACATGGCCTCGTACTCCCTCGTCAGGGTCTGGAAGTTGAGCATCCAGTTGTACAGCATGTTCTCGTGCTTCTCGGGGATCAGAAGGTGGGCCTTCACCATGAAGTCCTCGCTCAGGCCGATGAGGGCCTCGGCGGCGTACATGGTCCTGAACCTGGTCCCGTAGATGGCCTCCCGGATGATGGGCGCGTAGGCCGCCATGGTGACGCCCGGCTCCCCCAGGATCCGCCGCGCCGCAGCGCACCGACCCACCACAGCGCCGTCGTTCATGAGGAGCACGTTTCCGTTGACGGGCAAGCCCTGTTCCTCGGGCTTGTAGAGGGGCATTCCCGTCAGTTCGACGGTCCCCGGACTCCGCCGCGCCAGTTCGTATGCCTGCTTCAGGTCAGACACGGGAATGACATTGTTGCCGTAGAACGCCGTTTCGATGGTGGTCCTGGCCTGCGACTTGATCCTGTCGAACGTCTCGTGGTCGGTGTAGAGCCCCCTGGTCGCCATAGCAGTTCTCCTTTCCATCCCCCTATGGAGTGATATGCTGCCGCAACACTTCCGTAATGATATTGTAGCACCGGACCATACAATTGGAAGGGCTTCTCCGACCCGAAAAGGCTCACAATCGTCTCGAGGCGCGGATCTTTTCGTAGGCCTCCTGAATCTCCTGGAACCGCTTCGACGCCAGGCGCACGAACTCCTCGTCGTACCCCTGTCCGATGAACTTGTCGGGGTGGTACTTGGTAGAAGCTCCCGGTACCTCCTCTTGATCTCGTCGTTCGTGTCCGACGGCGAGCACCCGAGAACCTGATAGGGGTCCCTGGGGACCGTGGGGCCGTTCGCGTTGCCCGGGGGCGGCTCCCTCCGCCTCTGCTGCCCGCCGGTTCCGCCACCTCCAGGAGGTGGCGGCGGAGGCCACCCGCCCGACCGGGACTGGGAGGCGAGAAAACGCAGGACGCGCCACAGGATGAAGACGAAGAGAAGAAAGGGGAGCATCCGAATGAAAAACCACAGGAAGATAAAGAACGCCATTGCGTGCCTCCGTCCCGCCGGCCCTTTTTTCGGGGCGACAGCGGTGTGCTAGAATCCCATCATACAGAAAGGAGCGACGGAATGCCTCGTCTGTTCGCCGTATTCGACCTGGAGACCAACGGATTCCACGGCGCCTCCGTCCTGTCGGCCTCATCCATCGTCTTCACCGACGAGGGGCGCATCGTGGACTTCTTCAACCGCTTCTACTACCCGGAGGAACGCCCGGACCGCCGGACGGAGGCCGTCCATGGCCTCTCCCTCGAGCGCGTCGGCGCGCTGCGGGCCGAGGAGGAGTACCCCGCCCACTTCCTCGACGACTGGACGAGCCTGGCCCTCTTCTGGGAGCAGTGGAACCCCGAGGGGATCGCGGTGCACAACCTCCCCTTCGACACGGGCTTCCTCCCGGGGACCGTGGTGCGACGACAGAGATGGTGGTGCTCCATGCGGGGGCTGACGGACCTCTGCCGCCTGCCCGGAGGCAATCCGGCCGGCGGCCTGTGGAAGTGGCCGAGGCTGCGGGAGGCGTCTCGAACGGCCGAGGCCCTGTACCTGCCCTCCCCCGCCCTCACCCGGACGGAGGGGACCGTGGGGCCCCACCTGAGCCACTACGGTCTCAGCGACTGCTTCGAACTGTACGGCCTCGTCCTCCGCGTCCTCGGCGGGTCGCCCGCCCTGGTGTGCTTCGCGCCCTCCGCCGCCCCCTCACGCTTCCGCCCCCCGATGAGAGGCCGCTACCCCATCCCGTACCCCCGTCGGGACGCCTTCGTCCGGGAGCGCCTCCGCTACGCGGCGCGCATCGCCGACGCCGCCGCCATGCCGGAGCGAAGAGATATCCTCGAGCGCCTGGCTGCAGGTGAGGAGTCCTCTCCCTTTTAGCCCCCCACCCGGAAGGTCGCCCCCACGGCAAGGGGTGTGAAGGCCATGCCGTAGTCGCGGAGCAGTTTCGCCTGCATGGGGAACCCCGTGCAATGCCCCGCGCCGATCCACCTCGGGGCGAACTCCCTGATCCCCGACGCCGTCTTCTCCATCTTCTCCTCCGAGGCGTTCACCAGATGGAGCCCGCCCACGATCCCCTCGACGGGCTCGTCGGGGTAGAGCGCGCGGACGTGCTTCAGGATGTTCACGATGCCCGAGTGACAGCACCCCGCCGCGACCACCACGCCGTGCCCCCGCACCCGGGCCGTCACGGCCATGTCGTCGGGGAGGGAATCCTGGGCCGTTTTCCCGTCCCGGACGGTGAAGAAGCGCTTTCCCGGCCCCTCGAAGTCCGTTGCCCTCGGGACCTCGCCCGTGGAGGCCATGCCTTCCGCCAAGGGCACGGGCGCCGCCGAGAGGATGACCCGGCCGCCCGCCTCCTCGATCTTCTTCAGGGCGTCGGCGCTGCCCACGCCGATGTGGGCCAGGGATGGGTCCACGGTGAAGTGGGGGCGAAAGAGGTCGGGGTGAGCGATCACGGGGAAGTCACTCTTCCCCGTGGAGCACACGAAGGCGGCCACGCCGCCCGTATGGTCGTAGTGGCAGTGGGAGAGCGCGAGAAAATCGATGGACTCGGGGGCGACGCCGAGCCCCTTCATGTTGTGCGTCAGGATCTCGTGCGACTGCCCCACATCCAGCAATCCCCTCGTCTCGACGCCGTCCTTCACCCCCTTCAGAAGAAGGGAGAGGCCGTGCTGGGCGAGAAAGGGGCCGTGCATGGGGACGTGGTCCTCCACGAGGACCGTTATTTCGAGCGAATCGAGCATATGCTCCATCACCTCCGCGAAGGGGTATCGCCCAGCCGCGCCTCTTCGCGCGGCCAGGCCCGGACCGTATGATTGTATAATGAACCGGAACGCGGAACTTTGCAAGGGAGGCGACGCGATGTACTGCATCGAAGGGCGGACGACGGACCCCGCCTTCAACTTGGCCATGGAGGAACACCAAGAAGCTCAGCGTCTCTTCTGTGGAAAAAGGACGGATATGTCAACAGTCTGAACGCCCTCCCCTAGGGGAGGGCGTTGCTGCTCGGGATCGTCACAGGTGGCCCTGCAACTGCTCAGAGGAGATGTCGGGAGAGGCCTCTCTCGAGGGCTTCGCTCGCTCGGAGCTATCGCCCGTCGGAGGGTTTGCTCCCGCGGCTCCCCGGCTTCACGATGGGGATGTTTTTGGCGCACAGAGGGCACTCCTCGGGCTTCCAGAGGGGGAAGTCCACCCGCCAGAGGGACTCGGGGGCATGGGGCAGGGCGGATCTGCCGCCGCTCCGGTCGATCACCGAGCCCGTGGCCACCCATTTGGCCCCGCCCCGTTCGAGGACGGCCCCCACTTCGCCCGATGAGACGCCCGTGGTGACGACGTCCTCGATGACGACCACCCGCAGCCCCTCGGGCATAGGGAACCGGCGGAGGGTCATGGCGCCGTCCTGCCGCTCGCAGAAGATGAAGGGGAGGTCCAGCGCCCTGGCCACTTCGTGGCCGATGATGAGGCCGCCGAGGGCCGGGGAGGCCACCATCTGTGGGGCGTATTTTGCCACCCGCCCGGCGAGAGCGGCCCCGGCGAAGGCGGCGTACTTCGGGTACCGGAGCAGCAGGGCGCACTGCATGTAGTCGCTGCTGTGGTTCCCGGACGTCAGCAGAAAGTGCCCCTCGAGGTGGGCTCCGCTCTCCCTCATCATCTCCTGAAGCCGTTCGAGCATCACTTTGTCCTCCACGCCAACCCCTCCTCAATGGCCCCGGCAATCTCCTTCGCCGCAGTAATCCTGTCGGGGGCGTTCACGATGGGCCGCCCGACAACGATATAGTCCGCTCCGTTCTCCATGGCCTTCCGGGGCGTCATCACCCGGACCTGGTCGTCGTCCGCCTTCGCCGGGCGGATGCCGGGCACCACGGTGAAGAGCCCCGCCCCCGCCGCCCGGACGACGGGGAGGTCCAGGGGGGCGCACACGATGCCGTCCATGCCCGTCTCGCGACAGAGGGCCGCCCGCTTCTCCAGAGCCTCGGCGAGAGGGCACCCCGGGGCCACCTCGGCCCACGAGGCCTCGTCGAAACTGGTGAGGACCGTGACGCCCAGAAGGTTCAGACGAGCTCCGCTCCTCTCCCTCGCCCGTCGCGCCTCCTCCAGCATCGCCCGCCCTCCGCCGCAGTGGAGTGTCAGTGCCCAGAGGCCCTCGGAGGCGAGGGCGCCCACGGCCATGAAGATCGTGTTGGGGATGTCGTGCAGCTTGATGTCCAGGAAGACGGAGTAGCCCATGGCCTGAATCTCCCTGAGGAAGGGCGCCCCGCCCCTGGCGTAGAGCTGATGGCCTATCTTCACGTACTTGAGCGCCCCCCTGAGGCCGGAGAGCAGCTCCCGTCCCTCATCGACCTCTTCAACGTCGAGGGCGAGGATGAGGTGGTCCATGCCCGTGGTCATCGGCGCTCTCCTCCTTCATGGTTTTTCCGCCCGAGCCCCACGAGGCCGGACAGGCTTTCTATGCCCGCGGCGGCCGTGTATTTCATCAGGCCGTCGGCGATCTTCCGGGGAAGGTCGAAGTCCGTGAAGAGGGCGCTGCCCACCTCCACGGCGCTGGCCCCGGCGAGGAGCATGGCGGCGGCGTCCTCCCAGGAGGCCACCCCGCCGCACCCGATCACCGGGATGGAGACGGCGCCGCAGACCTCCCAGACCGTCCGGAGGGCCAGAGGGAACACGGCGGGCCCCGAGAGGCCGGCCACGACCCGCTGGAACGCCGGGCGCCTTTTCTGGAGGTCCATGGCCATGGCGAGCCAGGTGTTGCCGCAGACGACGGCGTCCGCCCCCTCGGCCTCGGCGGCCCTTGCCGCCCCGGCCAGGTCGGGCGCCTGGGGCGTGAGCTTCACCCAGAGCGGCCCGTCCCACGAGCGTCTTGCAACGGCCACAGCCTTCGCCGTGGACCGGGCTGTCATGCCCCAGGCCATGCCGTCGCCGTCCACGTTGGGGCAGGAGACGTTCAGCTCCACGGCGGGGATCCGTTCCCTCTGCCCGCCGAGGATGGCCAGGCACTCCGAGACCTCCCCTTCGGACTCCATGACCACGTTCACGAGAAAGGGCCGGCCGGCGGACTCCGCCACGGGCAGCCCCCTCTCCATAAAGTCCCGCACGCCGCCGTTCTGGAGGCCGATGCTGTTGAGCATGCCGCAGGGGGTCTCCCACACCCTCGTGCCGAGGTTGCCCGCCCGAGGGGCGAGGCTCACAGCCTTCGTGCTGAGTGCGCCGACGCCCTCGAGGCGGTCCGCCGTCCAGAGCGCCGGATCGTAGGGCCACACGCCCGACGCGATCACCACGGGCGACGAAAGGGGCAGGCCGCCGACGGTGGACGCCATGAGGTCAGGCCGACCGGTCATCCCAGAGCACCTCCTCCGCCGTGAAGACGGGCCCGTCGGAGCACACCCGCCTGTTGCCCGACGTCGTCGGGAGAACGCAGCCGAGGCAGCCGCCCATGCCGCAGGCCATCCGCGATTCGAGGGCTACTCGGATCCGGCCCAGGTCGCCGGGGTACCTCTTTGTCAGTGCCCGGAGCATGCCCTCGGGGCCGCAGGCCCAGATCTCCTCCTCGTCGGGGAGCCCTTCGGGCAGGCCGTCGAGGGCGAGGCCCCTCCTGCCCAGGGTGCCGTCCTGGGAGTAGAGGTCCAGGGAGGGGATTCGCTCTCCGGCCCAGCGAGTCAGCCCTTCCCAGCCCTGCCCCGCCACGCCAAGGATCACCCGTCCCACGGCCGTTCCGTCAAGGCGCCGAAGGGCGAAGAGCAGCGGGGCCATGCCCACGCCGCCGCCGACGAGGTGTACGGTCTTCGGCAGCGGCACCCCGCGACGTGCGCTCCAGAAACCCGTTCCCACTGGGCCCCGCACGGTCAGTTCTGCTCCGGCGGGAGTGGACGACAGGAGCTCCGTCCCCCGCCCCACCGTCCGGCAGAGCACGGTGAACCGGTCGCCCGACAGGTCGGCGACGGCGAGGGGGCGCCCCAGAAAGGGGTCGTTCCCCGTCCCGGCCCGAAGCATCACGAACTGACCGGGCTCAGCCGTCGACGCCACGCCGGGACACCGCAGCACGAGGGCCGTCGTCTTCCCGTCGAGGCGGAGGTTCTCCACCACCTCGGCGGGAAAATCCCTGGGGGCTCGATGGGTCATTCCTCGTCCTCCAGCCGGTTCATGACCACGCGCCCCTCCACCACCGCCAGCACGGGCCACCCCTGGAGGAACTCGTCGTTCCAGGGGCAGAGCCTCGCCTTGCTCTTCCACGTCCCCACGTCCACCTTCCGGATCACCTCGGGGTCAACGGCCGTCAGGTCGGCGACGGTCCCCTCCCTCAGCGTGCCGAGGGCCCGCCACTTTCCCGGAAGCACCGACGCCGGGCCCGATGTGAAGAGGGCCAGCATCCGCTCGAGGGGGACGGGGCGGCCAAGTTTGAGCCAGGCATCCAGGACCGCCGCGACGGAGCACTCGATGGAGGCGATGCCGCTGGGCGCCTCCTGGAAGGGGACGTCCTTCTCGTCCATGTGGTAGGGGGCGTGATCCGTCGCCACGGCATCCACGGTGCCGTCGGCCACTGCCTCCCAGAGAGCCTTCACGTCCCGCCGGGTTCTCAAGGGCGGGTTCACCTTGTAGGCGGACGAGAAGCGGCTCACGAGGATGGACGTCTCGTCCAGTACGAGGTGATGGGGCGTGACGTCGCAGCTCACGGGGAGCCCCTCCCTCTTCGCGCTCCTGATGGCGTCCATGGCCAGGGCTGTGCTCACGTGGGTGAAGTGGATGGGGGCATCGGTCTCGCGGCACAGGGCGATGCCCCGCTGGACGTCGATGAGCTCCGCCGAGGCCGGCCACCCCTTCAGCCCGCTGGACGCCGACACGACGCCCTCGTTCACCTGGGCCTTCTCCGTGAGGGAGGCCTCCTCGGGGTGCTCCATGATCCGAACGTCCAGGGGTTTCGAGTATCGGAGGGCGGCCTTGAGGAGCTTGGCGTTCTCCACGGGGGAGCCGTCGTCGGTGAAGAGCACGGCGCCCGCATCGGCCATCAGGCCGATCTCCGCGAGCTGCGTCCCTTTGCGCCCCGCGCTGACGCACCCCGCCGGAAGCACCCGGGCTCCTCCGCTGCTCTTGCCGCGGGCCACGATGTACTCCACCATCGCCGCTGAGTCCACCACGGGATCCGTGTTCGGCATGGTGACAACCGTGGTGTATCCGCCGGACGCGGCGGCCCGGGCGCCGCTCGCCGT
>CALCQG010000023.1 GCA_937897575.1 uncultured Synergistales bacterium | reverse complement strand
GGGAAGCTCCTCGGGGACGATCCACCCGTACAGGTTGGACATCTGGACCGCCGGCCACAGGGGGTGCCCTCTCGGAACGTCGCTGTACTCGCAGAGGGAGAGCGCACTGCCGGCCTCAAGAAGGGCTCTCTGCACGACTCTCGGATCAAGGGCTCTCGGCTGGACGCCCTGTTTGACGGCGAGGGCCGCTATGGTCCCCGCTGCCTGTCCCGTGAGCATGGAGATCGGTTGAAGCCTGAAGGCGCCGCTCACGAGGCGGGACATGGAGAGGTTTTTCTCCGCCACAAGGAAACCGTCCAGCTCCTTCGGGATGAAGCTTCCGAAGGGGATCTGAAAAGGCCCTCTGGGCATGTTCGTCCGGATCGAGGCAAAGGTCTCGCCAAACTCCGATTCGAGGTCCCTGTCCTCGTCCCCCGCATGGAGGTCGAGGATGTACCCGCCGATGGCCATGGCCGTGGGGATCTCCCGCCCCTCGGTGCCGTCCCTGTAGCTCTCTGAGTTCCAGCGAACGGAACTGGAGGTGGGCGTCTCCAGCCCGACGACGCGGCGGCTCTCCCGAATGTAGGGGGCAATGGGGAACCTCCTGAGTATCTCGTTATACTCCCCGGGAATAACGCCGCTGGCCACGCGGAGCGGCCACTCCGAATCGAACTCGTCGTCCGCCACGGACCAGGGCTCGCCCAGCTCTTCTTGCACGTAGTACAGGAAACAGAGGGTCTTGAGCATGGCGTTGGCGTCCACAGTCCTTCGGAACTTTTCGTCCTCCAGATAGGCGATGGGCAGGCCGCCACGACCCTCCCACTTCTCGACGCCGGGGTAGTCGTTGGCCCAGTTGATCCCCGTCTTCGATATGGCGGCCCACCCCTCGGGCGTGGACGCATCGTAGTTCTCGGGGTTGGAGGAATCGGGGAGACCCCGATAGCCGTTGTGCGTGGCGAAGTCCACGGGCATGCGCAGAGGGTAGTCCCTGAAGGAGTTGCCCCCCGCCGCCACGACCTTGCGGAATTCGGGCACATAACGGTCATATCCGGGAGGTGGCGTCTGTATCCTCAGGTGCGGCGGAATTCCGCCCGAATAGCGCTTCATCACCGCGACCCATGTGATGTCCTGAATCCGACCTGGACCGGACGTACCAGGGCTCACAGTGTTCCCGGAACGGTAGGCGGCGCCGCTCAGAGGAAGGACGTCGCCGCACTCCGTCGTGTCGATGAGGATATGGGTCCTCATCTCGACGGTCTTTCCTTTCACGTCCGCCGTGATCCCCCGGACGGCCGATTCCTCCACGTGCACCCTCTTCACGGATGAGTCGTAGTACACGTCCAGCTTGCCCGCTCTTCCTCCCGAGGAGGCCTCCTGGCCGGCGCGTCGCACCATATCCACAAGGATGTCCCGCCCCACGGAGGGCTCGAAGGCCGTCGTGCTGCCGTCCCAGTAGCAGGTGGAGATGGACTTCCCCAGCTTGAAGTAGTGGTACAGGACACTCTCGTAGAATTCGCCGTAGATCCCCGTCTTGTTGCCGCTCAGGTCGTCCATGGTGGACACGGCCGCGGCGGTCATCTGTCCGCCGAGCCAATCCGTCTCCTCAAGAAGGGCCACCTTCGCCCCAAGTCTGGCAGCCGCTACGGCGGCTCCCACGCCGCCGGCCCCGCCTCCCGCCACGATCACGTCGTAGGTCGGCGGAACCTTGCCCCACGAGGGGGGCGCCGCCGAAATCACCAGAAGAAGAGGGAGCGTCGCGAGCACTCTGCGGAACAAACGGCATGAAGACATTGGGGACATCCTTTCTTGGTCGAATACGACAATGGATGCTGCAGCTTCGGCATTGACGATCTTTCTAGAGTAAACAGGCCGTACGTCAGGCTCCGCCGCGCAGGGACGGGAGAGAGGTTTCCGCCCCTGTGCGGTGGAAACGGAGGGGGCTCTACCCTTTCGCTCCGGCCGCCTCATCGAGGCGGACGTTCAGCCAGTCGAGAATTCTCTTCACAACATTCATGCTCCCCTCGTTGTACCGGCGCATCCAGAAGGAGTAGAGCCACCCCTCGATGGCGCCATCCACTTCCTGAAGGGCGAAGTCCGAGTCCGCGAGGGACACGTAGAGAGGTTCCACGTACTTCGGGTCCTTGTTCACCACCGGGAACCCCAGCTCGTGGAACGCCTTGCCCCCGTCCAGATCGGGACCGTACTTCCCTTCCGACAGGAGCGTGTCGAACTTCTCCTCCCAGTCCTCATCCTGCACTATAGCCCGATAGTACGCGGGGAGCTCCCGGATCAGGGGCTCGAGGTCCATGGGGTAGACAACCTGGTAGATCACGTAGTCGGCGAGATTGAAGGGGTCCATCTTCGTATCCACCGAGCCGCTCTCCGAGAGCATAGTCATCACGAGCCCCGTCAGGGAACCGAGGGTCATGGGCGCCCGCGCGCGCTCTCCGCCATACGAGGTGACGGAGACCAGCCGGGCAAGCCGGATCTTCGCCCGAACCAGGCCCATATACTTCTCGTCCTCCGTGTCCAGATCGCTCGTCCCGCCCATGTAGTCCCGTATGTTCTCAGTGCTCAGATTGAGCCCCTTGGCCTCCTCCAGGGCATCCAGCAGCTCCGTATCCACCGCCGCCTCGGTGCTCCGGACACCGGTGGACAACGCAAGAAAGAACACCAGGGGGACGATGCACAGCGCAAGGACGGCCTTTCTCACAGGGATCACTCCTCTCGGATTGTGTCGCTACCTGTATTCTACAGAGAGTCAACAGGAGATTCAACCCGAATGGGAGAAACCATCCCGGGGTGGGAAGTTCTTCCTCGGAGGATTCGAGGGATCGCGAGATAGCGTCCGGCCGGCGGACCGGAGCCTAGAGCGCTCTGTGGGTACAGCGTCCCCCCGTGAGGGTGAGGGACACCCGCACGTCCCGTATCTCCTCTTCGGGAATGGTGAAGATGTCCCGGTCCAGGGCCACCATGTCCGCCAGCTTGCCCGCCTCGATGGTCCCCTTGTGGTGCTCGTCGAAGGAGGAGTAGGCGCCGCCCGCGGTGTAGAGGTCCACGGCCTCCTCCACCGTCAGCTTTTGCGAGGGGTTCCACCCGCCCTCGGGCTCCCCCTTCTCGTCCTGCCTCGTCACCGCCGTGTATATGCCCCAGAGGGGCGAGAAGGATTCCACCGGGGCGTCGGACCCTCCGGAGAGGAAGATGCCGAGATTCAGCAGTGTCTTCCACGCGTAGCCCGACAGCGCCCTCGCCTCCCCTATGCGCTTCAGCGCCATGGGGCGGTCGGAGGGGACGAAGGGGGGCTGAATCGCTGCACCGATGCCGAGGTGTGCCATCCGTCGGTACTGCCCCATGTCTCCCATCTGACAGTGAACGATGTAGTGCCGCGCCTTCCGCGGAGCTCGCACGAGGGCCTTCTCCATGCCGTCGAGGCACAGGTCGAGGGCGCCGTCGCCGATGGCGTGGGTCGCAATCTGCATTCCCGCGCGATGAGCCGTCCAGATCAGGTCCTGCAGTTCGTCCTGCCCATGGATCGGAACGCCGAGGACGCCCTTCATATCGGAGTACTCCTCGCGAAGGAGCGCCGTCCGCCCGCCCATGGAGCCGTCCGTGAGGATCTTCAGCGGCCCGACGTGGAAGAAGGGCGTTCCGTCGCCCGTCCGCCAGCCGGTGGAGAGAAAGTCGTCCAACGCGCCCCGGTCCTTCAGCAGAAGCTGCTCCGTCACCCGGACGGGCATCGCCCCATCGCGCTCGAGGCCGAGGTAGAGGTCGAAGAGCGCCCTGAAGTCCCCCTGCACGCTCCCGAGGTCGTCGGAGCATAGGGATGTCAATCCGACCTTCGCGAGGTCCGCCCCAGCCCGGACGAGGGCGGAGCGCAGGCGGTCCGGAGCGGAGGTGCCGGTCTTCATACGCGCGTACTGCACCGCCGTCTCGCGAAGGACGCCAGTCGGCTCGCCTCTTTCATCCAGATCCACGACGCCGCCGGAGAAACGGCTCTCCCTCGATATGTCCAGCGTCCTGAGCCCAAGGCTGTTGAGCGTCGCCACATGGCCGCAGACCCGGACCAGCAGCACGGGATTCCCGGGCGTCACGTCGTCCAGATCCTCCTTCGTCGGAATGCGCCCGTCGGCGAAGTGCTCGTGGTTCCAGCCGCGCCCAACGATCCACTCCCCCGGCGCCAGTTTTCGATCGTCCCGAAAGGTCCTGACCATGCCGCGCAGCTCCTCGACGGAACGGCACCCTGTGAGGTTCAGCTGGTCCATGGCCAGGGCGCACGCCAGAAAGTGCATATGTCCATCCACAAAACCGGGAAGCAGCAGCCGTCCGCCGAGGTCGATCCGTTCCGCTCCCTTCGCCGCCGCCAGAATCTCCTCATTGTTTCCCACAGCCGCGATGGTCTGTCCCTCCACCAGCACCGCCCCGGCGTAGCCGAACGGGGTTCGCACGCGGCCGTTGTACAGCGCCACCCTGTTCATAGCCGTCCCTCCTCGAAGGCGGATTCCAGTCGTTTCATCTCGTCGGGGAAGAAGACCTCCCCGGCGGGAAGGGAGCAGCGCTCCAGCTCGCCCCCAGCGAAAAGAGCCTCCGCCTCGTCCCGCCCCACGAGCCGTAGGACCATCCCGGCCTCGTCATAGAACAGGAACGTCGTCCTCGAGCCTTCGCCGTCCCTCTTCAGGAGATAGCGTCCGTTGCCGTCGTCATCCTCATGAACCCCTATAAGGCGCATCGTAAGCCTCCCGAATCGCGAAAATTTTCGCCCATTATACCCCGCTTCCCCGCCGGAGGATATAATGGGCCGAACACCGAGCAAGGAGTGATGAGATATGGAACGACTTCCCCGTTCACGGGGCTGTTTCGTCTGCGGCAGGAAAGAGGAGAACCCCCGAAGTCTCGAGCTGGAGATCCTGTGGGACAGGGACGAGCGCCGCACGGTGATCAACATCGAGCCCGACGGGACGTGGTGCGGCTACGAAGGGGTCGTGCACGGCGGCATCATCGCCTCCGTCTTCGACGACGCCATGGCGTGGGCCGTTCGTCAGGAGATCGGGAACTGGGCCGTGACGGGCGAGATGTCCGTGCGCTACCTTCGTCCCGTGACGGCCGACAGACGCTACCGGGTGGAGGGCCGGACGGAGAGGATCTCGGGGCGGCGGATCGCGACGACGGCCTCCATGACGGACGACCACGGAAGGAAGGTTGCCGAGGGGCGGGCTCTGTTCATCCGCATGCCGTCGAAGAAGGGGCGCACGGGTGAGACGCCGTCCGCCGGGGACGAGGACGCAACGACGTAGCGCTCGGCCGTGCGCACCGTCCTGCAGCGTCGGCACAGGCCGTCAAAGAGAGAAGGCCGGAGCGCCCCGTCGGGGCTCCGGCCTTTTCGTCGTCTGACCTGGCAATGATGCCGCTGAGTGAAGGGTGAGCGTTGTCGACAGAGCTCCGCGACCGTCTACATGCCAGAGTTCGAGTTGAAGGTATCGCCCCGCCGGATGTCCCCCGACTTGTAGCCCTGATAGAACCAGTAGCTCCTCTGCTCCGACGTCCCGTGGGTGAAGGTGTCGGGCACCACATACCCCTGCATGCTCTCCTGGATCCGGTCGTCCCCCACGGCCGACGCAGCGTTCAGCGCCTCGTCGAGGTCGCCCTCCTCCAGGAGGTCCATCCTGCCCACGTAGTGCGCCCACACGCCGGCATAGAAATCCGCCTGCAGCTCGAAGCGGACGAGATACTTGTTGAACTCCGCCTGACCGAGACGGCCGCGGAGCGACATCACCTTCTCCGTCGTCCCGAGGAGTGTCTGGACGTGATGCCCCACCTCGTGGGCGATCACGTAGGCGATGGCGAAGTCCCCCGGGGCGTCGAAGCGCCGCTTCAACTCATCGAAGAAGCTCAGGTCGATGTTCACCGTGTGGTCTCCCGGGCAGTAGAAGGGGCCCGTGGACGACGTGCCGACGCCGCAGGCCGTCTGCACGCGCCCCGTGTAGAGCACGAGCGTCGGGTTCTCGTAGGTCAAACCCTCTTCGCGGAAGAGCGTGCCCCAGACGTCCTCCGTCTCCGCCATCACCACGGAGGCGAACTCCGCCAGCTGCCGCTCTTCCGCGGTCTCCTGGTAGGGAGCGCCGCTCTGGGACTGAGTCTGGGGCGGCTGAATGGTGTTCAGCACCACCGACGGGTCCCCGCCCAGCAGATAGACTATAACAACGAGCGCGAGGGTCATCAGCCCTCCTCCGACGGCCACCGTGGAGCCCCGCCCCCGTCTGTCGTCCACGTTGGAACTCTGTCTTCGGCCCTGCCAACGCATGGTCTTCGCCCTCCGTTTCTCCCCGCCGGGATGTTCCTGGTCCGATGCGGACGCACTGTTGCCGCCGCACAGCACTCATATACTAATAATTCTTTCGGAATCTGTCCAGCGACGACGGAAAAAGAAAAGAGCGGAGGAAACCGCCGCTCCTCGGGAACGGTATGGGGGTCCGGCCAAGCGCCCGGTTACTCCGCGAGGAAGTGGACCTTGATGTCCTTTGGCCGGCCGAAGTAGGGCCACGACGTGACGAGAATGTCGACGCCCGTCCGGGCGTACTCCGCCGCGTTGGCAGCGTTCACGCCTCCCGCCGCGGCGACCACGATCGAGGGCGACAGGCCGCGGAGGGCGACGACGCACTCCGCCAGAAGCGACGGTTCGAACCGCTCGCACTGGATGACGTGGACACCGGCCCGAGCGAAGGCGACAACTTCCTCCGGCGAGTTCGCCTCCATGGCGATCTTCTTTTCCGGGAACCGCCCAGCCATGGCGGAAACCACGTCGGCCAAGGGTTCACCGGGGCGGAGGAACAGACGATGCTCGTCGAATGCGAGGATCGAATCCGAGAGCCCGAGACGGTGAGGGACCGCTCCACCCGCCATGGCCGCTGAGAGCGAGAGAGCTTTTCCGCCCGGAAAGTGCTTCCTCGTCACGCAGAGCGAGATCGCCGGGGCGACCGACCGGGCGTTCCGAAGCATCTCGGCCGTCCGCGTCGCGATGCCCGACGCGTACTCCATAACGTTCTGGGCCACCTTGTAGGCTCCGTGCAGCTGACGCGCCGAACCTCGCGCCTCGAGACAGGGAGTCCGTGCCGACAGCACCGTCCCGCTTGGCGCCAGCACATGAACCTTCGCCCCCGCTTTCTCCAGGACCGAAGCGGCAAGTTCAACGCCGGCCACGACACAGTCCTCCTTCGGCGCACACTCGATCCTGCCAAGCCGCTCTCCTATACCCATGGCCGCGGTCGTCACGTCGAGAAGGCCGAGATCCTCCTCGAGCAATCGCGCTGCGTACTCCTCCGATAGAGTGATCATGTCACAGCTCCTTTGTGCGATTTTTTTCCATCAGCACATACAGTATAAGGCCTGCCCCGGCAAGGATGGCGCACAGCCGGACGGCCACATCGAACTCCCCCCTCGTCACCGAGTTGAATATCTCGAGGGAGAGGGTGTTCGTCCGCCCGGATATGTTCCCCCCCAGCATCATGGTGATGCCCACCTCGCCCGAGGCCCGGGCGACGCAGAGAAGAAAGCCCGAGATGATCGTGTTCCACGTCTGGGGAACCGTCACGGCGAGGATGGTCATCAGCGGCGGGCATCCGTGCACCCGGGCCGCCTCCTCGAGGTGCAGAATTTCGAGGCGCTCCATGGCGGCCTGAAGAGGACGGACCATGAGGGGGACCCCGGCGATGAACGCCGCCAGGATGACACCCGCCTCGGAGAAGACCAACCGCAGGCCCAGGTACTGTTCCAGCGGGATGCCTATGGGGCCCCTCCGCCCCAGGAGCATGAGCAGGATGAAGCCCATGGCAATGGGCGGAAAGACGAGAGGTATGGTGACGATGAAGGAGACGGCGCGGCTCATGAGTCCACGGGAGCGGCTGCTCCACAGGGCGATGGGGATGCTGATGAGCGCGTGGAGGACGACGCAGGCCACGCACGTTTTCACCGTCAGCCATACCGGAAAGCTCATGAAGGACTCGTTCGCGTCACCAGATGCCGTTTTTCTTCAATATCTCCCGCCCCTTGTCGCTTGCCAGGAAATCGAGAAAGGCCTTCGTCTCCGGCCGGTCGCCGTGTCCTTTCACCACGGCGGCGATCATGACCAGGGGCGGATACCCCTCGGCTATCTCCATGGACCCTCCAAGTTTGTCGCCGCCGTTTTGTATCATGACCCTGTTGAGGAACCCGGCGTCCATGTCGCCCGACACAAGGTAGGCGAAGACCTGAGGAACGGTGGCGACGACGGACAGCTTCCCGGCGACCCGCTCCCCGATGCCCGAGGACTGGAGAAATCGTGACGCGGCGCGCCCGTAGATGGCGGCCTTCGGGTCGGGGTGGCAGACGGAGCGAACCTCGGCCTTCTCGAGATCCTCGGGGGCCTTCAGTTCGAGTCCCTTTCTCCAGGCCAGAACGAGGACCGTCCCGCCGAGGTCTCTGTAGAAGTCGTAGGCCCCCTCCTTGGAGACGCTCTCCAGGGATTCCCTGTCCGATATGATGATCGTCGCCCCGCTTCCCTGTTCGATCTGCATGACCATCTGCCCGATGTTGCCGCCGTACATCTCCTCGATGGCCCCTCCTTCGGCGCGGTAGGCCTCTGCCAGCTTCTCCACCATGTTCTTGTACCCCGCACCCGTCGTCACCACGACCTCACCGAAAGCCAGACCGGGCAGCACCGCCAGAAACAGAAGACCGAGCACCAACTTCTTCATGGCCACTCCTCCTTATCACTATATCGCGCTTCATCAATATGTCGCACTACGCACCCTCCCGGTGGGGACGTCCCCTCCGGGGTACAACGGGGCGGTCTTCGCGGCGGGGGTCACCCTTTCCCGCCCCAGAAACAGCACGTCATCGGCCAGGCCGTTCAGCTCACGCCGGGAGTGGGTCACGTAGATCACGGGAATGCCGAAGTTTCCCGGGATATCGTCGATATGGCGAAGAAGATCGTCCTTTCGCTCCTGGTCGAGGGAGGCGAGCGGCTCGTCCATGAGCAAAAAGGATGTGCAGGCAAGCAGCGCCCGACCGATGGCAACCCTCTGCCCCTCTCCGCCCGAGAGCGTGTTCGGGCGCCGGTGGAGCAGCCTCTCGAGGCCGAGAAGGGCAACGACCTTGTCGAAGGCCCCTTCCTTCAGAGGGCGACCGCCGAAACGGTGCCCGAAGAGCAAGTTCTGTCGCACAGAGATATAGGAAAACAGACGGCGCTCCTGAAAGACGATTCCCGCACCCCGTTTTTCCGGCGGAAGAGAGATTCGACGCCCGGAGTCGTACAGAACGTCGCGGCCGCACCGAATCACCCCTTCGTCCGGTTCGACCAACCCGGCAAGCATCTGTACGATCGTCGTCTTCCCCGACCCCGACCTCCCGAAAAGCACCATGATACTCGGTCTCCTGCAGGTGAAGGCTACGTCGAGGACAATGTCGCCCCGCCTCTTCTTCAGCGTCACGTCGAGCATGATGACCTCACGATAATGCAACTTTGTTGCATTATAGCAGACGGACCGCAGTGTTGAAAGCGGACCGGCCGCGCTCGTCCGGCGAGCATAATCGCGTGCCAAATCGATGAGGACATGGAGCGATGAAGGGCCCTGGGCGGCACAACATGGTAGAATGTTTTCATGAGCCTTTGCCGCGGCCGGAACGGTCCGGGGGAGGGCTTTGCTGGTTTGGATTTTTTGACGGAACAGGGAAAGGAGTGTGGTCATGAGCACAGTAGCAGCCAACCTCGCGAAAAAAATGGCGTCGTCCCGGTCGACGATCGTCTTCACAGGCGCTGGGATGAGCACGGAGTCCGGTCTCCCGGACTTTCGCTCCTCAAAGGGCCTGTGGGGGCAGTACAGCCCCGAGGAGCTCGCCTCCACCGAGGCGCTGAACCGAAACTTCGAGAACTTCGCCGCCTTTTACGGCGAGCGGGTCAAGGCTTTGGGCGGCATCGAACCGAACAGGGGGCACCGCATACTCGCCGACTGGGAGAGACGGGGGCTCGTACAGGCCATCGTCACCCAGAACGTGGACGGCCTCCATCAGGCCGTCGGCTCCCGAGCGGTGTACGAGCTGCATGGGACGCTTCGGGAGGTCCGGTGTCAGAGCTGTTCCTCCGTCTTCCCGGCGGAAGGGTACGAGTCCAGGGCCCGCTGCGGCTCCTGCGGCGGGAAGCTTCGTCCGGCCGTGGTGCTCTTCGGCGAGATGCTCCCCGAGAGGACCCTGTCCGAGTCCATAGACCTGGCGTCGACCTGCGAGCTCTTCATCGTCCTGGGCTCCTCGCTCCTCGTCTCGCCCGCGAACATGCTCCCCGAACGGGCAAAGAGGAACGGCGGCGCCCTCTATATCGTCAACAACACGGAGACGCCGCTGGACGGGATGGCGGACGGGGTGATCCACACCTCCATCGGCGAAGTCCTTGCCGAGGTGGACGGACTGCTCGCCGAGGAAGGACACCCCGCGACGGGGACACCTAAAGGCTGAAGCTCGCGATGAAGATATTCGATACGAGCAACGAATGAGGGAGGAGAGACCATGAAGACCTATGCCATTGGGCTTGTGCCGGGGCCCGTTTCGGTACCGAGGGCCTTCCGCGAGCCCTATCTCGAGGACTACGGAAGCGCCGATCTCGAGGAGGAGTTTTTTCTCCTCTACGAGGAGAACGAACGGCTGCTCCGCCGCTTCCTGAAGACGGAGAACAGCGTGGTCATCCAGAGCGGTGAGGGGATGTGCGCCCTATGGGGCGCGCTGAAGAGCGTCCTCGCCCCCGGTGACCGGCTTCTTGCCCTATCGAACGGCATTTTCGGACGAGGGTTCGGCGAGATGGGCAAGGGGCTCGGCTTCGAGACGCGCATTCTGGAGGCACCGGAGGGCGAGTTTCTCGATCCCGAGGCCGTCCGCGCAGAGGCCCGGGCCTTCGGCCCGAAGGTGATCACCTTCGTGCACTGCGAGACGCCGAGCGGACTGCTCAACCCCATCGCGCCTCTCGGGGCCGTCGCCCGGGAGGTGGACGCCCTGCTGTGCGTGGACTATGTGGCCAGCGCCGGAGGGGCCGACGTACGCACCGACGAATGGGGCATCGACCTTGGCCTTCTGGGGAGCCAGAAGGTCCTCTCCCTGCTCCCGGACCTCTCCATGACGGCCGTGAGCCCGAGGGCCTGGGCGGCCGCCGAGGCCCTCGGCTATCAGGGGTACGACGCCCTGCTTCCCTGGAGAGAGGGGCCCGCCGAGCGATACCTGCCCTACACCCATAACTGGCACGCCATGGCCTCGCTGAACCGTTCGCTGAACCAAATCCTCTCCGACGGCCTGGAGGCCTCCTTCGCCCGTCACGCTGCCGTGGCGGCCCGCTGCCGGGAGCGTCTCGCCCATATGGGCGTCGCCATCTACCCGAAGAGCGAGGCCCTCTGCTCCCCCACCGTCACCGCCGCCCTCCTCCCGGACGGGTGGTCCTGGAAGGCCCTCGACGGTGCCCTGCGCGAACGCGGCATGGTGGTCGGCGGAAGCTACGGCCCGCTGGCCGGCAAGGTCTTCCGCATCGGGCACATGGGCAGCCAGGCCGACATGGACCTCGTGTCGAAAGGCATGGACGTTCTGGCCGGAGTGCTGAAAGCAAGGTAGCGCCAGGGCGGTATATTGATCCGGAGGTGGTGTGCCATGGAACGAGTACACGTTCAGTACGAAAAACTTCGCGACTATATGGCCCGCATGCTCGAGGTGGGCCTCGGGTACCCCGAGGATGTGGCGGCCGTATCCGCCGAGGGGCTCGTCGAGGCGGATGCCCGGGGGCACGCGTCCCACGGCGTGGCCCGGATTATGATGTACACCGATGAGGTGGATCAGGGCAACTGCGACCCCAATGGGAAGCCGGAGGTGGCCCACGAGACGCCCATCTCCCTTGTGGTGAACGGCAACATGGCGCCCGGCTTCGCCGCATCCCGGTTCGCTCTGGAGCGGACCCTGGAGAAGGCGAAACGAAGCGGCACGTGCATGACGGTGGTGCGGGAATCGTGCCACTTCGGCATGGCGGCCTTCTGGGCGGAGAAGGCCGCTGATGAGGGCATGATGGGCGTCGCCCTCACCAACACCCTCAAGGCGGGTATTCCCCTCTTCGGCAAGGAGCGACTCCTTGGAACAAACCCCATATGCGTGGCCATTCCCACGGGGCGATCTCCTCATTTCATCCTCGACATGGCCACCACCACCGTCGCCATAGGGAAGATCGAAGTGCAGGCCCGCAGGGGCGGCATCATGCCCGAGGGGTGGGCCGTGGACCAGAACGGCAGGGACACCGTCGACGCAGTGGCCGTAGCGGAGACCAGCCGCTTCAATAAGAGCCCCTACGGCGGACTCCTCTATCTGGGCGGCGCCGGCGAGACCCTGGGAGGGCACAAGGGATACGGTCTCGGCCTGCTGGTGGAGCTGCTCACGGCGGGGCTCTCCCTCGGCACGGCGAGCTTCGACACCTACGAGAAGAGCAGCGGCATCTGCCACTACTTCCAGGCCACAAGCCTCGACCTCTTCGGCGACAGGAAGCGGATCGAGGACCATATGGCCTCCATCCTGGACCGCATCACCTCGAGCTCCAGGGCTAACGGCAGGGAGAGGATCTACATCCACGGCGAGAAGGAGCACGAGCGGCGGAAACAGTCCCTGAAAGAGGGCGTCTACCTCGACCCGGCCACGTGGGAACGGCTGGACGCGTACGCCGACCGCTTCGGCATCGAACGGCTCGAGCCGTAGCAATTGATTGAAAGCGTGGTGGGGAGCCCGGGCCCGGGCTCCCCACCACGCTTGTCCGGTCCCTGCCCTCTACTCCCTGACGGGCTGCGCACCGGGCCCAGTGAAGAACCGCGAGGCGTGCGGGAGGACGCAGACCGGGCACTCCTTCGCGTACCCCGCCGCACTGTACCCCGTCATGCCGCCGGCGACGTTGAAGAGGTTCGAGAACCCGTGGCGTTTGAGAATGCTCGTGCCGAGGCTCGACCGGTTGCCGCTGCTGCAGAGGAGCACCGTGGGCCTGTCCCTGTCCAGCTCGCCGTATCGTGTCCGGAGCTCGCTCACGGGGATGTTGATCGCCCCGTCGATATGACCGCCGCGGAACTCGCCGGGCATCCGAACGTCCAGGAGCACGAAGTCCGAGGAGGATGTGACCCTGCGATGCAGCTCCTCGGCGGAGATCTGGGCGACGGCGTCGCTCTCCAACCCCGCCATGGCCCAGGCCGCCATGCCGCCGCTCAGGCAGCCCACCACCCGGTCCACTCCGACCCGCCGGCACCACGCGGCAGCTTGCAAAGCCTTCTCGTAGTCGTCGGCCACGAGAAGGACATCCCTTTCCGGAGGCAGGACCCACCCGGCAAAGGTGGGGAAGTTGCCGCCCAGGTCGAGGCTCCAGGCTCCATGAACGTGCTGGCTCCCGAAGGCGTGGTAGCTCCGCGAGTCCACGACCTCCGTGCCGGGGCGGTCGGCGCGCTCCCTGAACCGCTTCGGCGAAAGCTCCTCCACCCTCGGCAGGCTGGCCACCAGGGCGGGACCGCGTCTGTTGACGTCGCTGCACCGGCTGAAGTGGTCCGGCGCAGGCGGCATGTTCTCCGTCAGAGACCGGACGAACGCCTCTTCATCCCCTATCGCGAGGGCCCCGTTCCATGCCCGTTCGTAGCCCACGGTGGAGGTCCACTTCGACCCGATGAACCGCCCGCACAGGGAGCCCGCACCGTGGGTCGGGTAGACCTCGCAGTACTCCGGCAGCGTCATCAGCTTGCCGTGCAGGCTGCGGTGGAGCTTTCGCGCCAGCTCCTCGGCCCGCCCCGGGAAGAGATCCGGCCGCCCCACGTCACCCACGAAGAGGGCGTCCCCCGTAAAGACGCCGACGGGGCTGTCGGACCTGGCTCTGTCCGTCACCACGAGACAGAGGTGTTCCGGCGTGTGCCCGGGCGTCTCGAGCACGTCGACGGTCATGTCCTCGATGGTGACCCTGTCCCCCTCCGAAAGGGGGATGTGGTCGAAGGCGCACTCCGCGGACCGCGCGACGTATACGGCTGCGCCGCACCCTTCGGCGAGCTCGCTGTGCCCCGAGATGAAGTCCGCGTGCAGATGGGTGAGCAGAACGTGGGTGATCTCCACGCCCAGAGCTCTGGCCTCGGCGATGTACATCTCCGCATCCCGGTCCGGGTCGACGACGGCGCAGGTCTTCCGGCCGGCGAGGATGTAGGAGCTGTGGGCGATCTTCCCCGTGAAAAAGTGTTTGACGAGCATAGCGTACCTCCTTCGCGTATGGTGCCCTATCCGCCCTCCTCCAAGGGGGCGGATTTCTTACCTCATCCGGACGCCTATCCCCCGCTCCTCGTCGGTCCCGGGGACGAGGGAGTCGCAGAGAGCCGCGCAGATGCCGGCAACGGCCATGGGCGTCTTCAGAATGCCCCACGCCATGCCGCCGAGGGTCCTCACGACCTGGCCGTGGGCGGGGTTCATGAAGAGCTCCTGATTGTTCTCCACCCACCCCGGCAGCCCCAGCGCCATGAGGAAGGCGAACCCGACGATGAGCACGTTTCTCTGGCTGCTCATGTCGGCCCTCATGAGGACTTGAATGCCCAGAGCGCCGATGGTGCCGAAGAGGGCGATGTAGGCGCCCCCGATGATGGGGGACGGCATGGTGGCCACCAGGGCCCCGATCTTGGTCACGAAGCTCATGAGGATCAGGAGCACGGCCCCCGTCCGGACGACCCACCGGGAGGCCACGCCCGTCAGGCCGATGAGCCCGATGTTCTCCGTGTAGGACGTGGTGCCGACGGAACCGAAGATGCCCGAGAGGGCGCAGGTGAGCCCCTCGGCGCCGATTCCCCTGCTGATGGTGGCCGTGTCGGGGTCCTCGAGGCCGGAGACGTAGGAGCAGGAGTGGTAGTCCCCTATGGACTCGATCATGACGGCGAAGAAGCCTGCGAGCAAGGCGCCGAAGGCGAGGAAGCTGAACTTCGGAGGGCCCCAGGGCATGAGGATGTTGGTTCGGAACCAGGGGGCCTCGGCGACCTTCGCCAGGTCGATGTGGGCCGGATGCCCCGCGGGGAAGATCCCGGCCATGGAGAGGCCGAGGCAGAGCAGGTAGGTGAGGACGATGGATGAGAGGACGGCGAATATGTTCATGAAGCGATTCTTGCTCACGAGGCTGAAGAGAAAGATCAGGATGACGACGAGGAGCGACGCCGGCCAGTAGTTCGCCGCGTTGAGCTGGATGGCCGTCGGGGCGAGGGAGAATCCGATGGCCATGATGACGGGGCCGATGACCACCGGCGTGATGATCCGCCGTATCCGCCCTATGAGGCCGCTGTAGCCGATGAAGGAGAGGATGAGGCCGCCGGCGATCAGCCCTCCGCCGATGTACTGCATGATGACCTCCGGCCCCATGGCCTTGTAGGCGCCGACGATGGTCATGACGGGAGGGATGAAGCTGAAGCTCGAGCCCTGGACGATGGGCAGCCCCGAGCCGAACTTCGGGTGGGTCTGGATGAGCGTCGCGACGCCCATGCCAAAGTAGACGCAGGAGATCAGCGACGCGATCTGGAGGGCGTCCATCCCCATGGCCGGCCCGAAGATGAGGGGGACGAGGGTCGTAGCGCCGAAAAGGGTCAGGACGTGCTGTGCGCCCGCCAGGACCAGAATGGGAAAGGGCGGCCGATCGTCCACGCCGTACACGAGCTGCTTCGCCATACAACACACCTCCGCTTGCGAGATAGGTACTCCTTGCACGTATGCTCTTCACGCCCAGAGACCGTTCGTCGGGGTCCGGCGGCGAGAGAGCGGGAGCGCAGGGCGTCCGCCCCACTCCATCGTTATTGTAGCGAGTCGAGGGTCGCTTTGCAAAAACGCCTCGCCATCGGCGTACGCGACGAGCTCCGTTGGAAGACATACAAAGGGCGAGGGCGGGACCGGCCGGTCCCGCCCTCGCCCTCTCCGTTTCGTTGAGATTACGGACGGATCTTCTTCAGGAAGACGGCCTTCTTCGTGCCGATGTCGGACACGAGCATGATGCCGTCCTTGTCCTTCGGGTTGTGGAACTCGTCGATGGTCAGGGTGGCGTGCATGAGCTTGAGATCCTTGGTGGTCTCGAGGGCGTCGCGGATCTTCGTCGGGTCGTCGCTCCCGGCGCGCTCGATGGCGTCCTTGAGCCAATAGACGCTGTCGTAGGCCATGACTGCGTTCATGAACTCCATGCACTCCGTGCCCGTCTTCTCCTCATACTTCTTGAAGAAGTCGGCCAGAGCGGGGTCGGCCTTATCCACGTGGCTCACCCAGTAGGTGTCCTTCATGGCGTCGCCGGCGATCTCCCACATGAAGTCGCCGTATCCGTCGCCACCGATGATGGGGACGTCGATCCCGAGCTCACGGGCCTGCTTCACGGACAGGGGGAGGCACTTGCCCATGGTGGGGATGATCAGCACGTCGGGGTTAGCGCTCTTTATGGACGTCAGCTGCGCTCTGAAGTCCACGTCCTCGGCGCGGTGCCCTTCATCGGCCACGATCTCTCCGCCGTACTCCTTGAAGGACTTGACGAAGAACTCGCGGAGCCCCTGGGAATAGTCACTGGATACGTCGTACAGCACGGCGGCTCTCTTCTTTTGCAGATCGTTGGCGGCGAAGGTGGCGATGATCTTTCCCTGATAGGGATCGAGGAAGCATATCCGGAAGTTGTAGGGGCGGACCTGCCCCTTCTCGTCCACCGTCACGAGGGGGTTCGTGGGCAGGGTTCCGATGTGGGGGACCTTGCCTCTGTTGAACACAGGGGCCGCTGCGATGCACAGCCCGCTGCCACTGGGGCCGATGACGGCGCAGACTTTGTCCTGCTCCACAAGGCGGCGGGCGGCGTTCACCATGTCCTCCTGCCGGGTCCGGCAGTCGTACATGACCACTTCCACCTGTTTGCCGAGGATACCGCCGGCGGCGTTGATCTCTTCCACTGCGATCTTGACGGATTCGACTTCCGCCACGCCGTAGGCGGCGAAGTCGCCGGTCACCGTTGCGATCTCGCCGATCCTGATGACATCAGCGGCGAAGGCGGGCACGGCGATCAAGCATGCAGCGAACACCAACCCCATCATCCAGCCAAACTTGCCAAAACGCTTCATCCTCTGAACCTCCCTTTCTGATTTTTACTCCCGATGCGAAATGCGGACAAATGCTGCGTCAATTCCATTGCGGAGCAGAAAAGTGAAGAAATGCACATGCATTATCATACTATACCTCGCCGACTTTTACACGCCCCCTTTGGACGGTTTGTACAGCCCTGCCGGATCCGACCGGAGCAGACCGGCCTTCATGAGGTCGCCGGAGACGGGCGAGAGCCTTTCGACCTGCCCCGGGGTCACGAGATCGTGATACCGGAGCGACGAGAAGTCGTCGCCGATGTACTCCAGGTCCTCATCTGTCTCCATCCAATCCCTGTCGTCGAACTTCGCGAGGCGCAGCACGCTGGAGTACGCGCGGAGCGTCTTCTCCCCGAGGGTGTTGAAGTACAGGTCGAAGTAGGACATGGCCAGCTCCCGGAGCGACCGATACACGGGCTCGCGAAACTGGAGGGTGGTGAAGTTCGACTTCGCCACGGCGCCCCAGCATCCGTCCTCCTTGAACACGGCGATGACGTGGTCGTCATCGTTCCACGCCCTGAGGTCCACGAGCAGCGGCGGGTGGCCGATCCTCCGCAGACGTGACGCGGCGAAGAGCGCTCCCTCGAAACAGTGGGCGCTGCCCTCCAGTAGAACCCTTCCGGGCGACTTGCACTCCTCTTTCGGGTTGTAGGGGATCCCGCTCAGGAACTGCTGGATCGCCCAGGGCGTATCGAGCGCTTCGCGGTCGCTTTTCGTCACGGCATTCACCTCGCGGCGCGGTCAGTCGTCCAGATAGGAGTCGAAGTACCCCGAGACATAGACCACCGGGGTGCCCTTGTCGCCCGACCCGGAGGTCAGGTCGCACAGGGAGCCCAGCAGGTCCGATAGCCGCCGGGGGGTCGTCCCCAGGGCGGCGTCCGACGAAGAGGTCATGTCCCCCTTGTGCCGGATGGCCTCCCTGACCGCCTCCTCGGCGTTCCTTCCTCCGCAGCTGTCGGCGATGTACTTCAGCTTGATCTCCTTCGGCAGCCCCGCGAGCCCCGACGTAAACCCCGGGGAGACCACGGGATCGGCCAGCTCCCAGATGCCGCCCACGGGGTCCTTGAAGGCTCCGTCGCCGTAGACGAGCACCTCGATCTCCTTCCCCACCCGACGCCGAAGCTCCTCCTTGAGGGCGTCCGCGAAGGCCCCGCTCTCTCGGGGGAAGAGCTTCACCCGGTCCTCGGTGCTGTAGTTGGAGCCCAGGAGGCCGTACTCCTCGTTGTACCCCCGCCCGACGGCGGGTTCCCTGCAGAACTGATCGAGGGTGAAGACCGTCGCTCCGGCCTGCTCCAGCAGCTCCCGCTGGAAAAAACGGGCGTGAATGCTGGCCACGATGACCGTCTTCGAGAAGGACAGCGCCGCCAGCGGGTTGTTCGCGAAGTGGATGACGATCTTCCCGGGGGCCATATCCTTGTAGAACTGCACGTAATCCACGCCGGT
>CALCQG010000022.1 GCA_937897575.1 uncultured Synergistales bacterium | reverse complement strand
CGGCGAGGCGGACGGGAATGTTATTGGGAGTCGTGAAATTGTTGACTGGACGTGGAAGGCGCAGGATGAAACGTTCGGGCCGTTCGAGGAGGTGGAAGAATGCCCCTCAGGGATTATCAACAGCGAACCATCGACTACCTCTATCGCTGGTTCGAGGGGAACAGAGGACATCCATGTTTAGTACTTCCGACCGGCTCCGGGAAAAGTCACATCATAGCCGAACTTTGCCGTGATGTTATCCAGTCGTGGCCGGACCAAAAAATACTGATATTAACTCACGTAAAGGAACTTATCGAACAAGACGTTGAAAAAATCCTGATGGCGTGGCCAACTGCCCCCATTGGGATTTTCTCTGCGTCCATCGGAAAAAAACAGCTCGGTGAGCCTATTACCATTGCCGGAATCCAATCCATCAGAAAACACGCTGACAAGGTGGGACACGTGGACCTCGTGATCGTGGACGAGGCGCATTTGATCAGTCACAAGAACGAGGGCGGATACCGGACGTTCATTGACGCGCTGAAGGTGTTCAACCCTAACCTTCGTGTCATAGGACTCACCGCCACGCCGTACCGCCTGGGGCACGGGATGATTACGGAGGGCGAGGCGTTTTTCGACGACCTCATAGAACCCACCTCCATCGAGGAATTGATAGCAAAGGGCTACCTTGCTCCGCTTAAATCAAAATTCACAGAACTGCAACTTTCAACCGATGGAGTCCATAAGCGCGGCGGTGAATTCATTGAAAGCGAACTCCAGGCCGCAGTCAACACACGCAAACAAAACGAGCGGGTTGTAAAGGAGACCATTGCGCTGGCTGAAGAACGCAAGGCATGGCTGTTTTTTTGTTCAGGCGTGGCTCATGCATATGCCATGGAGGAACTACTAAATGAACACGGCGTCCCGGCTGAATGCGTGACGGGTGAAACACCGAAGCGCGAACGGGAACAGATTATCGAAAAATTTAAGGCCGGTGATATCCGGGCGGTGACAAACGCGAACGTACTGTGTCTTGATGAAGAAACGGAAATATTAACATCAAGGGGGTTTGTTGGGATTGATGAAATGAGCGCTGACTATTTAATTGCAGGATGGAAGCCAGGTGGGCAAATTGACTTCGCCACTCCCGAACAAATAGTTAGGCGAAATAGGATGGAAGGCGAACAAATGGTTGTTTTTGGCGGTGGAATGGCCGCTGAAATTCGAGTGACAAGTAACCATAGGATGGTAGTGCAATCAGGGGTAAAGCGAGCAAACATCAAAGTCGTTCCGGCGAACACATTGATTGGCAAAAGTTTTTCAATACCAGTATTTGGGGAGTCGCATCCTATCGACATGGATGTTCCATCTCCAACTCAACGAAAAACAAGCTTTTCAAAACAGGTAATAGCAAATTCGCATAACTACAGGAAGAAGGGGTATTCAAAAGAAGAAGCAAGGAAGAAAGCGGAGGATCTTGCGTTTAGAAGACTGTCAATGAAATACAAAAAACCCAATGAGCTGTCTTTGTGGGAGTGCCGGTTTATAGGGTTTTGGCTTGGAGATGGAACCATTTCCGCCGGAAGAATGTCGATAGCACAGTCTATGACTTATCAAGACATTGTGGAAGAGGCGGAGGGTATTTTCAATGAGTGCGGATTACATTACACAAAAAGCATAACTCCTAAAAACGGGAACATGCAAAACGATGCTGTTAGATGGAGTTTTTCTAGGGGGACTGGTGGAGACAAACAGGAGGTGCCTGGTGGTTTTTTCCACCTTGAACCTTATTTGAAAAAAAGAGGGACCAACCTCTTTTTAGGGTTAAGTAAAGATCAACTAAAGGCTCTATTGTATGGGTTGTGGCTTGCCGACGGTATCCATCATGGAACGTCTAATAGAAAAAACCAATATGTTGCGGGTACACAGTTTGATCTATACAACGTGCTACAAGCGGCGTGCTCTATGCGCGGTATCTCTTCCACTCTATCAAAACTATCCCCTCCGAGAAAAGAAAATCACTCACAACAATGGATATTCGCTTGGGGGGGGAGGGCTTCTTTCTGTTACACGAAAAAAAGCTCTCGAATGGAAGTAGAGTGGAAAAATGAAAGAGTTTGGTGTGTAACCTCCACAACATCTTTTTTAATCTGTCGCAGAAAAGGAAAGGTTTTTGTTACGGGGAACACAACGGGATTCGATTACCCTGACATTGATTTAATCGCCATGTGCCGTCCCACTATGTCGCCTGGGCTATACGTACAGATGGCGGGGCGAGGGATGAGAATCAAGACTCACACTGACCACTGTTTATTGCTTGACTTCGCCGGAGTGGTGCAGACCCACGGCCCTATAGTAAACGTCCACCCGCCGACAAAGGGCGGTGAAGGTACGGGCGAGCCCCCTGTAAAGGTGTGCGAACAATGCCACGAACTGGTAGCGCTTGCTGCTCTCGAATGCCCTGAGTGCGGATGGAGGTTCCCAGAGCGCAAGCCGAAAAAACTGGAACTCCACAACGATGACATCATGGGACAGGACAATAACATGGTTGTCAAAGACTGGCAATGGAGACGGTACACTGCCGCGAGCGGAAAGGAGATGGTGACGGTCACGTATTACGGTAACTTTTTCGAGTCGGTCACTGAATACCTATGTCTTCTCCACGGAGGATACGCCGGAGACAAAGCAGTCCGTACACTGCTTGGCATTGCCCGCAGGGTGGGGGCTGATATCCGTAACCCATATGACCTGGATGAGGTTGTCAGTGTGATGAGCGCTGTTCCTGCTCCTAACAGGATCAACCGCCAAAAGGACGGTAAATTTTACCGGGTGACAGCGAGGTATTGGGATGACGAGCAAAGCGCCTGACCATATCCCGACTGAGCACGAGGAACAAAGGACGTTCGTACAGTGGTTCCGGCGCAAGTTTCCTGACGTCCGTATTTTTGCGATTCCAAACGGCGGGGCGCGCAGTCCATCCGTTGCGTGCCGTCTCAAGGCAGAGGGTGTCTCTCGCGGCGTGCCTGACCTTTTTATCCCGGCATGGGGCTTGTTCATCGAGATGAAGCGTGTCAAGGGTGGGGTTGTATCGGAGGATCAGTCCTCATGGAAGGGGTATCTGGAATCATGCGGGTACCGCGTCGCCATTTGCGCCGGTTGTGAAGCGGCACAGGGGGAGGTGGATGAATGGCAAGCCTTACACGATTTTTCAACGGGCCATGTCTAGTTAACGATCGCGATACAGCCCCTCCGGACATCCAGCTCGCCCGCGCCATGGAGGAGGCGGGGATAGAACCTCCTCCAACGATACTGATTGACGGACGGATACATCGGTTCAACCCTGACGGCAAGAGGGGCAACAAGTCGGGATGGTATATCGCCTACCCTGACGGAGTTGTTGCCGGGTCATTCGGTGACTGGAAGAGCAGTCTTCATCAGCGATGGTGTGCCGACATAGGACGAGAGCTGACACTGAATGAACGGATCGCCAGAGACAAGCGGTACGAGGAGGCCAAACGCGCCAGGGACGAGGAGCGGGGAAAGACTATTGCCGTTGTGTCTGAGACGGTGGCCGAGATTTGGGAGCGTTGCGCACCGGCAAGCCCCGACCATCCATACCTGAAACGCAAGGGCGTCCAGCCCCACGGCGCGAGGGTGTCAGGCGACAGTAGATTGGTACTCCCGCTCTACGACGAGGGAGGGAACCTGTCCACCCTCCAGTACATCGCACCGGACGGCTCGAAACTCTACCACTCCGGAGGGGCGACGAAGGGGCGGTACTGGTTGATCGGAACACCGGGCAAGACGATTTATCTTGCTGAAGGATTCGCAACTTCTGCATCCATCCACGAGGCGACAAATGCGGCAGTGTTCATTGCCTACACTGCCGGGAATCTCGTCAACGTGGCTGGACTGCTTCGCGAGAAGTTCGGCGACCAGCAGGACATCGTTATCGTCGCGGACAACGATGAGAGCGGCACCGGACAGCGGGAGGCCATAAAAGCCTCGGAGCGGTGGAATACCCGCGTCATCATCCCTCCCGAGACAGGCGACGCAAATGATTACGTACAGGCGGGTCATGATTTGTTTCAACTCCTGCAACCCGATCTTGGAGACTGGCTTGTCCAGGCAGACGAGTTCTGCGCACGCCCCGCGCCTATCCGATGGCTCGTCAAAAAATGGATACAGGGCGACGCCTTAATTATGGTGCATGGCCCATCAGGATGCGGTAAGACGTTTGTGGTGCTTGACTGGTGCCTTCGTATTGCCGCAGGATTGCCGACCTGGAACGGCATGAAAGTACGGGATGGTACTGTGGTCTACCTCGCAGGTGAAGGACATTGGGGACTGAAGGCTCGCGTTGCGGCATGGAAGCATTACCACGGAATAGAGCGTTTGGATATGTGGCTCTCCCGCGACGGATGTGATCTGAATATATCGGCTACGGGATACCGGAAAACGATAGACCACATCCGCGCCCTTCCAAAGAAGCCCGATTTAGTGGTGGTGGACACCCTGCACCGTTTCCTTGCAGGCGACGAAAACAAGGCACAGGACGCGAAAACAATGCTGGACGCCTGCGCCGGTCTCATGCGGGAATTTGGCTGTTCCGTTATCCTCGTCCACCATACGGGGGTATCGGAAGATGCGCAAAACAGGGCACGGGGTTCCTCGGCCTGGCGTGGTGCCCTGGACGTGGAAATCTCCGTGGTTGGTGGAAATCCAATGGAACTTGTCCAAAGGAAGCAGAAGGACGGGGAGCTTGAACCGTCAGCCTTTGTCGATTTGATGCAGGTGGAAATACCTGGATGGTTCGACGAGGACGGCGAGCAGGTACACAGTGCCATCGTACTGCCTTGTGATGCTCCTGCTGAAACAAAGAAAGACTCCAAACTTGCCGAGCATAAAAAAATGTTCGAGCGTGCCTGGTTCGCCACTGGTTGCGAGATTGTAGACGGACGTCCATACGTTGATAAGAAAAAACTGCTTGACTTCCTGATACACGAAAACGGAATCACCGAGGGAACGGCAAAAAATATGATTAAACCGTCCCACACCACCAAGCTGATAGGGTATCTAATGAACGGTGAAGTAATAAAGCGCGAGGGTGACGGATGGACAGTTTTTGATAACACGTTTTTAAGTGTATTGTTAACAATGAGGTAACAAAAATTTAGTGTATACCGGGACTAACTAAAACTTTCACAATATACCCCCCTTGTCCCGCTTCGCGCGATTCGGGACAAATCGCGGGACAAGTTTGTCCCAGGTATCAATCCTAGTAATTGCAACGGTTTACAAAAACTTGGACAAGGGCCGGGACAAGAGGGGGGGCGATGCGAATGCTTCGGGACACGTGGGACAAGGTATATATACCTTGTCCCGTAGTCCCGGCGGCTCGCGGGTCAAAAATCCTGTAAACATTTTCCGGTAAACAAGGAGGGGAAAAATGAGTACGAGGACATGGATACATGAAAAAGAATCAGAAAATACACTCATCCCGGAGGTGAAAAGATGAAAACCGACTCGAGGATATGCCTGCGCCTCATCCACGACGAGCCCGACATCCTCATCCTCAGCCCCATCCACGCGTTCCGTTGGTTCCGGACAGATCACGAGGGAGCGCTTGAGCACTGCCTGAGGATGCTGGCACAGTGCGACGAGGCGCTGTTTTTTGGTGCATGGTGGAATAGCGACGGGTGCAGGCGGGAGCTGGCGTATGCAATCAGGCACAACATGAGGATTTTTGTGCAGCCGGAAGGCAGGGACTGTTTGATGCCATTGGAGGCGATTGGACTGTGAAATATTTAATACTCCTCTCCGGTAAGGCACAGGCCGGTAAGGACACATTTGCCGACTCCATACAATGTCTGGGCTTCCACAAATACTCCTTCGCAAAAGCCTTGAAAGACGAGGCTATAGCAGGCGGCTGGAACGGGCAGAAGGACTTTAGAGGGCGCATCCTCCTGCAGGAACTCGGCTCAGTCTGGCGGCATTACGAGCCGGACCACTGGATACGACGCCTTCAGGAGTCTATCAGTCACGACATGGTAGTAATCACTGATTGCCGCTATCGAAACGAGATTAGTCTAATGCAGATATGGGGACGCGAGCACGGGTACAGCGTGGTGACCGTCCGCATTAACCGCACTGACCACGACAACGGCCTTTCCCCTGAGGCTCGTTCCCACCCGTCGGAGTGCGAGTTGGATGGCGAATCTTTTGACATGGTGGTTGATAACAACGGGACATTGCTTCAGTTCTGCATCGGTGCGCGGGAGGTGGGGAAATGCCTGTTGTCTGGTTCGTTGCAGGAATGTTTACAGGCTGGTTCGCTCTTGGAGTAGCGGTGGTGTGCAAGAGGGACGGCTACACATGGAGAGGGAGGTGAACGTGTGACGCTGGACAATACTTTATTCCGTGCGGTAGAGCGGGAGTTCTACGGATATTCATATAACGCGAACCAGCTTCAGAACCTCATTGACAGACAAAGATGCCTTGATGTTGTCCGCTCCGGTTCAGACTTCCAGGAGCGGGTAGACACGGGCACATCGTACAGCGATCCTATCAGCATGTGGTTTGAGCAACTAGAATTTCTCGATGAGCAGATAGCTAAGTGCAGATTGCGAACAGCACCAATACAGCACATGCTAACCCACCTCTCAGAACAACATCCGGAACTGGTCACCCTTTTCGATTTGCGGTATCGGCAGAAGCATACATGGATTGAGATACAGGATGTCATGTCTATAAGCGAGCGCACAAGGTGGCGTTTACGTAAGGTGCTTGTCAGGACAGGAGCGTGTTTCCTTGGGTTTTTAGATTAGGTGTCGGAAAGTTGGCATGGTTTCTGGCATGGTTTTGCTCGAATCTGTGATATGTTCATTACTGCATAAGCCCGGCCATCCAGCCGGGCATTTTTTATTTGTCCCGGAGGTGGGGCGCATTGTGTTCGGTCTTGTCAAAGTTCAACGGGGCAATTGTGTTCCATGGTTCCAGGTCGTCAATCTGGCATGGGCTACCGTGCCATGGGACGCGGAGATACTGTGCCGGGACGAAAACTATATTATCCTCAAAGTGACGAAAGAATGGTGTATATCTGAAACGCGGGCTGGACGCGAGGTGACTCATGAGTCGTTTGATTAGCCTCGGCATCAACTACCCCGCTCTTGCTGATGGTGAGTGCGCGGCGCTCCATCCATACCTGGAGGAGTACATCGAGGAGGATGAAGGGCAGGGCAGAGTGGTAATTTATCTGGATGAATCGTGACAACACCCGCCGGGCAAATCGCTACCTTACCGGTGTTCGGTTACAGGGTCGTCTCCCCAGGGGAGGCCCGCTCTATATCTGGAGGTGAGGCTATGCCGAGGAAGCCTGGGGAGCAATATGCGACCAAACGGCGCAAGGATAAAGAGCGGTGGTATAACAAGTCCCGCCCGGCACGGCATGCGTTCTACGCTACCTCGGAGTGGCGTCGGCTTCGGGATTGGTACCGAGGCAGGCATCCGCTCTGTGAGGAGTGCCAGAGACAGGGCAGGGTCACGGCTGCCGAGCTGGTGCACCATAAAGTGGAGATATCAGAGGGTGGCTCACCCCTTGACATCGACAACTTGGAATCCCTGTGCTGGGGCTGCCATAGCAGGCTGCACAGGGTAGGGGGGGGGCAAAATAGCTGATAGACGGCGTTCAGCGCAACGCCGGGAGGTCACGCGCGAGATAATCGGAAACTGGACCTGCCCTTTTAAGGAGGTGAAGTGATGGCTACGACTGGAAGGAAACCGAAACCAAGGCGATTGAAGGAGCTTGACGGAGATCCGAAGTCTCGTTTTCTCTCGAAGAACGAGCCGATGCCTCCGGTGAGTGAGAACGTCATTGAATGGGACGCGGTGAAAAACAACCCCGTTGCTCACAGGGCATTCATGGACAATGTGCGCATACTGCGGGCCATGAAAATGCTTACAGACGCGGAGATCCCGCTGATAAATATCATGGCTATCTGTCAGGCCCGCATCGAGGAGGCTGAAAATCAGGTTGAATCCGAGGGGATGATATCGGACTACGTGAATACGAAGGGTGAACGGAACAGTGTCGCACACCCTGCTGTCGGGGTGTCGATGAAATACGCCCAAATGCTGAAGTGCCTCTGCATTGAGTTTGGCATGACCCCATCCTCGCGGGGAAGGCTTGAGGTCCCGAATGAAGACGAAAAAGACGACTTCGCCTCAAGGCTCCGCTCGAAGATAGGTTGATTCCATGTTTTCACGCAAAAAAGCCGATTGGGCGATTGAATTTATCGCCCGTCTGACACACACGAAAGGCGAATGGTCAGGCAAGCCCTTCCAGCTTCAAAAATGGCAGAAGATGTTTTTGAAGGAGCTTTTCGGGCGGGTCAAGGGGGACGGGTTAAGACAGTACCAGACCGCATACCTGGAGATCCCGCGCAAAAATGGGAAGTCCGAGCTCGCCGCCGCCATCGCGCTTTTTCTGTTGTTCGGAGACAACGAGCCTGGCGCGGAGATTTACAGCGCGGCCGCCGACAGGGAGCAGGCATCCCTCGTATTCAACGCCGCAGCGCAGATGGTCCGCAATGACCCGGTGCTCTCCGGCATGTGCAAGATCATAGACTCTCAGAAGCGGATAGTGTTCTACGAGACGGCGAGTTTTTACCGGGCCATTAGCTCGGAGGCGTACAGCAAACATGGATTTAACGCTCACGCCGTCATCTACGATGAAATTCACAGCGCTCCCAACCGCGAATTGTGGGACGTGCTTTCAACGTCTATGGGGGCGAGAACTCAGCCGCTCATGCTCGGGATCACGACGGCGGGATATGACAGGAATTCCATCTGCTGGGAACTCCACGACTACGGGCAAAAAATCATTGACGGAGTTGTTGAAGACCCGACATTTTTCCCACTGATATTTGCCGCCGAAGAGGGCGACGAATGGACGGATGAAGCGGTCTGGCGCAAGGCGAATCCTAATCTTGAGGTATCAATCAAGCTGGACTTCCTGAGGCGGGAGTGCAAACGCGCCCAAGAGATCCCCGCCTATCAGAACACCTTTCGGCGGCTGTATTTGAATCAGTGGACCACACAGGAAACCCGCTGGCTTGACATGGAGAAATGGCGGTCCTGCGGGTACGACTTCGACCCGGAATACCTCTCCGAGCTGCGCTGCTGGGCCGGAGTGGACCTGTCCAGCACCACGGACCTCTCCTCCTGCGCCCTGGTGTTCGAGCCCGACGAGGAGGACCGGGTGCACATCCTGTCATTCAACTGGATTCCAGGCGATAATATCGCCGCCAGGGTAAAGCGGGACCGGGTGCCCTATGACTCGTGGTCCAGGGACGGGCATCTGATCGCAACGGATGGGAACGTGATAGACCATGACTACATTAGACACACAATAGCGCAGGACCTCAAGGCGGCATTCCCGTATCTGGAGGTGGTGGGGTACGACCCATGGAACGCCACAAAATGGGCCATCGACCTCGAAGGCGACGGCGTGCCGGTCGTGCAGATCAGGCAGGGGTACAAGACCATGAGTCCCGCCTGCAAGGAACTGGAACGGCTTGTTTTGGGCGGGTACCTGAGGCACAACAATAACCCGGTGCTCACATGGGCGATGGATAACGTCATGATCACGCAAGACCCGGCGGGGAACATTAAACCTGCGAAGGACAAGGCCACTGAGCGCATTGACCCGGCGGTTGCTCTTATAACCGCCATCGCCACTATGCTTGAATTCCGTGACGAGCCGTCAATCTATGAATCAAGGGGGATACTGACCCTGTAATCCATAAATTCACTTGTGAATAGTATTTCCCGTTTTAGTAGTCACAAGCTGTTACCTCAAAAACCCGGCTTGTCAGAGGCAGGACGGAGCAAGGTTACTCCGAACCCGCCTGGCGAATCGGAGAAAAACAATAGCCGCTTCCTTCATGGAGGCGGCTTTTTTATTGCAAAAAAGGAGGTGAAAAACCCTGAAAAAGAGCGTTTTCGCGCAAATAAAAGACATTTTCCGGCGGGGATTGTACCCCGGAGGACACCCGTCGGAAGCCGAGATCGTTCGCATACTAACGGGGGCAAGCCTGACGGGACACACCGTGGACGAAGAAAAAGCCATGAGGTTCTCAGCAGTCTACTCCTGCGTGCGCGTTCTCTCGGAGTCGGTGGCGCAATTGCCGCTCAAGATCTACCGGCGCAAGGGGGACGGAAGGCAGGAGGCCGCTGACCATTACCTATACCCCCTGTTACACAGCGCTCCTAACCCGCGGCAGACGGCGTTCAACTTCTGGGAGGCGGTTACCGCGAGCCTCGCTCTCTGGGGTAACGCCTACGCCCTCATCGACCTCGACACCGCCGGACGGGTGGCGGCGCTCTGGTTCCTCGACCCGTCCACGGTCATGCCGCGGAAGGACATCGCCACCGGGAAACTCGTCTACGACGTGAAACTCACCGACGGCACGAACAAGACGCTCATGTGGGACGAGCTGTTCCACGTCCCAGGGCTGGGCTTCAACGGCCTGCGGGGCCATTCCGTGGTCCGGGTGGCGGCGGAGGCCATTGGGCAGGGGATAGCGGCGAGCGAGTACGCTGGGAGATTTTTCGACAATGACGCGACACCGAGGGGTGTACTGGAGACGGACGCTTTTTTCAAAGACCCGTCTGCCGTCGAACGTCTCAGAAAGTCGTGGAACGACCTGTATCAAGGCACGGACAACGCCCACCGGGTGGCCATCCTCGAAAACGGGCTGAAGTTCAAGCCGCTGACCATCAATCCCGAGGACG
>CALCQG010000021.1 GCA_937897575.1 uncultured Synergistales bacterium | reverse complement strand
CCCAGCGCCCCCTCGCCGATGTGGGCGTGTCTGTCCAGCCCTCTGCCGAGATCGTGGACGCTGTCGTTGAAGTGCCAGCAGAACACCCGCTCCAGGCCGACGGTGTTGTCGATCCTCCCGATCAGCTTCCGGTAAGATGACTCGCGTCGCATATCGTGTCCCGCGGCGAAGAGGTGACAGGTGTCCAGACATATCCCGAGGCGCGGGTGCCAGTCGAGGGCGTCGAAGATCTGCCTGAAGTGGGCGAAATCCCCTCCGAGGAGGGAGCCTTGCCCGGCCATGGTCTCGAGCAGGATGCGGACTCTCTTGCCCTCCGTCCTTCTCAGCACGCCGCCGAGACGGCGCGACACGAGGTCGAGAGCCTCATCCGCCGGCCGTCCCCTAGACGACCCCGGGTGCAGGACGAGATCGTCCACGCCGAGGAGGTCGCACCGCTCCACCTCGTCCTGAAGGGCCCCTTCGCTTCTCGTCCCCGTCTCGTCCGTCGCCGCCAGGTTGATGAGGTACGATGCGTGCACGACCACGTGCACGATGTCGCTCTTGCGCCAGAGGGAGTGAAAGCGCTCGGCGGTGCTGTTGGAGATGGGGGCGCTCCTCCATTGCAGCTGATTCTTCGAGAAGATCTGAATCGCCTCGCACTCCAGCGCCTCCCCCCGGGCGATGCACTTGTCGATGCCTCCCGCGATGGAGACATGGGCGCCCAGCAGAGCCATCAGACACCCTCCCCGACGGAGAGGGTCACGATCCGCCGCAGAATCCTCGCCGTGACGCCCCAGAGCCGCCATCCGTTGGGCAGGAAATACTCGGGGTAGGTCACCTGTTCACCGTGGACGAGGACGCTGTGCAGCACGGGAGGGGCAAAGAAGAGGGAATAGGGGACCATGCAGGCGTCCTGAACCTCCTCGCTGTTGAGGGTGAGGTCGTCGACGGAATGTACGCCGGACAGAACGCCCACGACGGGGTGCACGTTCACGGCGGAGACGACGGTGCACTCGGGCGGGAGGACCGCCAGCGGACGGATCCGGTGCGGCGGAATGGCCGTCTCCTCCTCCGTCTCCCGGAGTGCCGTCTCGAGGATCGTGCGGTCGCCCGATTCCTGCATGCCGCCGGGGAAACAGACCTCGCCTCCGTGCCTGGACAGGTTGGATGCGCGCTTGAGGAAGAGGAGGCTCCACGCTCCCTCGCCCGGAAGAAAGGGGACGAGGACGGCGCTCCGGCGGTATGCTCCGTCGTCCGTCTCGGTCCAGAGCTGCGACAGGCGGCCCGGTGCGATGGGGTCCCGGAGCCCTCCGTCCCTCTCCATGCCGCTCACGGTCACACGGTCAGCCGGATCCGGCCATGGTAAACGAGGCCGCGGTATCCGTCCACCGTGACGGTCATCCCGTCGGACAGCCTCGAACAGGCTTCCTTGGCGTTCACGACGCAGGGGATGCCCAGCTCGAGGGAGACGACGGCGGCGTGGGACGTGAGACCGCCCTCCTCGGTGACGATGGCCGAAGCGCGCTTCATGGCCGCGATGTAGTCCTTGTCCGTCCCGTGAACGACGAGGATGTCTCCCTCGCCCATCTTCTCCACGGCTTCCTCGGCCGACCGGGCGACGATGACCTTGCCTCTGGCCTCTCCCTTGCGGAGGGACAGCCCCCGCACGAGGACTTCGCCGGCGATGTGCACCTGAAGCATGTTCGTCGTGCCGGGCGTCCCTATGGGCACGCCCGCCGTCACGACCACCAGGTCCCCCTGCCGGACGTAGCCTTCGGCGAGGCAGGTGGCCAATGTGGAGTCCACGGCCGTGTTCTGGTCGTACATCTGCTCCTTGACGAGCGGCGTCACCCCCCAGTACAGGGCCAGCTCCCGCCAGGTCCGGATCAGCGGGGTCACGGCGTAGATCGGGCAGGGCGGCCTGTGTTTGCTGACCATCTTCGCCGTGCTGCCGCTCTGGGTCATGGAGATGATCGAACCGACCTTCATCTGGCGGGCGACGAGCACCGCGGCGGAGCTCACGGCATCGGGGACGCCCATGGTGGTCGATATGCTTCGGACGGGGCGTTCCCACAGCTCGATCTCCTTCTCCGCCATGAGGGCGATGCGCTTCATCGTTTCGACGGAGCGCAGCGGGTAGAGCCCCTTCGCCGTTTCGCCAGAGAGCATGACCGCGTCCGTTCCGTCCAACACGGCGTTCGCCACATCGCTTGCCTCGGCGCGGGTCGGACGAGGGTTCCGGATCATGGAGTCCAGCATCTGAGTCGCCACGATGACGGCCTTGCCCCTCGCGCGGCAGAGGTCGATGATCCGTTTCTGCTGCAGGGGGACCTCCTCCGTCAGGATCTCCACGCCGAGGTCGCCCCGCGCGATCATCATGCCGTCCACCACGTCGGCGATCTCCTCGATGTTGAGGACGGCCTGCCGTGTCTCAATCTTGGCGATGACCTTCATCGACCCGGCGAACTCCTCCATGACCCGGCGGACCTCCATGATGTCGTCCCGAGTCCGCACGAAAGAGACGGCGATGTAGTCCATCTGGTGCTCGATCCCCCAGCGGATGTCCTCGATGTCTTTCGGGGCGAGGGTGGGCAGGGTGATCCCCGCCCCCGGGATGTTCACGCCCTTCGTGTCGTTCAGTACGCCACCCACTATGATCCGGCACAGGACATCGCCGCCCGAGATATTCTCCACGGCGAGATGGAGGGTGCCGTCGTCGATATAGATCTCCTGCCCCGGGTGCACCTCCTCCGCCAGCTTCGGATAGCGGACGGTGATCCGGTCGCTCGTGCCGAGAATGTCCTCGGGGGTCAGTGCGACGGTCGTCCCCTGCTCCAACAGGACCGCTCCGTCTCTGACCTTGCCGGTGCGGATCTCCGGCCCCTTCGTGTCGAGGAGCGTCGCGATGGGCGTGCTAAGGGCTCTCTCCACGGCGCGGACCTGGTTCAGCATGTCGTGGTGCCCCTCGTAGGTCCCATGGCTGAAGTTGAACCGGGCGACGTTCATCCCGGCCCTGCCCATGGCGAGCAGAGTCTCATAGCTGGAACAGGCGGGGCCCAATGTGCAGACGATCTTCACTTTTGACACGGTTGTACAGCTCCTTTCACTCTCAACCCTTGAAACGGGGAAATGTCACTGTATCTGGAAGGCGCTCTCCGGAAGAAGTTCTCCCAAGGCCGACTCGATGGGGGCGTCGGGGTTCACCCTGACGTTGTCGAGCATGAGCACGACGGAGTCCGTGTCGTCCTTCAGTTCGAGAAGGACGGAAGCCTTCCCCGGGTACGTCTTCAGGGCCCGGAGCAGCTCCTTGAAGGGGCGGTCCTTCATGGAGTCCGCAAAGAGCGAGACGCGGACGAAGGGGGCGAGACGCCCTCGTTCGATGTCCTCCGGCAGGTAGATCTCCTTCGCGATCACGCTCAGCTCCTCGCGCTCCTCCGGAAGGCCCTGCACGAGGCAGACCGTCCCGGGGCCGATCCGGCCCCGCAAGGTCTCCCAGATCTTGGGAAAGCAGACGACCTCCACCCTGGACTTCCCGTCCTCGATCTTCACGATCCCCATGGCATTTCCGTTCTTCGTCATCCTGTCCGTTATGGAGAGGACCATTCCGCCGAAAAGTGGCGCCCTGTTTTTACAGGACCAGCGGCCGAGGTCCGAGATGCTGCAGGACGTGAGGGCCTGAATCCTCTTCTCGTGCTCCTCGAAGGGGTGTCCCGATATGTAGAGCCCCGTCGCCTCCATCTCATGCTCCAACCGCTCCTGCTGAGTGTAGTCCTCCACGTCGGGCAGGTCGGGGCCGGTGTCGTTTTCGGGATCCGTCATCATCTCGAAGAGGGAGCACTGATTGCCGTCGGAGCACTTCTTCTGCGCCGCGCTGAGCAGGTCGGGAAGACCCTCCATCAAGCTGCGACGGTTCGGGCAGAGGGTGTCGAAAGCCCCGGCGCTGATGAGGTTTTCGATGACAGATTTGTTCACCACCCGAAGATCCACGCGGCAGAGAAAGTCCCACAGGGATTTGAACGGACCGGCGGCGTTGCGGGCCGCAAGGATCGCCTCCACAGCCGTGTGTCCGGCTTTCGCCACGGCTCCCAGACCGAAACGGATCACGCCGTCCACCGCCGTGAAGTTCCGATCTGGCTGGACAGATAGGCCGCCATGAACTCGGCGTGATAGTTCGCCTTGAGCCAGGCCGTCTGATAGGTTATCAGCGCGTAGGCGGCGCTGTGAGACTTGTTGAAGCCGTATCCGGCGAACTCCTGGATGATGTCGAAGGTGTCCTCGGCCTTTTTCCGGCTGATCCCCCGCTCCTCGCACCCGGCGACGAACTTCGCCCGCTGCTGCTCCATCACGTCCGTCTTCTTCTTTCCCATGGCCCGCCGCAGAATGTCGGCCTCGCCGAGGCTGAAGCCCGCGAGGATGGCGGCGCACTGCATGACCTGCTCCTGATAGAGCACCACCCCGTAGGTCTCCCTCAGCACGTCCTCGAGAAGCGGGTGCAGGTACTCCACCTTCGCCTCGCCGTGCTTGCAGCGGATGTACTGATCGACCATGCCGCTCCCGAGCGGGCCCGGGCGGTACATGGCGAGCACGGCCACGAGATCGTCGAAGCAGTCGGCGCGGATTTTCTTCAGCAGACGGCGCATGCCCCCCGATTCCAGCTGAAAGACCCCGAGGGTATCGGCCCGTTGCAGCATCTCGTAGGTCTTTCCGTCGTCCAGGGGGATGTTCTCGATGTCGGGGACCGCCTTACCGCCCAGGGCGATGTTCTCGAGGGCCTCTTCGATGACGGAGAGGGTTCTGAGCCCGAGAAAGTCCATCTTCACCAGCCCCAGCTTCTCGATGGGCTCCATGGAGTACTGGGTGACGATCTGGTCGTTCCCGATTCGCCGTACCGGGACGAGGTCCGTCACGGGCATGGGCGTGATGACCACACCCGCCGCGTGCTGAGAGCAGTGCCGGGCAAGGCCCTCGATGTGGGTGGCGATGGTGAGCACCTTCTCCACCATGGACCCTTTTCTGTTCATCGCCGCCAGCTCGGGTGAACGCTCGAGAGCGTCGGGGATGGATTTGGCGTCCAGGGGGATGAGGCGGGTGATGGCGTTCACGTCGGCGACAGGCATGGACAGGACGCGTCCCACGTCCTTGACGGCGTTCCGGCTCATCAGCCGTCCGAAGGTGATGATCTGCGACACGCGATCGTGGCCGTACTGGTCCGATATGTACTGGAGCAGCTCGTCGCGCCCCTTGTCCGACACGTCCGTGTCGATGTCCGGCATGCTGATCCGTTCGGGGTTCAGAAAGCGCTCGAAGAGCAGATTGTACTTGATGGGGTCGAGCTCCGTGACGCGGAGAGACCACGCGACGACGGATCCGGCGGCGGAGCCTCGCCCGGGTCCCACGGGGATACCTCTGTCCTTCGCCGCCTTGATGATGCCGGCGACGATCAGGAAGTAGCCTGCGAACCCCATGCTGTTGATGACGGAGAGTTCATACCGGAGCCGCTGCTCGTAGTCGTCGGGTACCTGCCCGCCCAACCGCTGCTGCAGCCCGGCCCAGGACTCCTTCTCGAGATTGGTCTCGAGGGTCTCCCCCTCGGGCAGCCGGAGGTTGGGGAGCTTGTAGTTCCTGTCGTCGAGCGGCAGTGTGACGTTGCACCGCTCGGCTATCAGGACGGTGTTGTCGAGGGCGTCGGGCAGCTCCGCGCCGAAGAAACGGTCCATTTCCTCGGGCGAGCGGAGATAGAAGTCGTTCGTGGTGAAGGTCATGCGCTTCTCGTCGTCAAGGGTCGACTTGGTCTGCACGCACAGGAGCACCTCGTGCCAGTCCCGGTCCTCCTGCGATAGATAGTGGGCGTCGTTGGTGGCGATCAGCGGGAAGTCGTGCTCCCTGGCCATCCGGACGAGAGTTTTGTTGACTACGGCCTGCTCAGGAATCTGGTTGTACATGATCTCGAGAAAGAAGTTGTCCTTGCCGACGATATCCCGGTAGAGCATGGCCCGCTTGAGGGCCTCATCCTCCCGGTCCTCGAGGATAAGGGAGGGAATTTCGCCGGCGAGGCAGGCCGAGGAGACGATAAGGCCCGACCGGTACTGAGAGAGCAGCGTGTGGTCGATTCTCGGCTTGCTGTAGAAGCCCTCCGTGTTGGCGATGGAGACGAGCTTGACCAGGTTATGGTACCCCTCGTCGTTCTCGGCCAGAACCAGCAGGTGGTAGTTCTTTCCCCGCTTCTCCCTCGACCGGTGTCCGTCCGGGTCCACATACATTTCGCATCCGATGATGGGGCGGACGCCGGCCGATGTGCATCGATGGTAGAACTCCACGGCACCGTACATGGCCCCGTGGTCCGTCATGGCGACGGCGGGCATGCCGTATTCCGCCGTCTTGGCCGCCAGCTGGTCGCACCGTATGGCGCCGTCCAGCAGGCTGTACTCCGTGTGAACATGAAGATGAACAAATTGACGTGTCATCGATTCGCTCCTTGCGTTCCCCGACCCCTCGCTCTTTCACGAAGGGCCGGTCTACTGCGGTTCTTCCTCGTCGGGCGCCCGTTCCTCATCGGAATCGGCCGCCTCGCTCTCCCCTCGCTTGACCATGACGACCTCTCCGCCCCACCGCAGAACCTCTTGGACCATGCCGTCAAAAGCGACGGCCGTGTCCTCCTTCTTCGACGACGCCGGGGCAGGAGTCTGTCGCGACGCGCTCCGCTCCGGAGCGGAGCCCTCTGCTGGCTCCCACGGCCGATCAAGCGCATCCCGGCCGGCGGTCCCGAGATAGTGTGAGGGGGCGCATGGTCGCTCATCCTCTCCGCAGTGGAGCACGAGTTCGACTTCGGCGCCGAGACGTTCCTGCGCGTGGGAGAAGAGCAAGAAGGAGTTCCGCTCGATCGACAGAGCCTCGAAGGCATACCGGCGCTCTTCGGGGAACCGGATATGGAGCCTGCTTCCGGCAGCGGTCACTTCGGCGCCCGAAAGGGCGGCATACAACAGGGGCTCCTTCTCGCGGAGAATCTCCACGAGGGTGTGCCACCGCTCCTCCATGTCCGGCGTCTCGACATCAACAGAATTGTCAGCGCCGGGAAGGGCGTTGTCCGTCCCATGCCCCTCGTCCGCACTGTTCGCCGTTTCTTTTTTCCCTGCTTTCGATGCCCCTTCGTCGAAGGCGGCAGCCGTGGCGGGCGCAGGGACACCCTCTGTCGGCGGCTCCGCCGCAGGCGTCGCCATTCGGTCGCTCCCCCTGTCGGCATCGCGGTGTCCTCTCCGTTTCTTCTCCGGCGGAGCGGACACCGCCGCCGCCGTTCCTTCGTGCGCGGCGGAGGGCCTTTCCGAAAGGGTCAGCTCGCTATCCTTCGCGGCCATGAGCCCGGAAAGGACGTCCGAACGGAGCCCGAGGCGCACCTGAGGGATGAGCTTCGACGTGAAGAGCATCATGGCCGACAGCTCCTCCTCTCTCCAGCGCGGACTCTCCTCGGTGAAGAAGACCTTCTCCCCCTCGGAGAGCGCCAGAGCGTCGAGGACGGGCTTGCCCCATCGCCGGACGGCCAAGAGATTTCTGAAGAGAAGAAAGAGACCCTCGACGACGCGCTGAGGGGAGGCCCCTCGCCCGAACATCTCCTCCATCATGAGGAGCGGGCGTGGCGACCCCTTTTTCAGCGCCCCGATCCACTCCTCCAGGTCCGCCGATGTCCCTCCCCCGAAGAGACGGTCCACGGCGGTCATGGTGAGCTCGCCGCCGCCGAGGGCAAGCGTCTGCTCCATCATGGATATGGCATCCCGGAGGGCCCCGTCGCTCTGCCTCGCAATCTCGCGGAGCGCTTCGTCCTCCCACGGGATGTTCTCCTTCGCGGCGATCGTCCCCAAGGTACGGGCGATGTCCTCCAGTTCGATCCGCCGGAAGGGGATGTGCTGGCATCGAGACCGGATGGTCACCGGGACCTTCTGCGGCTCCGTCGTGGCCAGAATGAAGAGGACGAAGGACGGAGGCTCCTCGAGGGTCTTGAGGAGGGCGTTGAAGGCGGCGATGGACAGCATATGGACCTCATCGATGATGTAGATCTTCCACTGGGAGGCAAAGGGGGAGAGGGCCACGTGGCTCTTCAGCTCCCGGATCTCCTCGACGCCGTTGTTCGATGCACCGTCGATCTCCACCACGTCCAGGCTCTCGCCCGACGTGATCGCACGACAGTTGTCGCACTGACAGCAGGGTTCGTATCCATCGCGCAGATCGGTGCAGTTCAGCGCCTTGGCTAGGAGGCGCGCAACGGACGTCTTGCCGCACCCCCGAGGTCCGGAGAAGAGGTAGGCGTGCCCGACTCTTTTACGCTGCAGGGCCGTCCTGAGAACGTCCACGACGATCCCCTGTCCGGCCACGTCGTCGAAGACCTGCGGCCGATATTTTCTATACAAAGAGACGGACACGTCGTTCGCTCCTTTCAGTGAGAGACTCGCCTCCACGCTCCTTCAGCGGAGGCGCTAACGAGGAAGGGAAGAAAGCGCCTCCTGTTATTCTACACTATACTCTTCGGGAGAACCGCTAGGGCATGTAGATGACCCCGGAGTGTTTCTCCTTCGCACGGTTGAGTGCATCCACCAGGGCGGCTCTGAATGTCCCGAGAGGTTCGGCGCCCTCGGGCAGGGGTTCGGCGACCACGAGGGATGGCCCGATGCGCAGCCCCTGTTTCCCGTCCCTGGCGATCACTTCGATCTCGTAGGGGACCGTCTCCATCTGGAAGAATCGATCGATCTTCTCCTTGATCTCCTCAAGACGAGCTCTGTTGGTCTCCGTCCCGGCCACGGACCAGAGGGAAGCGCCGTCCACGGTGAGCTCCAATCGTCCGTCAGCGTCGCGCACATCGGTGCGCAGCAGATGAAGGGCGTCCTTCCTCATGATGGGGATGTTCTGCTCCTTGGCCATCTGAAGGATGTACTGAACGCGCTCCTTCATCTCCGGGTGCGTCATGAAGACGCCCATATCCACGTGGGGGCGCCGCAGCTGATCGTTCTCCATGGCCTCCAGGGCGGTCACCAGCGCCGAGGGAGGGAACCCGGCCTCCACCAGTATCCTGAACCCCTCCTCGTCGGCTTCGCGTTCGAGGTCGATGCTGTAGGAGTTCGTGACAGCCGCCTGCAACAGGCTCGTGAGCATCATCGGACCCGCCGCTCCCCCCGTCGCAACCATCAGCAGAACGGCGGCTAGGGAAATCCGCGACGCCCTGGCCGTCTGGATGATGACGTGACGCCTGTCCGCGTGAACGAGCTCATGGGCGAGGATCGCCGCGACCTCGGCGTCCGTGCGCATGAAGTCCAGCATGCCCGTCGTGAAGTAGACGATGCCGCCGGGAAGGCTGAAAGCGTTGATCGTCTCCTCGCGGACGATGCGCACCTCGTAGGGCAGGGGGCGTTCCATGTAGGGGATGAATCGGGTCAAAATCATATTGAGCCGGGCGCTCTTCGCCGGATCAGCCACCCGTTCCCAGTGCTCCTCTATGGACTCCGCCGCTTTCTTGCCGAGGTTGATCTCCTTATCCAGGGCGTCGGCGGATGCCGGAGACAGAAACGAGAGGACGAAAAGGAGCGCGACGCATGAACGAGCGATTTTTCTGATGTATGGGCGGGTCATGGCGTACCTCCTGCGGGGCTTTTCCACGTTTCATACCATAATAAACGGGGACGGCGGCAGGGTAGAACGGCTGAACCGCGCCGGAAAGAGCGCTCTCGGATGGCACGACGGCCTTCGATCTCAGGAGAGACGTTCGATCTCCACGAGGGGAAGATAGCGGGTCAGGGCCTCTCTGTCGCCGATGCCCTTCCCCGGATGAACCGTGCTCTCCCAGGCTGTCGCCATGGCAAAGCGAATCGACTCCTCGACCGACATCTCCTCTTTGCGCGCCACGATCATGCCGGCGAGAAGGGCATCCCCCGCGTGAAAGATGGACCGGGCGTTTTTCCGCGCGGCCATGGCCAAAAAGGTGCCATCGCGCGAGAAGAAGACATTGCCGTAGGTCCGGTAGGACACGATGGTCCACTCCGATCCCCGGCCGTGGAACTCCGAGATCACGTCAAGGAGGGTGTCGAGGGACGTCAGGGACTTGCCCAGTACCCTGGACATAAGCCTGTGGTCGATCTTCACCATCAGGGGGACGGCCTCGAGGGCTGCGAGAAGGGGCGGGCCGGCCGTGTCCACCACGGATGGGACGCCCCGGTCCTTTGCCAGCGCAACAAAATCCCGGACGATCTCATCGGGGACGCCCGGCGGCAGGGAGCCTCCGAGCACCACCAGATCCGTCCGCTGGAGCATCATGCCGTACACCTTTCTGAGCCGGTTGAGGGAGGCGGAGGAGACCGTCGGCCCCTCCTCGGCGATCCCCGTCTCCACATTCCCCGCCTCGTCGATCACCGAGACGTTGGTCCTGGTCTCGCCGGGGATGTGGACGAAGTTCGTCGTGATCCTTCTGTTCCTCAGGGTGTTCTGAATGTACTCTCCGTTGAAGCCGGCGAGAAACCCCATGGCCGTTGAGGTATGCCCGAGCTGTTCGAGCAGCAGGGAGATGTTGATGCCTCGGCCCCCTGGCGTCCGGATGCTCCGTGTGGCCCGGAACCAGCTTCCGGGCCGGAACTCGGGGACGATGTACTCCTCATCCACGGCGGGGTTGAACGTAACGGTGAGAATCATCGCCCACCCTCCTTATCGAAGGGGCCGCCGGGGAGGCGGCCCCGATCCACTTGCCCTATCGGGCGAACTCCGACGCCTCGGCTTCGGACGCGACGGCCTTCTTCGCCACGATCTTCCCCGACTCGATCCGGATCATGACCGGCAGATCGGTGAGCCCAAGTTTCTGCACCATCCGGGCGTTCTTATAACCGTCCACCAGGACGACCGCCGCACCCGCCCGTTCGAAGGCCGACTCCACGTCGCCCGAGAGCTTGGCCTGCCCGGCATCGATGCTCGAGAAGAAGAGCGCCACGACCTTTTCCGGCTCCATGAGCTTCGAGTGGAGGTGCACCTGCTCGGCGATGTAGGACGATGCGCTCATGGCCGCGATGGCGCCGTCCGCCGCCGCCGTCACCACCTGGCGGAGGCTTTTGTCCCTCAGGTCGCCCGCAGCGAAGATCCCCTCGACGGACGTCTCCATCCTCTCGTTCGTCTTGATCCATCCGCCCTTGGTGGTCTCGAGAAGGCCCTTGACGGCCTCGTCATGCGGCGCCTGTCCCACGAACATGAAGACGCCGGCCACGGGCAGGTCGGATATTTCACCCGTCTTGACATTTTTGAGGACGAGGTTCTCCACCATCCCGTCGCCTTCGATCTTCTCCACAACCGAATTCCAGACCGGGACGATCTTCGGGTTGGACAGCGCCCGTTCCACGGCGGCCCTGTCGGCGCGGAACTCATCCCGTCTGTGGATGATGTAGACTTTGGAGGCGAACTTCGTCAGGTAGTCCCCCTCCTCGACGGCCGAGTTGCCGCCGCCGACGACGGCGATCTCCTCGTCCTCGAAGAACGCCCCGTCGCATACGGCGCAGTAGCTGACGCCCTGCCCGATATGCTCCGCCTCGCCCTCACAGCCGAGGCGTCTGAAGTAGGCTCCCGTCGCCACGATAACGGCCTCGGCCTCGATCTCACCCTTGTTCGTCACGACGATCTTCGCCCCGTCGCGAACCTCGATCTTGGTCACATCGGCGTCCCGGAACTCCGTGTTGAATTTCTCCGCATGGGCCCGGAACATCGCGCCCAACTCCGGCCCGGTGGCGTGCTGCACGCCCGGCCAGTTCTCGATCTCCTCCGTTATGTTGATCTGACCACCCGCCGCGCCCTTTTCGATCAAAAGAACGTCCAGCCCGGCCCTTCTGCCGTAGATGGCCGCGGTAAGACCGGCCGGCCCTGCACCGACGATGACCAATTCCCTTTTTTCCATCCCCGTGTCCCCCCTGTCGTCGTTTCTTAAAAAATTATACACGAATCCACTGGACCATGCGAGGCACCCCCGCAAGGTCATGAACCGTCCGTTCGTGCCGCAGACCAGACAGAGGGAGGGACGACAGGGCCACCGCCTGTTGACCGTCCCCCACCTCGACCAGGATCCGGCCACCTGGTCGGAGCGCGCCGGGCGCCCATTCGAGCAGCGCTCTGTACCACTTCAGTCCGTCGACCCCCCCGTCGAGGGCGACCATCGGCTCCCGTCGCACCTCCTCCATCAGGGTCGGAAGAAGGGCCGTAGGGATGTAGGGAGGGTTGCTGACGATCAGTGCGAGACGCTCGCCCCGCAGCGGGATGTCCCTTGGTGTGCGCGAATGCCAGAGCAGCGCTCGGTGAAGTACGTCGTGGCGCCTCATATTCCTCCAAGCGACATCGAGTGCCGACGGGCTCGCGTCCACGGCGATGCAGGAGCAGGACGGCCGTTCGATCAGCAGTGCAATGGCGATACATCCGCTTCCCGTTCCCCAGTCGAGAAAGGTACCATCGTCGGGAAGCCATTCCAGGGCGCGCTCCACGAGGAGTTCCGTCTCGGGGCGCGGCACGAGAATTTTGTCCGACATCGCAAGGGGGTGTCCGTAAAAGGCCCACTCGCCCAGAATGTACTGGAGGGGCTCTCTGGAGGAGCGGCGGGACACCATCCCGACCAGGGTGCTGCGCATCGCCTCGTCGAGGGAAAATTCCGGATGGGCCAGGAGAAAGGCGGAGGGCTGCCCGGTGGCAGAGGCGAGCAGAAGATCGGCCTCCCGGGCGGGAAAGGGAATACCTGCCCCGGCGAGGGCCGCGATGGCTCTTCGCCGTGCACTCGCCGCATCCACGCTACTCCTCCCCGAAGGTATGCAAGAGCTCCGTCTGCTCGGCCAGGGTCATGGCGTCGATGAGGTCGTAGAGGTCCCCGTCGAGGTACTGGTCGAGCTTGTACAGCGTCTCGCCGATGCGGTGATCTGTAATCCTGTTCTGGGTGAAGTTGTACGTCCTGATCCGCTCGGATCGGTCGCCGCTGCCGATCTGTCCCCGCCGCGTGGCGGCGACGGCGTCGTTCCTCTTCTGGAGTTCGAGGTCGTAGAGGCGCGCCCTGAGGTACATCATGGCCCGCGCCCTGTTCTTGATCTGCGACCGCTCATCCTGGCACGTGGCCACGATCCCCGTTGGCAGGTGCGTAATCCGCACGGCGGAGTCCGTCATGTTGACGTGCTGCCCCCCGGCGCCGCTGGAGCGGTAGGTGTCGATCTTGAGGTCCTCGGGGTTGATCTCGATATCCACATCCTCGGCCTCGGGCAGCACGGCCACAGTGGCCGTGGACGTGTGAATCCGTCCGCCGGCTTCGGTGGTGGGCACCCTTTGCACGCGATGAACGCCGCTGTCGTACTTCAGTTTACTGTAGGCGCCGTGGCCGTCGATCCGGAAGATGACCTCCTTGTACCCGCCTATCCCCGTCTCGTTATAGTCCAGTATCTCCAGTTTCCACCCCTCGCGCTCGGCGAAACGGCTGTACATCCGGAAGAGGTCCGCGGCAAAGAGCGCCGCCTCCTCGCCCCCCGCCCCGCCCCGGATCTCGACGATGACGCTCTTGTCGTCATTGGGATCCTTCGGCAGCAGCAGGATTCGCATCTCCTCCTCGAGCTCCTTGATCTGAGGCTCCTTGGCGTCGATCTCCTCATGGGCAAGGGCGTCCATCTCCGGGTCGCCCCCGTGCAACAGCTCTCTGGCTCCGTCTATGTCCTCCTGAAGTTTCCTGTACTCCCGGTACTTCGACACGATCGGCTCGAGCTGGGCGTGTTTTTTCGCAAGGTTCTGGAGCTCCTTGAGGTTTCCCTGCAGCGACGGATCGGCCATCATGGTCTCCGTCTCCTGATAGTCCTTTTCCAGTTCGGCAAGTTTTTCGATGTGACTCATTCCGCTGTCCTTTCCGTTGAGGGGGAAACGGGCCGCCCCAGGGCCGTTTCGAGGGCGCACAGGGCGACCTCGATCTGCCCCAGGGTGGGTTCCCGGGTTGTGAGATACTGAAAGCTCATGGCCGGAGCCATGAGGATCCGGCCTATTACCCCTGCGCGCGACGCGCCCTTGATTATCTCGTACGACACGCCGATCACGACGGGCAGCAACAGGATGCGGCTGCCTATCCTCCAGAGAAGGGTGCCCTGTCCGACGGCCGAAAAAACCACGATGCTCACGAGGACCACGATGAGGAGAAAGGATGTGCCGCATCGGGGGTGGATGCGGGAGCAGCGCTGAATGCTCTCCGGCGTCATGTCTGCACCCGATTCATAGGCGTGGATCGTCTTATGCTCGGCGCCATGGTAGCGAAAGACCTGGCGGATCTCCCCCCACAGGCCGATGAGCGCGACATACCCGAGAAAGACCAGGCCGCGGATAACCCCCTCCGCGACGTTTCGCCCCAGGGCGGTCAGCCCCCAGAGTTGGACGGCGACGTCTGCAAGCCAGAGCGGAAGTGCGATGAACAAGCCGACGACGGCGATGAGCGCGACGACGGTTGAGAGGACGATCTCCTTGACGGTGATGGTCTCCTCCTCGCCCACGGCGATCTGGGCCGACCTGTTCAGGGCCTTGAAGCCCACGGACATCATCTCGACCATGGAGACCACGCCGCGGAGCACGGGCAGCTTCCACGGGAGTCTCTTTGTCCTGGAGGACCCTCCCCACGTCTCGCTCTCGATCGCCCCGTCGGGCTTGCGGACGGAGAGCCCCCAACGGTCCGGCCCTTTCATGAGGACCCCTTCGATGACGGCCTGTCCCCCTATGGGCAGCCTTCTGTCCTCGCCCGCATCGCCGACGAAGAGGGCGCAGGCCGTTATTGTCATGCACCGCTTCAGGACACCATCACGCATCGTCGTGCAACAGCTCCTCCAGAGAGCCGTAGGGAGCGCCGCAGGGGGTCGCCTCGCCGCATCGTCCCGTGAGGACGCA
>CALCQG010000020.1 GCA_937897575.1 uncultured Synergistales bacterium | reverse complement strand
GCGGCCTTCGTCGCCCCGGCGGGGATCATCTACCGGCGGCACCGGACGAAGCAGGGCGCCCTCCGAGGCCTCGCCGTCGGGACGATCTTCATGACCGTGGCGGGCGGGTTCGCGAACTACTTCATCCTCATCCCCTTCTACTCGCGCCTCGTCCCCATCGAGCAGCTCATCGCCATGTCGGCGGCGGTCATCCCGGCCGTGCACGACACGTTCACCCTCGTGCTCTACGGCGTGGTGCCCTTCAATCTTCTCAAGGGGGCGATCATCTCGCTGCTGACCCTTCAGCTCTACAAAAGGTTCGGCCGGATCATGCGCCACGAGAAGGAGGCCTCGCAGCCCCCCGCTCCGTGATCCCCGAGAGCAGGATCGACCCCGCGAGCACCAGCACGACCCCGGGATAGAAGGGCAGGCTCGGCCGCTCGCCGAGAAGGAGCATGGCGAGAATGGCCGCCACGACGGGCTTGATCATGAAGACCAGGGAGGCTGTCAGGGCGCCGAGGCGCTCCACCGTCTCCATGTAGGTGATGTAGCCGATCCCGCTGACGCCGACGCCGAGGAAGATGAAGTTCGCCAGCGAGGGCAGGTGCGAACGGATCGCCGCCGGAACGGTCAGAGACCCTCCCGTCACGAGCAGCATGGCCGCGCACGCCAAAGATCCGAAGAAAAAGGCGACCGTGTTGAGGCAGAGCGGCGAGACCGTCTTCAGGCTGCGTTTCGAGAGAAAGGTATAGAGCCCGAAGCTCGTCGACGCGAGAAGAGCGTAGAGGATGCCCTTGCTCAGGCTCAGGCCGCCGGCCGACGTCACGAGGAAGAGCCCGGCGATCCCCATGGCCATGGCGACCGCCGTCCGGATCCTCGGCCGCTGGTCCCCCGCGATCAGGGAGAACAGGTAGACGAAGAGAGGGTTGGAGCAGAAGATCGCCGCCGCCGTCGAGGCGGGTGCGTTCGCCACGGCCTTCTGGAGGAAGGTCATGGAGACGCAGATGTTGAGAATTCCGAGGAAGGCCAGGCGCCACCACTCCCTCGCCTTCAAGGCCCGAAGATCGCACAGTCTGCCCCGGAGCACCATGACGACGAAGATCGTCATGAAGCCCACGGCGAACCGGAAGTAGGTGAGCTCCATGGGCGATATGGCCCCCATCAGGGGCTTGCTCGCCACCTCCAGGCAGCTGAACAGAAACAGCGTCACGAAGAAATAGACCATCACCCTATCCCCTTTGTCCCGATCGTCCGTTCATCATAGCACCTCCCGATCCATCGCGCCCGCCCTTCTCCACTGGAGGAGTATACGAACGGCGGAGGGCATGATACTCTTTGATGAGTTCCGCGCACGCGGAGAGAGGAGGAGACCAATGAAAGCCTACGAATCATTCAGGATCAAGGACCTCGAGCTGAAAAACCGCCTCGTCATGCCCCCCATGTGCATGTACTGCGCACCCCGGTCGAGGCCAACGGACTTCCATCGCGCGCACTACGGGGCGCGGGCGCTGGGCGGCGTCGGACTCGTCATCATGGAGGCCACGGCCGTGCTCCCCGAGGGGCGGATATCGGACAACTGCCTCGGGCTCTGGTCCGATGACCAGGTCACGCCGCTGGCCGACCTGGTGGGGCACATCCACGCCCTGGGGGCCAGGGCGGGCATCCAGATCGGGCACGCCGGGCGCAAGTGCGGCGCCGCGGAGGAGACGCTCTACGCGCCGAGCGCCCTGGACTACAGCGACGACGGTCGTTACAGGACGCCGAAGGCCATGACCCAGGGGGATATCGACCGCACCGTGGCCGCCTTCGCCGCCGCCGCGGGACGAGCCCTCGCCGCCGGGTTCGATGTGGTCGAGGTGCACGGCGCTCACGGCTACCTCGTCAATCAGTTCCTCTCCCCTCTCAGCAACCACAGGACCGACGGGTATGGGGGCACCATGGAGGGGCGCTCCCGCTTCCTCCGGGAGGTCCTCGCCGCCGTCCGGACGGAGTGGCCCAAGGAGAAACCCCTGTTCCTCCGCGTCTCCGCCGAGGACTACGCGGACGGCGGCATGACCTCGGAGCAGATGGTCGCCATCCTCCGCGGCGTCACCGACTGGGTGGACGTGGTCCACGTGAGCTCCGGCGGCGTCACGCCCGTTCTCCCACCCGTCTTTCCCGGCTACCAGGCGGCGTTCTCCGAGACGATCCGCCGCGGCGTGAAGCTCCCCACCGTCGCCGTCGGCCTCATCACCACCATGGAGATGGTCGAGGAGATCCTGGGCAACGGCCGGGCCGACCTCGTCGCCCTCGGGCGGGAGCTGCTGCGCAACCCCTTCTTCCCCCTCACCGAGGCCAGACGGTTGGGCATCGAGCTCCCCTGGCCGGAGCAGTACCGCCGGGCCTTTCTGTAGCGCTCTGCCGCACCACTCCGTGTCGACACAAGACGGTGCGCCGTCCCGTTCGGGGCGGCGCACCGTCGCACGTCCTGCCGGTGCTCTGGAGCTCAGACGCGCTCGTCGGGGAGCCGCCGGACGGATACGCCGCCCTGGATGAGGGCCGCTATCCCCTCCACGGCGGCCTCGGCGGCGGAGGTGGTCGTCGTGTAGGGGACCTTTCTCCGCACCGCCTCGATCCGGATTCCCTGGTCGCTGTGCTGGCTGTGGCGGCCCAGGGGCGTGTTGATCAGGAACTGGATCTTCCCCGCCCGCATATAGTCCACGATGTTGGGGTGCCCCTCGTGAATCTTCAGGATCACCTGAGGAAAAAGGCCTCGCTCGAAGAGGTACTGGGCCGTCCCCCGGGAGGCGGCGAGGGTGAACCCCAGCTCCTGAAGCCGCTTCGCCGTGGGCAGGATGGTCTCCTTGTCGAAGTCGTTCACGGAGATGAAGGCCGTCCCGCTCGTGGGGAGCATGGTTCCCGAGGCGGCCTGAGACTTGGCGAAGGCCTCGCCCACGGTGGCCCCCATCCCCATGACCTCGCCCGTGGAGCGCATCTCGGGGCCGAGAAGCGGGTCCACGGCGGTGAAGCGGTCAAAGGAGAAGACGGCCTCCTTGACGGCCCACTGGGTGATGCAGCGCCCCTCGCCGTAGCCGTTCGCCGTCAGCCCCTGCTCCTCCAGGCTTCTGCCGTCCCATATCCGGACCGCCGCTCGGACGAGGTTCACGCCGCTCGCCTTGGAGATGAAGGGGATCGTCCGGGACGCACGGGGGTTCACCTCCAGGACGTAGAGCAGGCCGTCCTTCGCCGCGAACTGAATGTTCAGGAAGCCCTTCACCTGCATGTCCCGGGCGATCTTGACGGCGGCGTCGATCATCTCGCGGGTTATCTCCGGCGTGGATTTGTAGACGGGGAAGACGCAGGTGCTGTCGCCGGAGTGGATGCCCGCCGCCTCAATGTGCTCGAGGATGCCGGCGACGTAGACGTTCGTCCCGTCGCAGAGCGCGTCGAGGTCGTACTCGAAGGCGTCCTCGAGGAACTTGTCCACGAGCACCGGGTGCTCCCGGTCGAAGACGATCCCCCGGGCAAGAAACTGGTCGAGCTCCTGCCGGCTGTAGGCGATGAACATGTTCTTGCCGCCGATGACGTAGGACGGGCGCATCAGCACGGGGTAGCCTATCTCCGCCGCGGCGGCGGCCACCTCCGACGGGGTGCCGGCCATCCGGTTGTCCGGCTGGCGAAGGCCGAGCCGTTTGATCAGTTGGGCGAACCGTCCCCGATCCTCGGCGTCCTCGAGGGACTCGAGGGACGTCCCCACGATGGAGGCCCCCCACTCCGTCAGGGCCCTCGCCATATTGAGGGGCGTCTGCCCTCCGAGCTGCACGACCACGTCCCGAATGCCCTCCTTCTCGAGGACGGCCTTCACGTGCTCCGGTGTCAGGGGCTCGATATAGAGGCGGTCTGAGACGTTGTAGTCCGTCGACACGGTCTCGGGGTTCGAGTTGACGATCACCGTCCGACGCCCCTCGCTTCGCCACGCCAGGGACGCGAGGGTGCAACAGGTGTCGAACTCAAGCCCCTGGCCGATGCGGTTCGGCCCCGACGCGAGGATGGCCACCGGGTGCCCTCCCACGGGCTCTCCTTCATCCTGCTCCCCCCACGTGGAGTAGAAGTAGGGCGTCGCGGCCCGGAACTCGCCGGCGCAGGTGTCCACGAAATGGAAGCTTGGGACGATCCCGAAGCTCCGGCGGAGGGCCTTCACCTCCCCCTCTGTCCTGCCCGTCAGGCGGGCGACCCGTTTGTCCGACAGGCCGAAGCGTTTGGCACGGAGGAGCAGGGTCTCGTCCAGAGGGGTATCGGTCAGGGCCTCTTCGCACGCCACCTGATCGGCCATCTGGGAGAGGAACCACGGGTCGTAGGCCGT
>CALCQG010000019.1 GCA_937897575.1 uncultured Synergistales bacterium | reverse complement strand
GGAGCTCGTCCACCCTGGCCGAGGCCTGGCGGCGCGGAACGCCCCAGACCTCCAGGGGGAAGAGGATGTTCTCGCGCACCGTCTTCCTTGTCATGAGGCTGAAGTTCTGGAAGATCATCCCCATCTCCCGGCGCAGCGCCTTGAGCTCGTCGGGAGTCCGGCCGGCGACCTCCCGGCCCATGACCTGCAGGGATCCGCCATCGTAGGTCTCCAACCCGTTGAGGCACCGAAGAAGCGTGGACTTGCCCGCCCCGGAGTGCCCGACGATCCCGAAGACGTCCCCCTTCGCCACGTGCAGGGAGATGTCCCGGAGGACCTGAAGGTCCCCGTATTTTTTGCCCAATCCATCGATTCGGATCATGCCCGTCCCTCCGCATAAAAAAAGAGACCGGGCCCCGATCACAGGCCCGGTCTCTCTGATTTTCGCGCGACAAACGCCCTAGGCGCCCATCACCGAATCAGGAGAGGAGCCGTGGGTGTTCATGCACATCATCATGCCGTCAAAGCGTACCGATATGTTGACCATCACGCGTCCCCCTCCCCACAGAAATTCCGCACAGCATACACTATGGATTCGGGCGTTGTCAAGCGATCGATCGCGCTCTTTTTTTCACAAAATCCTTGACTCCGTTTCGCCATGATGTACAATAATGACGATCTCCGGATGAACGCCGCGAGAGATGCTTTCCCGGAAACCCACGGGAAAGAGCCGAAGGGGCAATTCTCTCCGTCGGGAGAGGGGAAACTCTCAGGCGAAAGGATCGCGGCGGGACGGATCTCTGAAAAAGATAGCTCTTCACCGTCGCCTTCCTTCGAGCTATGCGACAGAGATTGGCTCCTGGCACGTTCAGGGAGGCGATAGTATGGTCTGTCGCAGGCTGCTTGTCACGAACAATCCGCAACTGTGCCCTGTGGTGCGCTCCTGTGTCTTTGTGGAGGGGACGACTCTTGATGTACTCCTTCGGGTGCGGGACCATGTCCATCTGGGCTGGCGTCTGCTCACGCACCCTCTGTACGGCAATTTGAGGCCCCATCAGCACCTCTATCGGTCGATCCTTCTGGAGCGACAGGAGGGGTCTGTTGACCTGGAGTCCCTGGACTACATGGAGAGCGCGCTCCGCATCTATACGGCAGAGTCAAGACGGATCATGTCCGCAGACGGCATCCCCGAGGAACACCGCGAGGACTTCGCCTTTGTGGACTATGAACTGATAAAGGAGAGTCTCCTGCAGTACGGCATGGTGACCGCTGACGGGGCGCTCCCATCGGGTGGAAGGAGGTGACGAGAAGATGGTGGAATTGACGAAGGATAATTTCGATGTCGAGGTCAAGGAGAGTGCTCTTCCGGTGCTGGTCGACTTCTGGGGGCCGAAATGCGGTCCCTGCATGGCGCTGTTGCCCAACGTCCACAAGATGGCGGAGGAGTACGAGGGCAAGGTGAAGTTCTGCTCGGTGGACGTATCGGCGAACCGAAGGGTGGCCATAGCGAACAAGGTCATGGGCCTGCCCACGTTCCTGTTCTGGAAGGGCGGGGCAGAGGTGGCCCGGATCAGCGGGGGCGACGTGACGATCGATAAGATCAAAGAGAACGTGGAGGCCCTTCTGTAGTGCCAATCTCGCTGAAAGGGGGGAAAGAGAGAACGATGAAACTAGAGCTGCATAGAGTGAAAATCAGCAAGCTTGCCTGGGGCGACGCGACGTCGGCGAAGGATGGGGTCCTCACCGTCAACAAGGAGGAGCTTCTGTCCGTCCTCGCGGGCGACGAGCGCCTTACGAAGGTGGACGTGGACTTTGCCCAGCCGGGAGAGAGCGTCCGCATCCTTCCCGTGAAGGACGTGGTGGAGCCTCGTTTCAAGCTCGAGGGGGCGGGTGGCGTCTTCCCCGGCATGCTCTCCGACGTGGAGACCGTGGGGGAGGGCAAGACCCTCGTCCTGAGCGGCGCGGCCGTCGTGACGACGGGCAAGATCGTCCGCTTTCAGGAGGGGATCATCGATATGTCGGGGCCGGGGGCTGAGTACACCCCCTATTCCGCGACGTGCAACGTGGTGGTGATCCTCGAGAACGCCAAGGGCATCGACAAGCACGAGTACGAGACGGCGTGCAGGATGGCCGGCCTCAAGGCGGCGGCCTATCTGGCGGAGAAGTGCGCGGGCGCCAAAGTGGACGCGGTGGAGACCTACGAAAGCCTGAGCCTCAAGGACATGCCCGCCCCCCCGACGCTTCCGAAGGTGGCCTACCTGTACATGCTCCAGTCTCAGGGACTGCTGCACGACACCTACCTCTACGGCGTGGATGTGAAGAAGATCCTGCCGACCTACCTGAACCCGACGGAGGTCATGGACGGCGCCATCGTCTCGGGCAACTGCGTGTCCGCCTGCGACAAGAACAACACCTACGTGCACCAGAACAACCCGGTCATCGCCAATATGTTCAAGCGCCACGGCGTGGACTTCAACTTCATCGGGTGCATCGTCACCAACGAGAACGTCACGCTGCTGGACAAGCGGCGGAGTTCGTCCTACGCCGTCAAGCTCGCCAGAACCCTCGGCGTGGACGGGCTGCTCATCTCCGAGGAGGGCTTCGGCAACCCGGACGCCGACCTGATCATGAACTGCTGGAAGGCCGAGCGGGCGGGTATCAAGACGACGCTTCTGACCGACGAGTACGCCGGTCAGGACGGGGCGAGCCAGTCCCTGGCCGACTCCTGCGTCGAAGGGGACGCCTGTGTCACGGCGGGCAACGCGAACGAGGTCATCGTCCTGCCGCCCATGGACAAGGTCATCGGCGAACCCGAGGAGGCCAACGTGATTGCCGGAGGGTGGCAGGGATCCCTCGCCGCCGACGGGACGATCACCGTCGAGCTCCAGGCCATCCTGGGCTCCACAAGCGAGCTCGGTTACACGAAGCTCGGTGCCTACACGATTTAACAGAACAGCACGAATCATAAAGGAGGTGCAACTCTATGGGGAAACTCGCGGGAAAAAAGCTTCTTCTTCTCGGTGAGCGAGACGGCGTTCCCGGACCGGCGATGGAGGCATGCCTCAAGGACAGCGGTGCCGAGATCGTCTTCTCCGTGACCGAGTGTTTCGTCTGAACGGCCGCAGGAGCCATGGATCTGCAGAATCAGCAGCGCATTCTTGACGCTGTTGAAAAGTACGGCCCGGAGAACGTGGTCGTCATCCTGGGGTCCTCCGACGCCGAAGGCGCAGAAATCTACGCCGAAACGGTGTCCAACGGAGATCCCACCTATGCAGGTCCTTTGGCAGGAGTCCAGTCTGGACTCCCCGTATACCACATTTTCGAGCAGGATATCCGCGACGAGTGCGACGCTGCCGCATGGGAAGAGCAGATCAGCATGATGGAGATGGTGCTTGAACCGGACGCACTGGCAGAGGCTGTGAGCGGGATTCGGGCACAGTTCAGCAAGTATACCCTGTAAGAGGGGAGGGAGTGTCTGTGTCCTACCGGATCGTGCATTACATCAACCAGTTCTACGCCGGCATCGGCGGTGAAGAGAAGGCGGACATCCGTCCCGAGATCCGCGAGGGCGTGGTGGGGCCTGGAATGGCCCTGAAGGGCGCCCTCGGCTCCGAGGCTACGGTGGTCGCCACCGTGATCTGCGGCGACTCCTACTTCGCCTCGAACATGGAGCAAGCCTCCGCCGAGATCCTCGAGATGATGAAACAGTACAAGCCCGACGCCGTCGTGGCCGGCCCGGCCTTCAACGCCGGACGGTACGGCACGGCCTGCGGCGCCATCTGCGAGGCCGTGATGAAGAACCTCGGCATCCCCGCCGTCTCGGGCATGTACCCCGAGAACCCGGGCGTGGAGATGTACAAGAAGAGCTTCTACATCGTCGAGACGCCCGACAGCGCCGTGGGAATGCGCAAAGCCATCCCCGCCATGGCGAAGCTCGTGCTCAAACTCCTCAAGGGAGAGACGCTTGGAACGCCTGCCGAGGAGGGGTACATCGAGCGGGGCATCCGCAAGAACAAGTTTTACGATAAACTCGCGGCGGAGCGCGCCGTGGACATGTTCGTCGCCAAACTCCAGGGCAAACCCTTTGTGACGGAGTACCCCATGCCCGTGTTCGACCGGGTGCCACCCAACCCGGCGGTGAAGGACATGAAGAACGCCACCATCGCTCTGGTCACCTCCGGCGGCATCTGCCCGAAGGGGAACCCGGACCACATCGAGGCGTCCAGCGCCAGCAAATTCGGCGAGTATGACATCACGGACGTGAAGGACCTCACGTGCGACGATTTCTGCACCGCCCACGGCGGGTACGACGCGACCTACGCCGACCAGGACGCCGACAGAGTCCTGCCCGTGGACGTCCTCCGCGACATGGAGAAAGAGGGCGTCTTCAAGAAGCTCTACAACAAGTTCTACTCCACGGTGGGCAACGGAACAGCCGTGGCGAGCGCGAAGAAATTCGGGGCCGAGATCGCCCGCAAGCTCATCGCCGACGGCGTGACGGCCGTCATCCTCACCTCCACCTGAGGCACCTGCACTCGTTGCGGTGCAACGATGGTGAAGGAGATCGAACGAGCGGGGCTGCCCGTGGTGCACGTGTGCACCATAGTGCCCATATCACTGACGGTCGGGGCGAACAGGATCATCCCCGCTGTGGCCATTCCTCACCCCCTTGGCGATCCGTCCAAGACGGCGGAGGAAGAGAAGCAGATCCGGCGCCGCCTTGTGGAACGCTCCCTCAAGGCGCTGCAGACGGAGATAACCGATCAGACGGTCTTCAACGACTGATCGGCCAGCAGTGCGGTTCAGGGGGCCCGGGCTTGCCCCGGGCCCCTTCCATACGGAGGGAAGAAGGAGGAGGCACGAGATGAGCACTGTCGGGATCAAAGGATACGCCTACTGTCTCAACCACGCGCCGGAGTTGGGATACCACTACGGGAACACGCCGTACGTCGAGAGGGAGGCGAAGGGCGAGACGGAGTTTCTGAAGGAGCTGCCGTCTCATATGCAGAGCTACGAGGATGCCCGGGACTACGCCCCCAACCAGGCCTATATCGGAGGCCTGACCATCGGCGACCTGGAGAAGGCCCCTCAGCCGTGGTACGTCAACCGGCTCGCCGGGTCGGACCGGTACGGCTCATACGGGGAGATCATGCCCGAGGACGAATTCCTCGGACTTCTGGATATATGCGATGTCTTCGACATCATCTGGCTTGAAAAGGGCTTTGCCGCATCCGTCCGCGGGAAGCTGGCCGGGAGCCCCGTGATGAACGACCATCTCCTCGCCCGCCTCGAGGCCGGACACACGGCCGACGAGATAGCCGAGGAGACGGAGCACCGGAAGGCTATCCCGCTCTACTTCGGCGGCCATGTCGTGGGGTGCGCGCGGAACGGACACGAGGTGGACGACTGCCTTTTCGCCTACGTTCTCCTCGAAAACCTCGCCTGCAAGGCGGGCGGCGTCCTCGCTCTCCTGCACCTTCTGAAGAACACGGGGCTCGCCCCTGAAGAGGTGGACTTCATCGTCGAATGCTCCGAGGAGGCGGCGGGCGATATGAACCAGCGGGGCGGCGGCAACTTCGCCAAGGCCGTGGCCGAGATCGCCGGATGCGTCAACGCCAGCGGGTGCGACGTCCGGAGCTTCTGCGCTGGGCCGGTGAACGCCATGATCACGGCGGCCGGACAGGTGGCCTCGGGCGCCCGGAAGAACTGCGTCGTCCTCGCAGGAGGCGCTATCCCCAAGCTCTATATGAACGGGCGGGACCATGTGAAGAAGCAGATGCCGGCCCTGGAGGACTGCCTCGGGAACTTCGCCGTCCTGCTCGTCCCCGACGACAGGACGAACCCCGTGATGCGCCTCGACGTGCTCGGGAAGCACAGCGTCGGCGCCGGCTCGTCGCCCCAGGCCGTGACCACCGCCCTCATCCTCGACCCGCTGGAGCGGGCCGGTCTTGGCTTCATGGACGTGGACAAGTACGCCGCCGAGCTGCACATCAACGAGATCACCCTGCCGGCCGGGGCGGGCGATGTGCCCCTGGCCAACATCAAGATGACCGCCGCTCTGGCCGTGACCAAGAAGGCTATCGAGAAGGCGGACATGATGGCCTTCGTGAAGGAGCGGGGCCTGCCCGGCTTCGCCCATACCCAGGGTCATATTCCGTCGGGCGTCCCCTATGTCGGGCACGCCTGCGACGCCCTGAGGGCGGGCTCCATGAAGCGGGCCATGATCATCGGCAAAGGAAGCCTCTTCCTCGCCAGACTCACGAACCTCGCCGACGGGGCGTCCTTCCTCCTGGAACCGCCATCGGCGGGCAAGGCGACGGTGAGCGCCCTGTCGAAGGAGGACGTCAAAAATCTTCTTCTCGAGGTCCTCTCCGAGCTCTCGGAAAAACTCTCGTAGCGGGAGGTGCATTCGATGTCCGACATGAAGAAAATCATTGGGGAGGCCCTGGCCGATATCGTCCAGGGCGCCCGAACAGGGGGGCCGAAGGTCTCCGTGGGCCTCATGGCCATGGGGAGCGAGCTCGGCCCCGAGGAGCTCGCCATGGGTGCCCGTCTCGCCCGCGACGCCTCCGGCCGGGTGGAGCCCGTGATGATCGGGCCCAGGCTCCCCGGCTTCGAGGACCTGTCGTGGATCGAGACGCCGGCGTGCGAGGAGGACGTGGCCAAGGCTATGGAGCAGGCCCTGTCCGAAGGGCGCATAGCCGGTGCCGTGGCGCTCCATTACCCCTTTCCTCTGGGCGTGACCACCATCGGCCGGGTCGTGACCCCCGGCAGGGGACGGCCCATGATCGTGGCGTCCTCCACAGGAACGTCCTCGACGGTCCGCGTGGAGTCCATGGTGCGGAACACTCTGTACGGCATCGCCACGGCGAAGGCCATCGGCGTGCCGAACCCCACGGTGGGCATCCTGAACGTCGACGGCGCCCAGATCGCCTACAAGGTGCTGAACCAGATGAAGGAGCGGGGCTATCCCATCGTCTTCGGGGCGAGCGTCCGGAAGGACGGCGGCGCCATATTGCGGGGGAACGACATCCTCGCGGGGGCGGTGGACGTGTGCGTGACGGACACCCTCACGGGCAACGTGCTCATGAAGCTCTTCTCGTCCTTCACGACGGGGGGGAGCTACGAGTCCCTCGGCTGGGGGTACGGCCCCTCGCCGGCGAGGGGTGGAAGAAGGTCATCTCCATCATCTCCCGCGCCTCGGGAGCACCCGTGATCGCCAACGCCATCGAGTACACGGCGCAGGCGGCCGCCGGAGACCTGCCCGGCAAGGTCGCCAGCGAGCTTGCGGAGGCGAAGAGGGCCGGTTTGGCGGACCTCCTCGAGGCGGCCACCCCGAAGCACCAGGCGGGCGAGACGGTGACGGCGCCGCCGGCGGAGCCGACGGACGAGGAGATCCACGGCATAGATGTGCTCTCCATCGAGGATGGTGTGAAGGCCCTCTGGAAGGAGGGGGTGTACGCCGAATCGTCCATGGGGTGCACGGGCCCCGTAGTGAAGATCCCGGCGCGCCATATGGACAGGGCGAAGGAGATCCTGGCGAACAACGGATATATTTGATCGGATACATCGAAGGCGAAGGGGAGAGAATGCAGGATATTTTCTCCCCTTTCCTTCTGGAATTGCTCCCTTTCGTAGTATAATATGACCGTTCGTATGTGAAGAAAAGAGCGTTGTACGAATCTGCCGGAGGAGGTGAGCCGCCGAGCCGAACCAGAGCGTCCGGTCCTGTTGTCGTCTTGTATCTCTATCCATATGGAAAGTGTTTCATGCATTGCACGGAACAGATTTTCATACACCGGAAAAGGTGACAAGGGGGAATCAACGATATGGATGCCATTATGAGGATCAACGGCGTTGTCAACGGCATAGTATGGGGTCCCTGGATGCTGTCCCTCATCGTAGGGACGGGCATATATCTTACGTTGGTCCTGGCTTTCCCGCAGCTTCGGTATTTTTTCCTTTCATTCAAGGAAGTGTTCGGTAATCTCGGCAAGAAGAAAGAGGGAGAGGGAAGCATCTCCTCCTTCGCGGCGCTCTCCACTGCCCTTGCCGCCACGGTGGGAACGGGCAACATCGCCGGAGTCGCCACGGCCCTCCACCTCGGCGGTCCGGGCGCCATGTTCTGGATGCTGTTCTCGGCCTTCTTCGGCATGACGACGAAGATGTCGGAGGTCACGCTTGCCGTCCGGTTCCGTGAGAAGGACGAGAAGGGCAACTGGCGCGGCGGCACCATGTACATCCTGGAGAAGGGCGCCAACCAGAAGTGGCTTGCCTGGCTCTTCGCCTTCTTCGGCTTCTTCGCCTCCTTCGGCATCGGGTGCGCCGTCCAGGCCAACTCCACGGCCGAGGGCTTCCAGCTCGGCTTCGGAGTTCCTCCCCTCTGGACCGGGATCATCATCGCCATCCTGACCGGCCTCGTGATCATCGGCGGCCTGAAGAGGATCTCCGACGTGACCACGTACCTCGTCCCCTTCATGGCCGTCTTCTACATCGTCGGGGCGCTCATCGTGGTCTTCATGCATACGGAGCGAATCCCCGAGGCCTTCGGAATGGCGATCAAGTACGCCTTCAATGATCCTATGGCCATACCGGGCGCCGTCGCAGGATGGTCCGTCAAGCTGGCCATCACGAAGGGCATCGCCCGGGGCGTCTTCTCCAACGAGGCCGGCCTCGGCTCCGCGCCCATGGTGCACGCCACGGCCGTGGTGGACCACCCCGTCCGGCAGGGCATGTACGGCCTGTTCGAGGTGTTCGTGGACACCCTTGTCATCTGCACCCTCACGGCCCTCTCCATCCTGACGAGCGGCGTTCTGACCTCGCAGCCCGAGCTCTCCGGCGCCAAACTCTCCCTCACGGCCTTCTCCTCGGTCCTCGGCGGCGTGGGGACCATGATCCTCTCCGTGGGGCTCGCCCTCTTCGCCTTCTCCACCATCCTCGGATGGTACTGGTACGGTGAGACCTGCGGCATCTACATCTTCGGACAGAAGATCACTCCGATCTACAAGACCCTCTGGATCATCATCGTGCTCGTCGGAGCAGCCGGAGGCGTTCTGCTGGGCGACGGCGCCGCGTTCCTGTCCAACATCTGGGACCTCTCGGACACCCTCAACGGCCTCATGGCGCTGCCCAACCTGATCGCCCTGCTCATCCTCTCGGGGGAGATGAGGCGGCTCGTCAAGGATTTCGACAGAAAGCGGCACTCGGGCGAGCTGAAGATCTAGGCTCACCGCTCTGTTCCCGAGTTAGGTACCGGTCGGAAGGGGCGGGCGACCGCCCCTTCCGTTCATTGTGACAGCTGTGACGGAGGGGGAGATACCCTATGCATCGTGCGACAAGAATGGAGGTCAAGCTCTCGAACCTCGCGGAGAACTACAGGGCCGTCCGGGCTCACGTCGGCTCTAGGGCGGATGTTATCGCCGTCGTGAAGGCGGACGCCTACGGTCATGGAGCCATCCCCGCGAGCCGCGCTCTCGTCGAGGCGGGGTGCCGCCGGTTTGCCGTCGCCATCCCGGACGAAGCGTTCGAGCTGCGGGACGGGGGCATCACGGAGCCCATCCTCGTCCTGGGGCCATCGCCGGAGCGGTCCGTGCAGGAGTATGTCCGCCAGGGCATCACGGCGACGGTGACGGATCGATCCTTCGCCCGCGCACTGAACGCCGAGGCCATCAGACAGGAGAAGAGGGCGCCCGTCCATGTCAAAGTGGATACGGGCATGGGGCGCATCGGCTTTCTGCCCGAGGAGATACCCGAGGTCCTTGAAGAGCTCATCGCCCTGAAAGGGCTTCACATCGAGGGGATGTACACGCACTTCGCCTGCGCCGACGAGGCGCGCCTCGACTACACGAAGCATCAGTTCGAAGGGTTGAAGAGCGCGCTCCTCGCCGCCGAGCGGGTCGGCATCCCCATTCCCCTTCGGCACGCCTGCAACAGCGCCGGCGTCCTGGCCTGCCCCGATATGTACCTCGACGGCGTGCGTCCGGGGGTGATCCTCTACGGCATGTGGCCGTCGGAGGAGTGTCCCCGCCCGATCGGGCTGCTCCCCACCTTCGAGGTCAAGACGGAGGTCGCCGCCCTGAGAACGCTGCCGCCCGAAAGCGGCATCGGGTATGGACTTCGGTACATGACTAGGGGGACGGAGCAGATCGCCGTCCTTCCCGTCGGGTACGCCGACGGCTACACCCGTGCGCTCTCCATGAAGGTCAAGGTTCTCATCGGCGGGAGAAGAGTCCCTCTCGCGGGCAATATCTGCATGGATCAGGCCATGGCGAACGTCACGGGGATGGACGTGCACGTGGGGGACGAGGTCGTGCTCGTCGGCCGGCAGGGCGACGAGGCCGTCACCCCGGAGGAGATCGGCGCCCTTCGCGGGACGATCAATTATGAGGTCCCCATCGCCTTTTCGAAACGGGTGCCGAGGGTCTACATCTGATCGGGTGCCGACGGAAAAGAACCCATTGGCGCTTTGGCGCTCGCGGTGGAGGCCGTGTCCCTCTCGCCCTTTCGGAGCGGGGCGCGGCCTCTTCATCCAGGGCAGGGCGTGGCCGGGGAATGCGGGATCGGGAGTTTTTGTGAATCCATGTGTTCTCTCTATACGCTCGCGACAGCCAGGTGCCCGAGTCTGCGCTGCCGCGACCGGCCGTCGTCCGAAGGAAACCGGGGGAGGAGGAAGATGATCCCTCCCCTTTTTTCATGGGCGGACTCGGGTATAATCAACGAAGAATTCAAGGGAGGCGATAGGGATGACCCGTTCCGTACCCGTATTGACCAAATTCCCGGTGGAGACTCTGCCGGACGCCACGGTGAAGGCCCTCGAGGCGATGGCACGGCAGTGCCGGATCGAAGCGGTGACCATGGTGACGGCGGCCAACAGCGGCCACCCGGCCGGGTCGCTCTCGAGCATGGAGATGTACCTCGCGGTGTACGGCGTCGCGAATCTCACGCCGGAGAACTGCTCCGACGTGGACAGGGACTATGTGGCCATCAGCCATGGCCACACGTCGCCGGGGGCCTACGCGGCCCTGGCGGCCTGGGGGTTCTTCGACCCGTCGGGCCCTCTCGCCCATTTCCGGCAGTGCGGGTCGCCCTTCCAGGGGCACGTTGAGCGCGCCGTCCCCGGCATCGACTGGGGAAGCGGCAACCTTGGCCAGGGGCTCTCCGCTGGCGTCGGCTTCGCTCTGGCCCAGCGGAGCAGAAAGAACGGCGGGCGGACCTACGTGCTCATGGGCGACGGAGGGCAGACGAAGGGGCAGAGCGCCGAAGCGCGGCGCGTCGCCGTGAAGGAGGGGCTCGACAATATCGTCGTCGTTGTGGACTGCAACGACATTCAGATCTCCGGAACGGTGAGCGAGGTTATGCCGGCGGACATCCCGACGCTCTGGCGCGCCGACGGGTGGACCGTCATGGAGTGCGACGGTCACTCCTTCCAGGACCTCTACCGTACTCTTCGTGCCGCCGCGATGGCCGGCCGCCCCACAGTCGTTCTGTGCCGGACCGTCATGGGCAAGGGCGTCTCCTTCATGGAGGGAACGCCCGAATACCACGGAAAGGCGCCGAAGGACGACCTCTACCGGCAGGCCATGGAGGAGCTCGGCGGCGATCCGGCGCTCCTGGACGAGGTCCGGCGCCTGCGGGCCGAAGGACCTCTTCCGAAGGGACGCCCCGTCCCGCAGACCGTCCCCTGTCTTGACCTCGGGATCCCGAGGACCTACGGGGCGGAGGTGAAGACGGACAACCGCTCCGCCTTCGGTTCGGCCCTGACCGACGTGGGGGCGCTGAACTACGGCCGCGAGGGGCGGACACCCCTGCTCGTCTTCGACTGCGACCTGGCGTCGTCGGTGAAGACGTCCGACTTCGCTGCCCAATGCCCCGCGTGGTTCATCCAGGCCGGTATCCAGGAGCATGCCACGGCCACCATGGCGGGGGCGGCGTCCACAGCGGGTGCAGCGGCCCTGTGGGCGGATTTCGGCGTGTTCGGTCTCTCCGAGGTGTACAACCAGCAGCGGTTGAACGACATCAACGAGGCGAACGTCAAGACGGTCCTCACCCATGTGGGGCTCGACGTGGGCGAGGACGGCATGACCCATCAGGCCATCGACTACATCGGACTGCTCCGCAACACCTTCCGGTGGCGTCTCGTCGTCCCAGCGGACCCCAACCAGACGGACAGGGCCACACGGTGGGCCCTCGGCGAGCAGGGGTGCGTCTGCATCGCCATGGGGCGGAGCAAGATCCCCGTCCTCCTGGACGAGTCCGGCCGGCCCGCCTTCGGCGAGGGGTACGCCTTCCGGTACGGCGAGGCGGTCCTCCTCCGTCCGGGAAGCGACGGCACGATCTTCGCCCTGGGGGCCATGGCCGACAGAGCCCTCGCGGCGCGGGACCTATTGGCCGAAAAAGGGCGCTCCGTCGCCCTGTACTCCGTCTCGTCCCCCCTCGTCCCCGACGACGGCGCCCTGAAAAGCGCCGCCGCCAGAGGCCCCATCCTCACCTGCGAGGACCACTCTGTCCGCAGCGGCATGGGGTCTATCCTCGCCGCCCGCATGACGGAGCTCGGCCTGAGCGCGCCCTTCCGGAGCCTGGGCGTCCATCGCTACGGCGAGTCGGGCCCTTCGAAGGACGTCTACGCCGCCATGGGACTGGACGGTCAGGGCATCGCCGGGGCCTTCGAGGACGTGCTGAAGAAGAGGTAGAGGGGGCCCATGGACTCCCTGTTGCTGCACGTGTGCTGCGCTCCCGACGGGACCGTCCCGTGGGAGGCGCTGCGCGACGAGGGGTACGATGTGACCCCCTACTGGTACGGCGCCAACATCTTCCCCGAGGACGAGGAGCGGCGCCGGAGGGAGGCGCTCCTCGCGCTCTGCCGCGTCATGGGCCGGGAGCCCGTGCTCGGCGGAACTCCCCCCGATGGATGGGAGACTGCCGTGCGCGACCTCGCCGCTGAGCCCGAGGGCGGCCGGCGGTGCGCTCTCTGCTTCGCCCTCCAGCTCGACGGGGCCGCCGAGGCGGCGGAAAAGCTCGGGATCGGCCTGCTCTGCACCACGCTGACCATAAGCCCCCACAAGGACGCTGCCCTCATCAACAGGATCGGGGCGGAGGCGGCGTCCCGCCGCGGGCTCCGGTGGCTCGAGCGGGTGTTCAGAAAGGGAAACGGGTTCGTGCGGTCCGTCGCCCGGTGGAAGGCCATGGGGCTCTACCGGCAGACCTACTGCGGGTGCCGATACAGCATCAGGACAGAGGTGAGAACATGATGGAACACAAGGTGGGCAAACTGCCCCCCAAGCTTCTCGAGAAGACCATCTTCCGCTACTGCGGGGCCCCCCGGCCGGAGGTCCTGGTGGGGCCGGGGATAGGGGAGGACGCGGCGCTCATCCGGTGGCCAGTCGGACAGTACGTGGCCGTGGCCTCGGACCCCATCGTCGGGGCCAGGGAGGGGGCGGGGCGGTTTCTCGTCCACATCAACGCCAACGACATCGCCTGCAAGGGGGGTGAGCCGGCCTTTCTCGTGGTGACCCTGCTCGTCCCGTCGAAGGGCGGCGCGGCGCAGGTGGAGGCCATCATGCGGGAGATCCACGAGGCCTGCCTCACCATCGGGGCCGCCGTCGTGGGGGGGCACACGGAGCTTACGGCGCGGTACGACCAGCCCGTCCTCGTGGGCACCATGATGGGGCCCACGAAGTACGCCTATCGGGCCACGGATATCCGCCCCGGAGACGCCGTTCTTCTCACGAAGCACATGGGCCTCGAGGGCATGGCCATCCTCGCCAACGACCGGCCGGACCTGCTGAGAGGAGTTCTGGACGCGTCGGAGCTGTCCGAGGTCCGCTCCTGGCTCGACCACATCTCCGTGCTGGGCGAGTCGCGCATTCTCCGGGACCTGGCGAAGTTCCTCCACGATCCGACGGAGGGCGGCGTCGGGGGCGGCATCGCGGAGATCATGCGCCTGAGCGGACTGGGCGTCGACCTCGACATGGAGAAGGTCCCCCTCTCGCCGCTGACGCGCCGGGCGGCGGAGCATCTGCAGTTCGATCCGCTCCACCTCATCTCCTCGGGGGTCCTCATGGCGGTGGTCCCGCAGGAGCACGAGGACAGGGCCATGGAGCGCCTGAGGGAGGCGGGCATCGACGGCGTGATTGCCGGACGGATGACGGACGGCCCGGGCAACTGTGCCGACGACGTCACGGAGGAGTTGTGGGGGCTGCTGGAGCGGCCCAAAGGAGAGGGACAATGAGCTTCGGGCACATCGAGCGGCGTCTCGCCCGCCTGCGGGAGCGCATGGCGCAGGACGGCCTGGACGCCCTAGTCCTTGTGGTGGCGGAGCGGAACAACTGCGAGTCCATGGAGTACATCACCGGGTTCCGCGGCAGCAGCGGTGCCGTCATCGTGTCCCGGGACAGGTCCTGTCTCGTCACCGACGGGCGGTACGCCCTCCAGGCGAAGGTTCAGTCGCCCTTCGAGCTCCGCATGCAGGGGAGCGGGACGCTGCCGGAGAAAACCCTGGAGGTGCTCGCCGAAGGCCGTTGGCAGACCGCCGGGTATGAGGCGAACCGTCTCACCGTCCGCCTCTTCGAGGCCCTGAAACCGGCCGCGCCGCGGTGGCGGGATGCCTCCGCCCTTCTGCCGGCCCTCCGCCGGACGAAGGATGAAGTTGAGGTCGCCGCCATACGGAAAGCTGGGAGCATCGCCTATGCGGCCTACGAGAAGGTCCTCGGCCAGGCGGCCGAAGGGATGACGGAGTCGGACTTCAACGCCCGGCTCGAGTACGAGGTGCGGGCCATGGGGGCCGAGCGCGGGTGGCGTTTGGGCACCTTCCTCGTCGCGTCGGGCGAGCGGAGCGCCCTGCCCCACGGGGCTCCGACGGAGCGGCGCTTCCGAAAGGGCGACCTCGTGGTGGTGGATTTCGGCGCCACGGTGGAGGGCTACATGTCCGACCTCACCCGGACCTTCTCCGTCGGACCGCTCTGCGAGAAGGCGAGGGCCATGGAGGCGGCGCTCCTCGAGGCCCACATCACGTCGGCCGGGGCCATCCGTTCCGGCGTCCCCTGCAAGGCCGTGGACGCCGTCGCGCGGGACATTCTGACGGAGCGGGGATTCGGCCCGCTCTTCACCCACGGCCTGGGGCACGGGCTCGGCCTCGAGATCCACGAGGACCCCCGCCTCTCCCAACTGTCCGGGGACACCCTGCAGGAGGGCGACGTGGTGACCGTGGAGCCCGGCGCCTACATCGAAGGGTGGGGCGGGATGCGCATCGAGGACGACTACCTCGTCACGGCGGAGGGGAGCGAGTGCCTCTCCGGCGGCGAGGGACGGGCTGTGGCCGTCAT
>CALCQG010000018.1 GCA_937897575.1 uncultured Synergistales bacterium | reverse complement strand
CCCTGTTGACGCGGGCGGAGTAGTCGTCGAGCCATACCTGCTGTCTGTCCACTATTTTGAGCTTGCTGAAGACCTCGATGAAGAGGTCCATGGTGAAGAGCAGCCTGAAGACGTAGTGCCCCTTCGCGTAGATGCCCTGCGGCGTGATGTCCACCCGGACGTCCTTCCAGTTGTCGTCTTCCCCGAACTCACGGCCGATGAGATGGTTGTTCAGGTCCGCCTCGGAGATCGTCGCCTGGGCGTGGACGTTCAGCACCTGCCGGATGTCGATGCAGTCCTTTGTCCACTGCGACGGAGGGGTGAGGGTCACGCCCGTCGCCTTCATGCGAAGGGTGTCGATCCGGACCTTTCCTATCACGCACCCCCTCGCGTCGACGTAGACATCCCGGATATTGCCGTCCTCGTCGGGGTCTTCGCTGAGGATCACCGTCATCGTCTCGGGCGAAAACTCCTTGATGAGGAAGTCGACGAAGGTCTTGCCCCGGCACTCTTCCGTTCCTGCGATCGCCGGGAGGACGAAACAGGTGAAAAGCAGGACGAGGGCCGCTGAGCACAACCACACTATGCGGGGAGTCGGCGATCTCTTCATGAACGTTGTCTCCTTTGCGGCGAATGAAGGTCCTGCTGCTCCTCCTCGCTGTCTATCCCTTCAATTTCCTTCATACAATCTTCCCATAGAGGGAGGAGGGATGCAAGTTCCCGGGAGAGGCCGTTCCGTTCGATGAGAAGGGCCGACACGTCCCCTGACTTGGCGTGAAACGCCGGATCGCTCAACAGTCCGTCCTGTTCGCGCAGTTTGTTCTCAAGCAACTCGATCCGCTCCTCGAGCGGGATAAGACGGTCCATGACGGCTTTTCGCGCCCTGGACCGGAGGTTGCGCCGTTCGGCCTCCGCTCTCCGCCGATCCCTCAGAGATGGGGATTCGGCCGTGGAGCCGCCCTGAGAGGGACTTTCCACGACGTCCGCGCGTTCCTTTCTCTTTTCGATGAACGAGGAGTAGTTGCCCGGGTACTCCACCAGGTCGCCGGACGTGATCTCCACGACCTTCGACGCCAGATTGTCGAGAAAGTACCGGTCATGGGACACGATGACCAGCGTGCCGTCGTACTCGAGAAGGGCATGCTGGAAGAGGTCCTTCGTCCGCATGTCCAGATGGTTCGTCGGTTCGTCGAGGATGAGGAAGTTGGCCTTTTCGAGCAGAAGCTTCAGCAGCGCGAGCCTTGCCTTTTCCCCTCCGGAGAGGACGGAGACGGCCTTGTGGATGTCGTCCCCCGAGAAGAGAAAGGCTCCGAGCAGGTTCCGTTTGTCCTGGGCGCTCCATGTGCCGTCGCGCCCCGAGAGGGACTCCCAGACGGACCGCGAGTAGTCGAGATTTTTCGCCGACTCCTGGGAGTAGAAGGCCCGTTCGACGCCGTGGCCGAGAAGGACCTCCCCCGAGGTCGGCTCTTCCACGCCGCTGAGGATCCGGGAGAGGGTCGACTTGCCCGCCCCGTTCACCCCCACGAGGGCGACCTTCTCGCCCCGCTGGACGGTCAGCGAGACATCCCGCAGGACCACGTTATCCCCATACCGTTTTGCCACGTTCCGCAGCGTCACGACGTTGAGCCCGCTCCTGGTGCAGGGCGGAAATCGGAAGGAGACCCGCTTCGTATCGGGCGTCACCTCCACAAGTTCGATCTTCCCGAGGCGCTTTATTCGGCTCTGCACCGACGAGGCCTTCGAGGCTTTGTAGCGGAATCGTTCGATGAACTCCTCGAGGTGGGCGATCTCGTCCTTCTGCTGCTTCTCCCTCTTTCGAAGCTCTTCGAGGCGCTGTTCCCGCTCCTCCAGGTATTGGGAGAAGTTGCCGCGGTATTCGTCAAGCGTGCCTCGCGACACCTCGGCGATGGACGTGCAGATGCGGTCGAGGAACCGCCGGTCGTGGGAGACGGAGACGATGGTCCCGCGAAAGGCGAGAAGCCACCCTTCGAGCCACTCCATGCTCTCCGTGTCCAGGTGGTTCGTCGGCTCGTCCAGGAGCAGGATATCCGGCATGGACAGGAGGATGCCCGCAAGATGAACGCGCATCTTCCACCCCCCCGAGAAGGTCTCCGTGTTCTGCGCGAAGTCCCCGTCGGCGAATCCGAGGCCGTGAAGGATCTTTCTGGCCATGGCGTCGAAGGAGTAGCCCCCGCGGAGCTCGAACTCCTTCGCCAACTCGTCGTGCAGCGCCAGGGCCTGACGCTGCTCCGGCGAGCCGTGGGGCAGGGCCGAAAGACGGTTGCTGCACTCTGCCAGGGCTCTTTCGGCATGGGCGATCCCCGTCAGCGTTCGGAGGTACTCCAGGACGCCGACGGACGGGAGTTCGACCAGGTCCTGGGGGAGGTAGCCGATCGTCCGTCCGCGAGGCATGACGACGGTGCCCTCGTCGGGCTGGACGTGTCCGACGATGAGCCGGAGCAGGGTCGTCTTCCCGGCCCCGTTGTCCCCCACGAGGCCGACTCTGCTTCCGGGGGGCACCAGCCATGAGAGGTCGCGGAACAGGGCTCGTTCTCCGAACCGGAGCGCGATGCCGGACAGTCGGATCATGGGCGGGCAGGTCCTCCTTTGCGCAACTGAAAAAACACCTGTCGATTATATAGGAAACGGCGGAAAAAAACGGCCGTTCGATGATACTATTACGTGGCAGTCCATTACTCCGCGAAGGAGCGTCCTGAATGGCCATTGCCCAGCGACCGCCGGACGGTGCGAACGAACCGATGAAGAGGGCCCTCTCCTATCGATGGATCATCTGGAGCATCATGATCCTGGCCTTCATGGTGTCCTTCTTCCACCGCCTCGCAACGGGCGTGGTCAAGGAGGCGCTGTCAGCCGACTTCACCCTCTCGGCGGCGGCCTTCGGCAACATGGCGTCCATGTACTTCTACGCCTACATGATCATGCAGACCCCCGTGGGGCTCCTCGCCGATACCCTCGGACCGAGGGCGACCGTCACGTCGGGGATGCTCGTGGCCGGTGCTGGAGCGCTCCTTTTCGGACTGGCTCCGTCGGTGATCTGGCTCTTCGTCGGGCGATTCCTCGTCGGAATAGGCGTTGCCACCGTCTTTGTCTGCATCATGAAGATCCAGTCCCAATGGTTCCGCGAAGGGGAGTTCGCCACCCTGTCCGGAGCGACGAGCCTCCTGGGCAATCTGGGCGGCATCCTCTCCCAGGGGCCTCTCGCGCTCCTGCTCACGGTCATATCGTGGCGTTCCGGGTTCGTGGGCATCGGAGCCTTCACGCTTCTCCTCTCGGGGCTCTGCTGGTTCTTTATCCGAAACAGGCCGCAGGATATGGGGTTGCCCCCCATCAACGAGCGGGCCATGCTTCGTGCCTCGGCAGATCCGGCCGACACCCCGCCCGTTCTTCAGGGTGTGAAGGCCGTGTTCGGGTCCAAGGGCATGGCGGCGACGGCCCTCTTCTACTTCTTCAACCAGGCCGCCCTGTACGCCCTGCTGTCCACCTGGGGCATTCCGTGGCTTACGAACGCCTATGGGTTCTCCCTGCCCTCGGCATCCTCCTACGCCGTCCTGCTGATCCTCGGCGTGATGGTGGCGGGGCCTCTCTTAGGATGGCTTTCGGACCGGCACTGCCGACGAAAATACCTCATGATCGCCCTGTCGGCATTCCACCTGGCCCTGTGGGTCCTACTGCTGCTCCTCGGCCCGGGGGGCATCCCTCCGGGCGTGTGGCTCGGACTCTTCCTCTTTCTCACGGGGGTCACGAGCACGACCTTCGTCCTGGCGTGGTCCGTCGCGAAGGACATCAACTCCGAACGCTTCACGGGGCTCGCCATCTCTGTCGTCAACACGGCGGGTTTTCTCGGGACGGCGCTCTGCACGTCCTTTATCGGCGTGCTCATCGACCGTTTCACAGCCCTTCCCCCGCCCCAAGCCTACCATAATGCGCTTGTCCTGCCGGCGGGGGCTGCCCTGCTCGCGCTCTTCTGCGCCTGTTTCCTGCCGGAGGCTGGCGGTGGACGATCGAAGGAATCTGACCGCTGAAGGGCGCCAATACGCTGTCTGCGCGGAATAGCGAGGAAAACATGTGGTCCTTCGCTGCACTTGTGCGGGAAAAAACAGAAATGCCTTGACAGTTGACGAAAAATCCGATATTGTAACGCCGTGGTGTATACCACGGATTTAAATCAAGTTTTAGGAGGCTGTTTTTGCATGAGTCAGGGAACAGTGAAGTGGTTCAACGACAGTAAGGGGTATGGGTTCATCACGACGGACGAAGGCAAGGATGTTTTCGTTCATTTCAGCGCCATTGTAGGCGACGGGTTCAAGACGCTTGCCGAGGGGCAGAAGGTCTCCTTCGACGTGGTGGATGGCGAGAAGGGGCCTCAGGCCGCGAACGTCCAGAAGTTCTAACGCTTCCATTCTCTGATCACACTTTTTGGACAAAAAAGGACGGCGAACACGCCGTCCTTTTTTATGCCTCGCTCCCGGCGGAGCCGGGAGCGCTCTCTCATTCTCTAGGACCTCTCCCACTTTCTCGCCCGAGGGCCGTCGGCGGACCTCCTGGGACGGGCGGGCGCCGAGAAGAGCAGGGCGCCTTTCCCCGCTCCGGCCTCCAGGAGCCCCCGCTGTTCAAGCCCCCTGCAGTCCTCGTTGAACCGCGAGAGCGCCATGGGGAGCAGCTCCACGAGGACGTGGTCGTCCTTCATCCGTATGGCCCCGATCTCCGAGCGGTCGACGTGCAGGGACGTGCAGACGGCGCTGAGCACCCGCCCCACATCCCATCCGTCCGCAAGTCCCTTGCCGAGACGGAGCATGGTCCCCTTGGGGCGCCGGCTTTTGAAGCTCCGCTCCTGCCCCTCGTCCGCAGGGCGCCTGCTCTTCCTTCGAATCTCCCGGTCGAGCTCGGCGGACAGGGTGTACCCCGTGGACCGCTTCGACGACAGGCTCCACAGGAGCCTCGCCACGAGGTCCTTCGCGCCGACCCGCGTCAGAAGGTCCTCCGCCCAGGCGAGATAGCTCTCCCGATCGTCGGGCTCCTTCATGGTGAGCAGCTTTTCCTCGGTGATCTCCTTCTGGATCTTTCCTATGGCCTCGGCGTCGGGGACGTTGTGCCACTCCACCGGGACTTTGGCCGAGCCCAGCATGTACTTGAACTTGGTGCTCTCCTGGGGGGAGAGGAGCAGGATGTTGATGCCCTCGTGCCCTGCCCGCCCCGTCCGTCCGCTTCTGTGCACAAAGGTGTCCCGGTCGTCGGGAAGGCCGAGCTGTATGACGTGGGTGACCCCCTCCACGTCGAGCCCGCGGGCCGCGACGTTCGTCGCCACGAGCAGGGGCAGCTGCCCGCTTTTGAAGGAGGCGAGCACGGCATTCCGCTCTCGCTGGGTCATTTCGCCGTGCAGGGAGCCCGCTTTGAAGCCCGACTCCGAGAGGCGCTGGGCGACGGTCATGGTGTCGAGCCGAGTGTGGCAGAAGATGAGCCCCCGCTTGGGTCGCTCCCAGAGCAGGATGTTCACCAGCCCCTCCATTCTGTAGCGCGACGGAACGAGATAGGCCTTGTGGGCTATATCCTCGTTCCCCTCCTCTTCGCCGACGAGGGAGATGAAGAGCGGAGAGGAGAGGTACTTCGTCGACAGCTCCCGCACCTCGCGGGGCATGGTGGCCGAGAAGAGCCAGGTCCTCTTTCTGTCGGGCAGACTGTCCAGGATGCCCTCGAGCTCGTCCTTGAAACCCATGTCCAGCATGTGGTCGCCCTCGTCGAGGATGACGGAGTGGATGTTCGCCGTGCGGAGGGTTCCGCGGTTGATGTGGTCCAGAGTCCGCCCCGGAGTCCCGACCACGATGACGGCCCCCTCCTTCAGGGATCGGATCTGGGCGGCCATGTCCAGCCCTCCCACGAGCGTGGCCACGGAGATGTCCATGTAGCGGGAGATCCACTCGGCCTCCCGGGCCGTCTGCTGGGCGAGCTCCCGGGTGGGGGAGAGGATCAGTATCTTCGGATTCGACTCGGGAAGGTCCATCTCCTGGAGCATGGGGAGCAGAAAGGCGAGGGTCTTCCCCGATCCGGTCTTGGCCCGTACGATGAGGTCCAAATCAAAGGAGTCCAGGGCAAGCACCTTTTCCTGGACAGGCGTGGGCAGGGTGAAGCCCTTCTTCTGAAGGGCCAGGAGCAGCTCCTCCCGCAGGTTGTAGCCGGCAAAACAGTTGTCGCTCATAAATCGTTCGTCCTCCTCGGATTCCGGAGGGGACAGAGAATGTTCCGCTGACGCCGCATCAATTCCCCAAAAAAGTGGGCCCCGCTAGCGGGGCCCACCGATCTGTTCCCTCCGACAAAGTACCCTTTATTATCCGGCAGGCCGACGATTTGTCAAGGGTATATGCAGAGGGAAGAAACCTGATATTTACATATTGATATTTTATGACGTTATGTCATAATATGACATTATGGTCACTAAAGAGCGACGACAAAGGGAGTTTCAGAAACGGGAGCGTATGTTCCTCCAGGCGACGCGGCGTCTTCTTCTCGAGCGGGGGTACGGAGCCCTCACGATGGACCAGGTGGCGGAGGCCCTGGAGTACTCGAGAGGGACGGTCTATCTGCACTTTCGTTCAAAAGGGGATCTGATCAGCGCCCTGGTGCTGGAGGCCATGGAGGTGGTCGACGGTCTTCTGGAGAAGATTGATGCCTTCGATGCTCCCTCGCGGGACAAGGCCGTCGCGTGGAGCGTCATACCGGAGATCCTGCGGCGCCTTTATCCGGATTACGTGACGACGCAGCGCATCCTCGAGACGCAAACGACGGGGGAGCGGGCGTCGGAGGAGCGGATCGACCGGATCAGGAAAGCGCATCGGGCCATTCAGGACCATCTCCTCGGGATCGTGCATCTCGCCGTGGAGGAGGAGAGCCTCATGATGAAGGGGCCGATGGAGCCCTACGACCTTCTCTTCGGGCTCGTGGCCCTCTCCTGGGGGACGATGGCTCTCAGAAGCGATCGGGCGGTGCTCGTGGGCCTCGAGGAGCTGCTGCGGCCGAAGGGTGCGCCGACCCGAAACTTCGACGCGCTGCTCGACGGGTACGGATGGCGCCCCCTCTCGACGGAGAGGGACTACGATTCGCTGCGGCGCCACATATGGCGGCGCGTGTTTCGCGAGGAGATGGACGCCATCGAAAAGCTTCACGGGAAGAATCCAAGTTCGTCAACAGGCGGAGGGGAATGACGGTGCGTACAAAGTGCTGGTTGGTGGTCGTGTTGTTCTGTATCGCAGGAGGGGTTCTGCTGCTCGGAGAGAGGGCGATCGCCGCGCGCGATAAAAAAGCGGAGATCGACGTTGCCCCCGCCGAGCAGTCGATCCCTGTCCTGGTGAGCACCATTGCCGAACGGGCCTTTTACGAACGGATCCAGGTCCAGGGCAACCTGAAGGCCGCCGAATCAGTGCAGGTCCCTCCCAGGGGATCGGGCGGCGTCCTGGAGAATATATTCGTCAATAAGGGCGATGTTGTGACGAAGGGGAAGACGGTCCTCTTCCAGGTGGAGGACGTGCGGGCCGAGCAGAATCTCGAGATCGCCCAGCAACAGCTGAACGGGGCAAAACTGCAACAGGGCGAGCAGGAGATATCGCTGCAGCGTGCGAAGGCCGAACAGGCCAAGGCGAAGAAGGATATGGAGCGGTACAGGACGCTCTATGAGAAGGGCGGCGTGTCCCTCAGCCAGTACGAGGACACGGTCCTGAGGCATACTCTGATCACCGCCGAGATCAAGGCGATTCAGCAGATGGTCCGGATCGCGAAGGAGAGCGTCCGTCAGGCGGAGTCCCGTGTGACCATCGCGAAAAAGGACATGAGCGACACGAAGGTCGAGGCGCCGTTGACGGGCGTCGTGACCCAGCGTTTCCTCGACCCCGGCGCCCTTGCCGGACCGTCCGCGCCCGTCATCCAGATCGAGGACTTGTCGACGATCAAGGCGACCTGCTTTCTTCCCTATCAGGTCTACGAGCGCATACAGCCCGGCATAACGTCCATGCGCATCTCCATGGGCGATAGGCATGTGGACGGACTCGTCTCATACAAGAGCCCGACGATCGACCCCCAGCTCAGGACCTTTGAGGTGGAGAGCCTCCTGCGGGAGCCGCCCGAGGGTTTTACCGCCGGCGCCATGGTGCAGGCCGATATCCTCCTCTCATCGAAGAGAGGAGTGGCAGTTCTGCGCCCCGCCGTTCAGAAGCGTCAGGGCCAGGATGTGATCTTCATCGTCGAGGACGGCAAGGCGAAGGCGGTGCCGGTCACCACAGGCATCGAATGGGACGGGTACTACGAACTCCTCGACGCCCGGCCCCTGATAGGGTCTGAGGCCATCAGCGAAGGACAGACCCTCGTGGACGACGGATCGACCGTCCGTATACGGTCGCAGCAGGTCCGGTAGAATATGTCGCTCTCGCACTTTTCCATCAAGCGTCCGATCGCCGTGTCGGCGCTGATCGTCGCGCTCATCTTTCTCGGGGTGAACTCGTGGCGGAAGATGGGGCTCGAGCTGATGCCCAAGACGGACATACCCTACGTCACCGTCGTCACCACCTATGCCGGAGCGAGCCCGTCGGAGATCGAGACGGACATCGCCAAGAAGATCGAGGACGCCGTCAGCACGCTGGACGGTCTGAAGCACGTTCAGTCCGTGGCCATGGAGAACGTCTGCCAGACCATCATGGAGTTCGACCTCGCGGTCGACGTGGACGTCGCCGCTGCGGATGTCCGCGACAAGGTCGATCAGATCCTGAACGACCTGCCTGAGGAGGCCGGCAGGCCGCAGGTCATCAAGATCGACATCAACGCCATGCCCATCATCACCGTCGCCCTTACGGGGACGAACCCGGTGGGCGACCTCTACGACTATGCTGACAACTCCCTTCGGGATCGTTTCTCCGTCATCCGGGGCGTGGCCAATGTGGAGCTCATCGGCGGATCGAAGACGGAGGTCCAGGTGCTCCTCGACCGGGAGGCCCTCGCCGCCCGGGGGCTCACGACCCTCGACGTGGTCGACGCCATCCGGAAGGGGGTCAAACTCATCCCCTCCGGGCGGATCCAGGACAAGGGGACCGAGGTGTCCGTGAAATTCGACGCCGATTTTCAGAACGTCTCGGACATGGGAACCCTGGAGGTGGCGAACACCCCTCAGGGTCGGGTCTATCTCAGGGACGTGGCGACGGTCACCATGGGGCCCGAGGAGGAGCGCCAGGGGGCCTATCTGAACGGACGTTCGGCGATCAGCATCAAGATTGTGAAGAAGGCGGATGCCAACGCTCTTGAGGTGGTCAGCCAGGTCAAAACGCTGGTCGAGGAGATGCGGAATGGGCTTCCCGGCGGCATGGATCTCGTCTGGGTGTACGACGACGGCGTCATGGTGCGGAACTCCTACGACAGTACTTTCGGCGACATCTGGCAGGGCGTGGCGCTCACGGCCGTCGTGCTGTTGCTGTTCCTGCACAAGATCAGCACGACGATCATCGTGGCCATCTCCATGCCCTTCACCATCGTCATCAGCATGTTCTTCATCCACTCCTTCGGGTATACGCTGAATGTCTCCACCATGCTCGCCATAGGCCTCTCGGTGAGCCTCCTGACGGCGAACTCCATTGTGGTCCTCGAGAGCATCGAGTCGAGATTGGAGGCCGGAGCGACACCGAAGCAGGCCGCCGCCGACGGCGCTGCAAACGTGGTGATCGCCGTGCTGGGCAGCGCGGGGACGAATATGGTTGTGTTCCTCCCCATCGCCATAATGGGGAGCCTGGTGGGGCTCATTTTCAGACCCTTTGCCGTGACGAGCCTCGTGGTCAACGCGGTCTCGCTCTTCCTCTCCTTCACCCTCACGCCGATCCTGGCGTCGCTGCTGCTCCGCCCGGGAAACGGTGCCCAGCGAGGCCTCTGGGGGAGGTTTTCCGCCGTATGGGACAGGGTTTTCAACACAGTGGTCGACTGGTACGGGAGGGTCCTTCGGAAGCTCGGTTCGTCCCGATTGCTCTGCATGGCGGCCATCGGGATTTCCATCCTTCTTCTCGTCCACGCCCTGTCCATCTTCTCGGGGCTCGGGATGACCTTCACGCCCGACGTGGACCAGGGGCGGATCGCGGTGAAGCTCGAGTACCCGACGGACATGAACCTCGCCGAGACCACCAAGCGGGTCAAAGAGGTGGAGGAGATGCTCCGGACGAGGCCGACATTGCAGAACATGCTGTCCACCATAGGAAAGGTTGACAGTTCTGCCGGGACGGCGTCGGAAGGAGTCTACCTCGCCGGCATCTTTCTCCGCTATGTCGAGAAGACGGAGCGCGATTTTACGATCTTCGACGAGATCCGTGAGGTCCGGTCGCTGTTGTCGTCCCTCCCGAACGTCCGGGTCACCGTCTCCACGCCGAACGCGAGCGGCGTACAGATGCAGGCCATCGAGCTGCAGATTACGGGAGAGGAGTACGACAGGCTGGACGAACTCGCCCTGAGGACGGAGGCCATAGCGAAGACCATGCCCACCCTTCGGAACGTGGACACGACGGTCCGGGAGGGAAAGCCGGAGATCCGAGTCCGCCCCAAACGGGCCGTTCTCTCGGATTTGGGGATCGCACCCACCGCCCTCGGCTCGGTCCTTCGAGGGAACATAGAAGGGCTGACGGCCGGGACGTTCAAGGCCGGTGACAGGACCTACGACATCCGCGTGAAGTTCTCCGAGAAGCTCGGAAAGGAACAGGTGAAAAGTTTTCTCTTCAGCGGCAAGCCGGGTCAGCCCATCCTGCTCGGCACCATAGCCGACGTGGAGGAGACCACGTCCTCCGCCATACTGAACAGGATGGACAAGCAGCGAGTGAGCATCTTCTTCGCGGACCCCGAGACGGGGGTCGCCCTGGGCGATGCCGTGGCAGGACTGACCGATGCCGCCTTCACCGGGGAGAACGAGCTCCCCGCGGGTTATTCGTACCGGCTGGGCGGCACCTTCGAGATGATGGGCGAGGCGGCGTCGGCCTTTGCTGAAGCCGCCGTGATCGCCGTCATCCTGACCTACCTCGTGCTGGCCGCAGTGCTGGAATCGCTCACGGCTCCTCTGCTGATCATGTCCACCCTGCCCATGGGGCTCGTCGGCATCGCCTGGGCGCTCTTCCTCACGGGAGAGAACCTGTCGATCTTCGCGCTGCTCGGCATCGTCATGCTGATCGGCATCGTGGTCAACAACGCGGTGCTCCTTGTGGACGCCTACCAGAAACGCAGACGGGCGGGCGATACGATGGGGAATGGCATTCTCAACGCCGTTCCGGAGTTCTTCAGGCCCGTGGTCATGTCCACCGTGGCCGCCGTTTTCGGCATGATCCCCATGGCCACAAGCACCGGCCTGGGGAGTGAGCTCAGGACGGGCATCGGCATCGCCTCGGCGGGCGGCATCCTGATATCGGCCATCATGACGGTGTTGGTCATCCCCCTCTTCTACCTGATGATCAGCCCTGTGAGAAGACGGAAGACAGAGGGCGGCGCATCGGAGGAGAAAAAGACGGAGCCGGTTTCCGGGCAAGGGGCATGAGAATATGAGAGTGGATGATCTTTCTATTGTACAATGTACGATATACTTTGATGTCCGGGTGAAAAGGGGGAAGCTCGATGCATAAAAAAATCCTGTCCATTATGTTCGGCGTGGCCGTGGCCCTTGGTGTCGGCTCTGCGGCATCCGCCGGGGAGATGTCCGTCGAGGAGTACCTCGCTCTGGTTCGGTCGAACAACCCGACGCTCCAGGCTTCGTACAGGAACGTGGAGGCCTTCTACCACACCGTGAGAGGGTCCGTGGCGTACCAGCGCCCCGGCGTGGGGATCAACGGCGACACGTCGTGGTTCAGCGACAACGCCGCGCAGGAGCGGGGGCGATATAACGTCTCCGTGGGCGTGACCCATCGGTTCGACGTGAGCGGAGTGTACCCCGCCCAGGAGCGGCAGATGAAGCTGCAGCACAACGTGCTCGCCGCCAATCACGGGGTCCTCGTGAACCGGATGCTCTCCGGGGCCGAGCGCCTCTACTGGTCCTCCTTCATCGCCAGAGAGAACATCGCCCTTCAGAGGAGCATCCTGGCGCAGCGGAAGGAGGACCTCCGGATCACCGAGGAGAAGTTTCGGCAGCACATCATCCCGAAGCTGGACGTGATCCGCGCCGAGGCCAAGGTGCAGGAGGCGTCCAGCCTCGTTGTCCAGGCGGAGTCCGGGTTCAAGGACACCCTCACCCAGCTTGCCACCCTGGCGGGGGGCGAGACGGTGATCCCCAGGGACGAAGCGCTTCTCGTCCCCGATCTGTCCATACAGGCCGGTGTGGACGAGGCTTTGAGGAAGCGGAACGACATCCGGGCGCTCGAGATGGCCCTGGAGCGGGAGAAGGTGTTGAAAACACTGGCCGCCAAGGGAATGGCCCCCGTGGTCATGGGAAGCGCTGGGTACGGCCTTCTCGGCGATTCGGAGCGGAGCCTTCCGTACGAGGACGAATTTCTCTTGGCGCTGAGCGTCTCCATACCGCTCTACGACGGCGGAAAGACCAAAGAGGACGTGGCGGAGAAGAAGAAAACCATCGAGGCGGCGGAGGAGAGCCTCCGCGCCGGGCAAGACCAGGTTCGGGAGGACATCCTCACCGCCCTGACGCAGTGGGAAGCCTCCGTGGCCGTGGAGGCCAACAAGAGGGCGCAGGTGGCCCGGTCGAACGAGGAGCTGGCCATCACGCAGCTCATGTACAAGGAAGGGCTCGGTGCGCAGATCGATCTGCTCAACGCCCAGGTGGACAACCAGCGGGTCCGCACGGAGCATCTGAATTCCATCAAGGAGATGCACCTCGCTCTCGTGAGCTTGAAACAGGCCATGAGCGCCTATGAACCCGCGCAGTGAACGGGTCTGCTTCGAGATGGAGAGGACGTCCATACCCCTTCGTCCCACCCGGCTGGATGTCCGGCTCGACCGCGTTCGCGAGAACTACAGAGCGGTGCGCCGGTACGCCTCGGGGCTTGAGAACGTACCGCCCGCAATGCTCTGCGTCCTTAAGGCCGACGGCTACGGCCTGGGAGCCGTCGCCGTCGCACGGGCGCTGAAGAAGGAGGGCGCAGGCTTTTTCTGCGTCGGCACGCCGAACGAAGCTCTGGAGCTTCGGGAAGCGGGTATCGCAGATCCCGTGCTCGTCTTCGGCCCGTCAATCCGCGAGGCGTTCCCCCACCACATCCGCCACGGCATCAGGACCAGCATCGCCACCGTCGAGATGGCGACGGCCCTGTCCTCCGTCGCGAGTCGTCTCAGAAAAACGGCCTATGTTCATATTGAGGTGGACACGGGGCTCGGACGTTCCGGATTTTCTCCCGAGGAGGCCGTCGAGTCGACCCTCCGGATAGCCTCGTTGCCCGGGGTGGTATGCGAGGGGGTATTCACCCATTTCGCCGGGGCGGACTGCGCCGACCTTTCAGAGTACACGGAAAGGCAGCATGACGACTTCCTTGCGGTCCTCCGGGAGCTGCAGCGGCGGGGACTTTCCATCCCCATGAGGCACTGCTGCAACTCGGCGGCATTTCTCGCCCATCCCGAGTGGGGTATGGACGGTGTCCGGACAGGGATCCTCCTCACGGGGCATTACCCTGACGACGTTCCGCGCGACATTCCCCTCCTTCCCGCGTTCTCCTTCAGGACGAAGATCGCCCTTCTCGAGACTCTGCCTGCGGGGCATGGGGTGGGGTACGGCCTGACCTACGTCACGACGAGGGAGACGAGGATCGCCGTGCTCCCCGTCGGGTATGCCGACGGCTTCTCCCGTGCCCTCTCGAACAAGGGCGACGTGCTCGTCCGGGGGAGGCGGTGTCCCGTGGTGGGGCGGATATCCATGGATCAGAGCGTCGCGGATGTCACGGAGGTCCCCGGGGTCGCAGCCGGCGACGAGGTGGTGCTCATAGGCCGACAGGGAAACGAGGAGATCACCGCCTACGAGTATGCGCGGAGGGCGCAGGGCATAGTGGCCACGGCGCTGACGTCCATCGGCAAAAGAGTTCCGAGAGTGTACGAAAATCAATGACGAACAGAGAGGTCGCATGATGGCGCAGGAACGATTTTCTTTCCAGACGGAGGCGAAACAGCTTCTTGATCTCATGATCCATTCGGTGTACTCCAACAGGGATATCTTCCTCCGGGAACTCCTCTCCAACGCCTCGGACGCCCTGGACAAACGGCGCCTTGAGCTCCTCGCCAGTCCCGAGCTCGGTGAGACGCTCCAGGACCCCGAGATACGCATCGTGTTGTCCCGGGAGCGCCGGACGCTGACCATCTCGGACAACGGGGTGGGGATGAACCGGGAGGAGCTGAAGGAGTACATCGGCACCATCGCGAAGTCCGGGACGAGGGAGTACCTCATGGCCGCCAAGGACCGGGGACAGCTCAGCTCCGAGGAGCTCATCGGACAGTTCGGCGTGGGGTTCTACTCCTCCTTCATGGTGGCGTCCCGCGTGGACGTGCTGAGCAGACGCCTCGGCGAAGAGGGGGCGTGGCTCCTCTCGTCGTCGGGCGACGGGACGTACATGATCGAGGAGGCCGTCAAGGAGGCGCCCGGGACGTCGGTGACGCTGCACCTCGCCCCCATCGACTCCGCCCGGGGCGACCGGGACTACGCCGACGAACGGACGGTCCGGGAGCTGGTTCGGAAGTACTCCGACTTCCTCTCGTACCCCATCGTGATGGCTGTCCGGAAGGGGCAGGACTCCGACCTCTCCGACGAACGGTTGAACTCGGGCAAGGCGCTCTGGCGGCGGCCCGAGAGGGAGGTCTCCGAGGAGGAGTACGGAGAGTTCTACCGGCACATCGCCCACGACTGGAACGACCCGCTGCTGCGCATCGTCTTCTCCGTCGAAGGCGGGACGGAGTTCAGGGGAGTGCTCTTCGTCCCCGAAAAGGCTCCCTACGACCTCCATTTTTTGCCTGAACAGCGGGGCGTGCAGCTCTACATAAAGAACGTCTATATCATGAACGACTGCAAAGAGCTCGTGCCGTCGTGGCTTCGGTTCCTCAAGGGCGTGGTGGACTCCGAGGATCTTCCCCTCAACATCTCCCGGGAGATTCTGCAGGAGGATCCTCTCATCCCGGTGATCCGCAAGAGCCTGACCCGAAGGGTGCTCAACGCCCTCAAGAGGACCATGTCCTCCGACGAGGAGAAGTACAGGACCTTCTGGTCGGAGTTCGGCCCCATCCTCAAGGAGGCCCTCGTCCCCCAGCCGGGGACCGAGGAAGAGCACCGCGAGGCCGTCCTCGACCTCTGCCTCTTTTCCTCGGCATCGTCGGACAGGGGGCTCGTCTCACTGAAGGAGTACGTGGCGTCCATGAAGGAGGGGCAGGAGCACATC
>CALCQG010000017.1 GCA_937897575.1 uncultured Synergistales bacterium | reverse complement strand
GGCTCCCCCCTGCAACATCGCCCGCAAGCGACGCAGGAGAACCGAAGCCCCTCTGCCCACCAGAGATTCATCGATTCGGAAGCGCTTTCGACCTTCACAGGGCAAAGGAAGCCCCGGTCGACGGAGGCTAGACCTTCCTCTTCCGGGCGCGCCGGCTGTTCATGAGGATGCCGCCATGGCCCAGAGCCTGGAGCTTGTCGATTTCGGCGAGGGCCTTCCCCGTCCCCAGGGCGACGCACTCCATGGGGTCATCCGCCGTATAGCAGGCGATGCCCGTCTGTCGGGTTATCAGCTCGGGCAGCCCTCTGAGGAGCGAGCCTCCGCCCGTGAGCACGATCCCTCTGTCGATGATGTCGGCGGAGAGCTCCGGCGGGGTTATCTCGAGGATGTTCCGTATGCCGTCCACAAGGCTCTGTATCATCTCGCCAATGGCCATGGAAACGCTCGTGCTCGACACCTCGATCTGCCGCGGCAGACCCTGGACGAGGTCCCGTCCTTTGATGACCATGGTGCTCTCCTCTTCCTCCTGGAGGCATGTTCCAATCATGATCTTGAGGTTTTCCGCCGTCTGCTCTCCGATGGCGAGGCTGTACTGTTTTCTGAGGTAGCGCATGATGGCCTCGTCGAACCGGTCACCGCCTATGCGGAGAGACTTGGACACCACGATGCCGCCGAGAGAGATGACGGCGATGTCCGTCGTGCCGCCGCCGATGTCCACGAGCATCTTGCCGCGCGGTTCCTCGACGTTGAGGTTGGCCCCTATGGCCGCCGCCATGGGCTCCTCGATGAGAAAGGCCTCCTTCGCCCCCACTTCGATGGCGGCCTCGAGGACCGCCCGGCGCTCCACGTCCGTGGCGCCCGACGGGACGCAGATCATGACCCTGTTTCGGAAGAACCGGCTGAGCCCCTGCTGTATCCGCTTCATGAAGTGGCGCAGCATGGCCTCCGTCATGGTGTAGTCCGCTATGACGCCGTCCCGGAGCGGGCGGACGGAGGTTATATTGCCGGGAGTCCGGCCGACCATGTTCTTCGCCTCGTACCCAACGGCGAGGATCTTGCCCGTATCGATATCCACCGCCACCACGGAGGGCTCACGGAGCACGATCCCCTTGTTCTTGGTGTAGATGACGACTGTTGCCGTTCCCAGGTCTATTCCTATGTCCGTTCCGAACACGGTCTTTTCCTCCTTTGAGCGACAGGGCGCTTTGCCTCTCTTTAGGGTCTCCGTCGTCGTGCAGAGATCGTTGCGGGCTCTGCACGGGGTTGCCCTTTATTGTACCCTCTTCGGGGAAAAAGGAATACCCTCCCCATAGCCGACCTGCCATAAATATAACCCCTCGGCCGGCGCGGTCATGGCCGATTCATCCCGGCACCGCCCCGCGAGCAGCTCCGATATCCAGGAGAGATCCTTCCGCCCTCGCCCTACGGCGTCGATGTTTCCCACCATGATGCGCACCATGTTGGTGAGAAAGGCGTTCCCCCGCACGGCAAAGACCGAGAGCTGCCCCCGCCGGTGCAAGGTGGCCCGCAGGATCGTCCGGGTCGTCCTGTCCGGGCACTCCGCCGTCCTGCAGAAGGCCCGGAAGTCGTGAGAGCCCTCGTACAGCGCACAGGCCGCCTGGGCGCGTGCGTAGTCCCAGCGCTGCTTATTCCACCAGGCCCGTCCCCAGAGGAGAGGGGCGGGAGCGTTGCCGTGCCATATGAGATATCGGTACTCCCGCCAGAGGGCGCTCCGTCGGGCGTCGAAGCTGTCGGGGACAGAACACAGCCCCGTGATGCTGACGTCCTCGGGGAGATAGAAGTTCAGGGCCATGATCAGCCTGTCGGGGATCCACTCCTTCCCCAGGGTGAAGGAGATGACCTGGCCGAGGGCATGGACGCCGGCGTCCGTCCGCCCTGCCGCGGTGACCGGCACGTCCCTTCCCGTCACGCTGCGCAGGGCGTTCTCGACCTCCTCCTGAACGCCTCTTCCCTGGGCCTGGCGCTGCCACCCCGAGTAGCCCGTCCCGAGGTAGCTGACTCGAGCGGCGTATCTCATGGCAGAAGGGTGCGGTCCGCGATCAGGAGCAACGCCGTGACGAGGGACAGACCGAGCAGGGCGATGGTGTCCGACGTCCTCCAGGTCAAGGGGTGCATCCGTGTCCGCCCCTTCCCCCCCCGGTAGCACCGCGCCTCCATGGCCGTCGAAAGATCCTCGGCTCGCTGAAAGACGATGATGAAGAGAGGAATGAGCACGGGGAGGAACGCCTTCAATCGCTTCCACAGGCTTCCTTTGTCGAAGTACGCTCCGCGTGCGAGCTGGGCCTTCATGATCCTGTCCGTCTCGTCCAGAAGCGTCGGGATGAACCGGAGGGCGATGGTCATCATCATGGCCAGCTCGTGAGCCGGAAATCCGAACCGGGTCAGGGGCGAGAAAAGCCGTTCCAGGCCGTCGGCGAGCTCCATGGGCTTCGTGGTGAGCGTGAGGAAGGAGGCGAAGAGCACCAGGAAGAGAAGCCTCAGGGCGGTGAAGGCGGCCATGCGCAGCCCCTCTCGGGTGACGGTGATGATCCCCAGGGAGAAGACCGGCGTTCCTTTGGTGAAAAAGATATGAATGGATGCCGTGAACAGAGCGAGGATGAGGACGGGCTTGGCCGTCTTCACCACAAGGCGCAGGGGCAGACGGGAGAACGAGGTGACGACGAGAAGGAGAAGCCCCCAGCCGATGAACGACGTGGTGTGACGCACCATGAAGATGCTGGTCAGCAGGACGAGAACGCAGGCGATCTTGCACCTTGGGTCCAGATGATGGATCGGTGATTCCGACGGCACGTACTGGCCGAAGGTCAGGTTGTCCAGAAATTTCATCGCTTCATCTCCCCGATGGCCTGGGCGAGAACACGCCAGTCCCACGTGACGGGGACGGTTCCCGTCCGGTCGTGGAGCTCCGCCGAAAGGGTCACGATGTCCGGCAGGGAGAGCCCCGGAATATGGTCTCCCCGAAGGTGTTCGATGACGCGCCGGGGGGTGTCGCGGACGACCTGCTCTCCCCTGTTGAGGATGAGGATGGCGTCGCTCGCCTGGAGGGCGATGTCCAGATCGTGGGTCACGAGGAGGATGCCGTACCCCTTTTCCTTGAGCGCCGTGAGAAGGTCCACGAGCTCCTTTCTCGAGAAGGAGTCCAGGCCGGCGGTGGGTTCGTCGAGGACAAGATATTCAGGCGCCGATGCGAGGACGGAGGCGATGGCGACCTTTCTCTTCTCGCCGCCCGATAGGTGGAACGGGCTCCGTTCCAGGTACTGCCCGTCCAGGCCGACGAGGGCGAGGGACGACTGCACGAGCCCGGGAATCTCCGCCTCGGGCACGCCCCAGTTACGGGGAGCGAAGGCCACCTCTTCGAGAACGCTCTCGGCGAAGAGCTGCTGTTCCGGATACTGGAAGACCAATCCGACCTTCCGTCGCACGGCCCGGAGGTGGGGGCTCTTCTCCCGGACCTCCATGCCATCCACCACGACGGAGCCCGACTGAGGGATCAGGAGGCCGTTGAGGTGCTGGACCAGGGTCGATTTCCCGCTGCCCGTATGCCCCACGACGGACATCCACGCCCCTCGCTGCAGCTCGAAGGTTATGTCGCGCAGAGCTCTCGTCTCGAGGGGCGTATTGGGGTGATAGGTGTGCGAGAGCCGGTCGACGACTATGGACATAGTGCCTGAACCATTTCGGGGAGCGATGGCACCGACGGCAGCGGGGTGATGCCTCGGGCGTGAAGATCCTTCCAGAGCGCGGCAAGGGGTGGGATAAATATACCCCACTCCCTGAGGGCCTCTGTGGACTGGAAAAGCTCCGGCACCGCGCCCTCCCAGGCGACGGTCCCGCGGACAAGGACGATCGCGCGGTCGCAGTGGATGATCTCCTCCAGCCGATGGGTTATGGAGACGAGCGTCTTTCCGCCGCGGTGGAGTTCGGCGAGCACGGCGAGCAGTTGGGCCCTGCCCTGAGGGTCGAGCATGGCAGTGGGCTCGTCCAGCACAAGACAGGAGGAGTCCAGAGCGAGGGCCCCTGCCACGGCGAGACGCTGTTTCTCCCCTCCCGAGAGGGTGTATACGGGCGACTGCCGTTTTTCGCGCAAGCCGGTGGCGGCGAGGGCGTCGTTCACCCTTCGGGCGATATCCCCGGGGGGAAGGCCCTGGTTTTCCGGCCCGAAGGCCGTATCCTCCTCGACGGTGGTCCCGACGATCTGGTTCTCCGGGTTCTGGAAGACCATGGCGACGGCGTTCCGAATGGCGGGGACATGGTCGGCGTCCGACGTGGACATGCCATAGACAATACAATCGCCCTGCGTGGGAACGAGCAGGGCGTTCATATGCTTCGCCAGTGTGGACTTGCCTGATCCGTTGCTCCCCAGAAGGGCAACCCATTCTCCGTCCTTGATGCTCAGCGTGATGCCGGAAAGGGCGGGACGGACCTTCGTACCGCGTTCGGCTGCGGCTCCGGGATAGGTGAAGCTTACGTCCCGGAGTTCGCATACCGTATGGGAGGGCATGGTTATTCCACGAGCGATATAACCGCCATGGGGGCGCCGTCGCCCTGCCGCGGTCCTGTCTTTATGATCCTCGTATATCCGCCCGGCCTGCTGGCATACCGCTTTGCGATATCGTCAAAGAGCTTGATGGACGCCTCTTTGTGGGGCATTTTGGACCGTACCAGGCGCCGGTCGTACACCGTGCCGCCCTTGGCCCTCGTGATGAGCCGCTCGGAGAATCTTCGCAGCTCCTTGGCCCTGGTCACGGTGGTATATATCTGTTCCTTAAGGAATAAGCTGGCCGCCATATTGGCGAGCATGGCCATCCTGTGGCTGCCATACCGGCCGAGCGTCCGGCTGTCCATACGATGTCTCATGGAATTACTCCTCCTTCGTCGACTTGGTCTCGTCCTTCGCGCTGATGGTCAGCGTCAGTCCGAGCTTTTCCATCTTCTCCTCGATCTCGCGCATGGAGATCTTGCCGAGGTTTCGTATTTTCAAAAGGTCTTCCCGCGTCTTGCTCACGAGATCGCCTATGGTGTGTATGCCGCCTCTGAGGAGGCAGTTCTCGCTTCGTATGGACAGCTCGAGGTCGCGGACGGGTCGGGAGAGAAAGTTGTCCTCGCCCGCTCCGTCACCGGCCATGTCAGAGACTTCCCCCAGCGCCGGAAGGGCTTCTCCCTCGGGGGTGACATCCTGGGGAAGGGCCTTCTCGATATCCTCGGCGATATTGCCGAAGTACGTCTGAAGGGTCCTCGACGCCTCGCATATGGCCGCCTCGGGCGAGATGACGCCGTTGGTCCATACATCCAGAACGAGGCGTTCATAGTCCGTATGCTGCCCGACCCGGGCCGCCTCTACGTTGTAGTTCACGCGCAGGACGGGCGAGAAGATGGCATCGGTGGTGAGCGCGTCCACAGGGAGGTAGGCCGGCCGCGTGCGCTCCATCGAGGCATAGCCGCTCCCCTGCTCCACGTAGATGTCCATGGAGAGATGGGCTCCCTCCTCCATGGAGCAGATGAACGAGTCGGGACGGATGAACTCGATCTCGCTGTCCGGCTGAATATCGCCCACGGTGACCTGGCGCTCACCGTCCGCTTCGAGGTGAAGCACCCGGACATCGGCGCTGTGGGATCGCACCGGGATCTGCTTGATGTTCAGCAGGATCTCGATGACATCCTCGCGCACTCCCGGAATGGTGCTGAACTCGTGCAGGACTCCGTCGATCCGCACGGATGTGATGGCCGCCCCTTTGATCGACGAGAGGAGGATACGGCGGAGAGAGTTGCCAAGGGTCGCTCCATACCCCCTCTCAAGGGGTTCGATGTGAACCTTCGCGAAGGTTGGCCCGCTTTCCTCGATTCGAATCTCAGGACGTAAATGTTCCACGGCTTCCAACACCTTTCACGCCATTATCTGGCATAGAACTCTACAACCAGCTGCTCCGTCACAGGCGCGTCGATCTGATCTCGTGTCGGAAGGGTGACGACCTTACCCTCCACTTTGTCGGAGTGAAGCTCGAGCCACTGGGGAGTCGACTTAGCGGCCGCAACCTCCGTGTTATCCTTTATGAGCGTCATCTCGCGGCTCTTCTCCGTCGCGGCGATCAGATCGTCGGCGTCCACGAGGTAGCTCGGGATGTCGACCTTCTTTCCGTTTACGAGGAAGTGCCCGTGCGTCACGAGCTGCCGCGCCTGCTTCCGGCTGGTGGCGAACCCGAGCCGATACACCACGTTGTCCAGTCTCCGCTCGAGAAGCTGGAGGAAGTTGTGCCCCGTCTGTCCGGGCTGCTTCAGCGCGATCTGATAGATGCGAAGGAACTGTCTCTCCGTCATCCCGTAAAACCGGCGCAGCTTCTGCTTCTCACGAAGCCGGATTCCATATTCGCTGACCTTTGACCGCATGCCGCCGCGGCGCTTTTTGTCCGCGCCGGCCTCTCGCTTCGTAACGGCACACTTCGCCGAATAACACCTGTCTCCTTTGAGGAAGAGTTTAAGCCCTTCAGCTTTGCATAGACGGCACGATGGCCCTACGTATCTGCTCATGAACGATCTATTCCCTCCTTGGCCACCTGGTGGCTATACTCTGCGCCGCTTCGGAGGACGGCATCCATTATGGGGAATCGGCGTCGAATCCTTGATCATGTTGACCTGCAGCCCGGCGGCCTGCAGGGACCGAATGGCGGATTCGCGTCCGGGGCCGGGGCCCTTCACGACCACGTCGATCTCCTGAACGCCGTGCTCCTGGACGGATTTCGCAACCTGGGACGCAGCGATCTGTGCCGCAAAGGGCGTCGATTTCCTCGTCCCTTTGAAGCCGACGTTTCCGCCCGATGCCCATGCCAGGACATTGCCGCCCTTGTCGCTCACGCAGATGATCGTGTTGTTGAACGTCGAGTAGATGTGGGCGACACCGTAGCTGATATTCTTCTTTTCCTTCTTTTTACCCCTTCGAACCGTACGTTTGGCCACTTATTCCAGCCTCCTTGTCTTCAGTTCAATGAAGGCTACTTCGTAGCCATTTTCTTGCCGGCGACGGTGCGGCGCGGACCCTTGCGCGTGCGGGCGTTGGTCTTTGTCTTCTGCCCTCGGACCGGAAGCCCCTGCTTATGACGCAGCCCTCTGTAGCAGCCTATGTCGATGAGCCGTTTGATGCTCATGGACACCTCTCTCCGAAGGTCGCCTTCCACCTTGTAGTGTTCCTCGATCTCTTTTCTCAGCTTCTGGCCTTCCTCTTCGGTGAGGTCTTTCACTCTCGTGTCGGGGTTCACACCCGTGACGGCGAGGATTTTCTTCGAGGTAGGAAGACCAATGCCAAAGATGTAGGTCAGAGCTATTTCGACGCGTTTTTCCCGTGGGATGTCAACACCGGCGATTCGGGCCATGTCCCTCTACCTCCTTGCACCCTGTCTTTGTTTGTGCCGCGGGTTCCTGCTGCATATGATCCGCACCACGCCTTTGCGCCGGATAACCCGGCAGAACTCGCACATCGGCTTGACCGATGGTTTTACCTTCATACCGTCCACGCTCCTTCGGTTCTATCGTCAAAGACCTCCAAAAGAGGTTTATCTCGCCTTGATAATTCAGCGTTTTCTCCAAGCGTTAAATTATACAAGATTTTTCCTCTTAAGAAAACACGTCCAGTGCGTTTTCCGCATTTTCTATTTATATCGGTAGATGATCCTGCCTCTTGTCAGATCGTAGGGGGAGATTTCCACCAACACCTTGTCGCCCAGGAGGATGCGTATGAAATGAAGTCGCATCTTGCCGGACACGTGTGCCAGTATCTTATGTCCGTTTTCGAGCTCCACCCTGAACATCGCGTTCGGGAGCGGTTCGATGACCTTGCCGCGGACCTCGATAACGTCATCCTTATTGGCCATGCGCGCTCTCCATTCTCTTTGTCTCCCTTTTGCAGGCGATCTTCACCACTGGTGTACAACCTCCCTCAGTCATCCTTTTCGGCAGAACTTCCAAAAACAGGCCATCCGCATGCCTCTGCAGTATGCCAGGAAGATATCTTTTTTCTCCGGGAGCGTGGGCCGCTCGTCTGGCCCAATCCGGCGCAACGACCTCGTTACAGGGTACGCCGCGTCGTCCGAACGCCCGAGCCGCCGTTTGAACTCGATCAATTCCACGACCAGGGCGTCAGTATTTCGGCCTGCCCGTCCCGCAGAAAAACGGTCTTTTCAAAATGGGCGGCCTTCGAGCCATCCGCCGTCTTGACGACCCATCTGTCCGGCCCCACGACGACCTCCTCCGCCCCCGCCATGACCATCGGCTCGATCGCCAGGGTCAGACCGCCCTTGAGAATCATTCCGTGCCCGGGCTGTCCGTAGTTCAGTATTTGAGGCGGCTCGTGGAGGTGCTTTCCGATGCCGTGTCCGGCGTACTCCCGTACGATACCGAATCCGTGAGGCGTGACGAAGCTCTCCACGGCGTGCCCCACGTCACCCAGCGTCTTTCCCGGCAACGCCACGGCGATCGCCAGGTCCAGGCTTTCCCGCGTCACGTCGAGGAGCTTCATCGTCTTTCTGTCGATATGACCGACAGGAAAGGTGCTGGCGGCGTCGCCGTAGTATCCGGAGTAGCAGGATCCCACATCGACGCTGACGATGTCTCCTTCGTGCAGAATCCTGTCGGGGCTGGGAATGCCGTGTACGACTTCGTCGTTGACGGATGTGCACACGGCCCCGGGGAACGGGACAGGGATTCCCGGCACTTTGTACCCCTTGAAGGCCGGCGTCGCACCGGCTTTTATTATAAGGGCCTCCGCCGCGCTATCGATGTCCGCCGTTGAAATGCCCGGTCGAACCATCTCCCGGATCATGTCGAGCACATCGGCGACGATCTTCCCCGCTTTCCTCATGGGGATGAGGTCCTTCTCCCGTTTCAGTGTGATCATGCTTTTCTTTCTCTGAGCATCCGGTCGAGAGCCTCCGAAAGGGACTCCGCGCCATCGGTTTGCGAGAGTCGAAGCAGCATGCCCTTCTTGTCGTAGAAAGCGATAAGAGGCGCCGTCTGATCGTGATACACCTTGAGGCGCCCCCGGATGACGCTCTCCGTATCGTCGTCCCTCTGATAGAGCTCGCCGCCACATATCTCGCAGCGGTTGCCCTTCTTCGACGGCTTGTACAGTACATTGTAGATCGCGCCGCAGGAACGGCATACCCGTCTGTTCGAGAGGCGCTTGACCACCGTCTCGTCGTCGATCTCCAAAAGGACGACACCGTCGACGGACAGCTTCAATTCGGAGAGGATCCTCTCGAGCGCCTCCGCCTGTGGTATTGTCCTCGGGAACCCGTCGAGGATGAATCCCTCGGAGCAATCCTTCTCTCCGAGACGCTCCTTCATCATGGCGATGATGAGATCGTCGGGAACGAGGCGTCCCGAGTCCATGTACCCTTTGGCCTGGGTGCCCAGGGGCGTCCCGTTTCGGACGTTGGCCCTCAGGATATCCCCTGTGGAGATATGGGCGACAGGGTGCTTCGCCTTGATCTGCTCCGCAAGAGTTCCTTTTCCGGCCCCTGGTGCTCCGAGAAGAATGATACGCATGGTCACGGGTCCCTTTTAGAAGCGCAGCAGGCCGGAGCCTTTGCTCTTCCGCTTGAGGATTCCCTCGTAATGGCGCATCAGAAGCTGGGCTTCTATCTGATGAACTGTGTCGAGCGCAACGCCCACGACGATGAGCACGGCCGTTCCCCCGAAGTAGAAGTTGACGCCGAGCAGCTGGGTCATGAGGTTGGGCACAAGAGCGACGAGGGCGAGAAACACCGCGCCGCCGAGGGTGATCCTGGCCATCACCTTCTCGATGAACTCGGACGTGGGTTTTCCCGGCCGGATGCCGAGAATGAACCCACCGTACTTCTTCATGTTGTTTGCGATGTCCTCAGGGTTGAAGACCACCGCCGTGTAGAAGTAGGAGAAGAAGATGATGAGCCCGATGTACAGGATCGTATAGACGATGCTCCCCGGGGCGAATATCCTCTGGAAAAAGAGCGCCGCGTTGCCCGAGAAGAAGCGCGCGATGGTGTAGGGAAAGAGCAGGACGGACGAGGCGAAGATGATGGGGATGACGCCCGCCTGATTGACCTTCAGGGGGATGAACGTGCTCTGCCCTCCGTACACTTTGTTCCCGACGACCCGCTTCGCGTACTGGACGGGCAGACGTCTCTGTCCCTCCTGGAGCATGACGCATCCTGCGATGACAGCGATGATGAGCACCAGCGCAAGAAGCAGGACGAGGACGTTGATCTGTCCCAGACGGATCATGTTCCAGCTCTGAATGATGGCCTCGGGAATTCTGGCGACGATGCCGGCGAAGATGATGAGGGAGATGCCGTTCCCGATGCCGTGGTCCGTGATCTCCTCTCCCAGCCACATGACGGCCACCGAACCCGCTGTAACGGTGCTGATCGCCACAAGCGCGTCCAGCGTGTGCCCGCTGAATATTCCGAGGCTGCGAAGCCACAGGATCATTCCGACTGCCTGGATGAGAGCGAACGGAACCGTCCCTATCCGCGTCCACTGAACGATCTTCTTCCGCCCGTCCTCGCCTTCCTTCTGCATTTTCTCAAGCGTGGGGAAGATGACGACGAGGAGCTGCATGACGATGCTGGAGTTGATGTACGGTCCGACGCCGAGGGCGAAGATACTGAAGCGCCGCAGGGCGCCGCCGGCGAAGATATCGAGGAACCCGAGCACTCCCCCCTGATCAAAGAGATGGGCCATTGCCGCTGTATCGATGCCGGGCGTAGGGATGTGCGTCCCGACCCGGAAGGCGAAGAGCAGCGCCAGCGTGAAGAGAATTCTTCTTTTCAGATCCGGCAGCCGAAATGCATCTCTGAAGGAGTCGAGCACTTAAATCACCTCGGCCTTGCCACCTGCGGCTTCGATTTTCGACTTTGCCTGAGCGCTGAAGGCCTGTGCCCGGACGATAAGCGGCTTGTCCACGTCCCCTTTGGCCAGAACTTTCACGGGAACGTTGTCCTGCCGTACGATGCGGCGAGCGTACATCTCCTCGAAGGTCACCGTGGCGTTCGCTTCAAAGGACGCCGCAATGGTCTCCAGATTGACGACCTGGAAGGTCTTCGCGAAACGGGCGTTGTTGAAGCCCCGCTTCGGAATCCTCCGGATCATGGGCATCTGGCCGCCCTCGAATCCCGGGCGGACTCCCCCGCCGCTTCTCGACTTTTGTCCCTTGTTCCCCTTCCCGGACGTTTTGCCCGTTCCGCTGCCAATTCCCTGTCCGAGGCGCTTGGGCTTTTTTTTGGAGCCGAAGGCAGGACGCAATTCGTGCAGATTCATGGGGTTATACCTCCCTAATTCTCGATGGAGACGCACTCCACCAGATGAACGACCTTGTTGACCATGCCGCGGATCTGGGGCGTGTCGTCATGGACTACGGTCTGATTGAGTTTTCTGAGGCCAAGCGCCTCTATCGTGCGCCTCTGCCCTTGCGGCCTTCCGATCGTGCTCTTCTTCCACGTGATGTGCAGCTTTGCCATGGATGTCCTCCTATTCCCTCTCCGCCTCAGGGGACTTTTTGCCCCGGAGGTGCAGAATCTCTTCAGGAGTACGCAGCTCTTCGAGGGCTTCGATGGTCGCCCACGCCACGTTGACGGGGTTGGAGGTCCGTCCGACGACCTTTGTGCAGACGTCCTTCACTCCGCCGAGCTCCATGATGGCGCGTACCACTCCGCCGGCGATGACGCCCGTGCCGGGGGTCGCCGGCTTCAGAAGGACCGACGCGGCTCCGAAAATGC
>CALCQG010000016.1 GCA_937897575.1 uncultured Synergistales bacterium | reverse complement strand
CAGAGCCTCATGGCCCTCTCCTATCTCTTCGGCCAATCCATGAACTCCCTCCGCCACTACGAGGCGCTGTCCACGGCGGCGGCCATCGCGAAGACGGGTAAACCCGTGATCACCATCTCGCTCCCCAAGCTGGACGCCCGGCATCTCGGCGCACTGATCCAGCTCTACGAGCACGTCACGGCCCTCACTGGCTATGCGCTCGACGTGAACCCCTTCGACCAACCCGGCGTCGAACAGGGCAAAAACTACACCTACGGGCTCATGGGGCACCCGAACTACGGCTCCCAGGCCCTCGAGGTGACGGAGCTGGTGGAGCAGCTCGCGAAACGGGCGATCGTCCTCTGACCCTGCTGAAAGCTCTCCCTTACCACTCCGAGTCGGGCTCGTCCACCCTGTCGGCGATGACGAGCCCGATGTTTTTGTCTCCGTCCGTGTAGACGGAGAAGGATCCCGAGTAGATGCGAATGGCGGCGTGGGGCCCGAGGGCATAGGGCGAGGCGTCGAAGAAGGCCTCGTCGAACACGTTGCCCTTCGATGCCTCGTAGACGGGCATGTAGAGGATCCCGTCGATCTCCAGGTCCGTGAAGAAGTGGGTGCCGAAGGAGAGCTCGGGCATGTACCCCTCCTTGGGAAAGCCGACCTCCACGATGCAGGAGCACCCCGTCAGCTCGTCGTACTGGACGGGCACCCCGAGGAGCGGGTTGCTCGAGCCGACCCGCCCGGGGGCCACGAGGATGTAGTTCTTCCCCCTGAGGGCGTCGTTCACGGCGCCGATGCCCCGTGCGACGTCGTGGAAGCGCGTCTCCTGGGCGTAGACGTGGTGGTCCACGTAGACGATGTAGGGCAGGTTCTCCTTCACCCCATGGGTCACCATGCGGTCCGCCTTCAGGACAACCCGGCGGGTCTTGAGATCGGGGGCCTTCATGTCCGGCATCTTCTCGGCGAACCAGAGGGGGCGGGCCTGGACGACCTCCACCAGGTCCTCCGTGGGGTGATAGGCGAACTCCACGTCGGCGGGGACGCCCATGGAGCGGTCCAGGAGGTTCAGAAGCCTCTTCATGCGGTCGAAGAAGTGTCCCGACCGACAGGCGAACTCCTCGAAGGTGAAGCAGATCTTCTGTCCCTGGCCGATGAGGTTGCCCCTTCGGGACATGGGCGAGAAGTAGCCGCCCTCGTCGTCCTCGGCGCTGTAGATCTGGGCGTAGTCAGGAAAACAGCTGTGGTACGGGAGGATATCCTTCCATATCTGTTTCACGTCCACGGTGACGAGCTCCCGGCGCTCCCGGTCGATGACCTGGAAGTGCTCCTGGGCGTGGCGCATGATGTTGAAGGGGTTCTGCCCCTCGGGGCGGAGGCAGGGCAGGGTGAGGGCGAAACTTCTGGCGTACCCCCGCTTGGTGCTTGTGGTCCCCATGCCGAAGACCAGGCGGATGATGCCGTCCTCGGCCCTGATCCGAGTCGTCCACCGCCGGTAGTATCGCGAGAACCCCACGCCGGCCATGGTGGGGTAGTAGTACCGCCCGCGCCACTTGCCTGCGACGCGCATGATGATGATCCCCATCTTGTCGTCGCCCAGGCCGTGCTTCTTCCGATAGGCCGTCGCCACGGGAAAGAAGGTCCGGGCGTAGATCTGCCGGATGTCCCGAAGAACCCTGTCAAGACGCTCGTCGAAGGGGGTGTCGGCTCCGTTGAACTCGAAGGTGGAGAGGTACTTCCCCGCGAAGGAGTACTTCAGCGAGTCCTCGAGGACGCTGCTGCTCCGCACGATGATCGGGTCCGACACCTTCCTCAGGAACGCGGCCACGGCGTCGACGACCTCTTTGGGCAGCGTCGTGGCCAAGAAGGTTTTCTCGATCTCTTCGGGGGGCGCCTTCTTGAGGGTTTCCAGGTCCTCTATCTGGGACAGGACCTGATCGAAGGAGTCCGTTGCGATAAAGAGGGATGGGGGAAAGACCACGCTCTTGAGCGTCTCCTCCCCGCTCTCCCGGACCTTCGCCATGGAGAAGAGGAGGGATCGTCCCTTTCCGCCGATGCTGCCCTTGCCGACGATGAGGGGGGCGAACTCGCCGTCCTCCTGGGGGTCCCACTGAAAATACTTCGCCGTCACGCTCCCCGGCTCGGCGAAGGAGGGGTCGTCCGTCGGAGCACTCTGCCGCTCTTTCGGGCTCTCGTTGCCCATCTCTCTGCTCTTCATGGCCCCACTCCTTTCAGAACGAATCATCGGGCTCGTTCCCGGGCTCCTCATCCTTGGAGGACCATCGGTCCCTCTGGTCGAGAGTCCGGAGCGCTCGTACTATATTGTACTTGATACGGGGGTTGTCGGCACTCAGTTGCTCGAGAACTTTCTTCGTCCTGGAGCGCTCCGTCTCCAGGGAAAAGGGGCAGACGTAGGGCAGCACGGGGAGGCCGAGACGCCGGACCTCCCGGGCGATCCTCTGCTCCTCGGCGAGGACGAGGGGGCGGATCACCGTTATGCCCGACCGGCTCTGGTGGAACTTCGGCTGAAAGGCCCTGAACCGGCCGGTGTGGAACAGGTTCATCAGGACCGTCTCGACGGCGTCGTCGAGGTTGTGCCCCAGGGCGAGGAGGTTGCACCCCTCGTCTCTGGCGCGGGCGTTCAGGATTCCCCGCCGGATGTTGGCGCAGAGGCTGCATGGGGACCGTTCGTTCCGGATCTCGATGATCTCCGTGATGGGGTGCCGGTATGTCGTATGGGGGATGTGGAGGCCGGCGCAGAAGGCCTCGAGGGCGGCCGTGTCCATCTGACCGGCTGTGATGTCCACGGTGCAGGCCCTGAGGGAAAACCGGACGGGGCTCCTGCGGCGGAACTCCGCGAGGGCCAGGGTCAGCAGAAGGCTGTCCTTCCCGCCCGAAAGTCCGATGAGGATCCGGTCGCCGGGTGCGATCATGCGGAAGTCGCCCATGGCGGCCCCGATCTTCTTTCGGAGGCCGAGAGGCAAAAGAGGTCCCTTGTCCGGCATCGCGCTTCCTCCTCGAAAAAGGCCTGGCTAAGTGGTACAATGGCTCACTAAGCCCGCTTGTCGCTGGCTTTGGAAAGTATTACTATATCACATCCTATCCTGTGGCAGTCCCGCGCAAGGGGGTGTCTCCCATAGCGAGAGACGAACAGATCCGAGTGATCATCGCCGACGACCATAAGCTGTTCCGCGACGGAATCCGGAAGCTCCTCGAGACGGAGCCCGACATGATCGTCGTGGGGGAGGCGTCCGACGGAGTGGACGCCCTGAGGGCCGTCCGGGAGCGGGAGCCCGATATCCTCCTCTTCGACATCAACATGCCTCGGCTCAACGGCGTGCAGCTCATCCGGGAGCTGAGCGCGGTGCCTCACAGGATAGAGTACGTGGCCATCAGCGCCTACGATACGGAGGAGAACCTGTCGCGCCTCTCCTCCATGGGCGTCATCGGGTACGTGCTGAAGGCCTCGGGCAAGGTGGAGCTGCTCTCGGCCATCCGCTCCGCGGCTCAGGGGCAGCCCTACGTGGACGCGAAGGTCGCCGGGCGCCTTCTCACGGCCGCCTCCCCGGCGGGAGAGAACGACAAGCTCCATGAGCTGACGCCCCGGGAGAAGGAGGCGCTCTACTGGCTCGCCCAGGGGTTCAGCAACGGCGAGATCGCGGGGAGGATGGTCCTCTCCGAGAAGACGGTGAAGAATCACGTGAGCCATCTGCTCAGGAAGCTCGACCTTCGGGACCGGACTCAGGCCGCTGTGTACGCTTGGCGCATCGGCTTCGCCCAGCTGCCGGAACAGGAGCTGGACGAGAACGGCGGCGGCGTGTACCTGTAGCGAGAACCCCCTTTCCTGGCGTGCGGTGCGCGCCCCCCGACATTTCCCGGTGCGGAAGAAATCTGCTACAATGAGCCCCGTGCGGTCGCCCGACGGGCCCTTGTCCGTAGGCGGACACTTCAGCCGGGCACCGTAGTGCAGTAAGGAGGATGTCGGTTTGTCCCTTCGAAAAGGACTAATTCTCTTCGTTCTGCTGACCTTCGGCGTGAGCGCGGTGGTGCTCTTCTCGAGCGTCGACCGCGAGACGTTGCAGACGATCCTTCGCGCCGACAAGCGGTTGCTGTTCCTGGCCCTCATGCTGGTCTTCTGCGCCTGGCTGTGCGACGCGTCCCGGTTCCGGGCCCTCGCCCACGCGGCGGGGGAGGACCTGGGGTTCCGCATGGGGCTTGTCCTCACGTGGCTCCACTACTTCGGGTGCGCCGTGACGCCCATGCAGAGCGGCGGCGGTCCCTTTCAGGTCTACGTCCTGTACAGGCAGAACGTGCCCATCGGCAAGGGGATAGCCATCACCCTGACGAGGACGCTGCTCACGGTGATCATCCTGGGCCTCACGGTGCCGCTGGCCGTTCTGGTCGAGCCCGACCTGCTCCGGGGGAAGATCTTCCTCAAGGGGGCCTTCTCCTACGTGCTGGTCTTCGTCATCCTCTCCTGCGCCCTTGTGCTGCTGAGCTTTCTCCGACCCGACGTCATCAAGAAGTGGGCGAGCATCGCCATGATCTGGGTGAAGCGCCTGCGCCTCGTGAAGGCCTTCAAGCTCATCCAGTCCATCAAGCGGATCCACCTGGAGGTGGACAACTACAACCTCAACCTGCGCATGTTCCTCACCTGCGGGCGAAGGCACTTCATCGCCGCCGTCCTCCTCTCGGTGCTGCACCTGTTCTTCATATTCTCAGTCCTGCCCTGCCTCATCGCGTCCGTGGGCCTGCCCTTCAACTTTCTTCAGGCGCTGCTGGCCCAGGCGGTCTTCATGTTCATCCTGTACTTCATCCCGACACCCGGAGCGAGCGGCGTGGCGGAGGGGGGCGGCGCGGCGATCTTCAGCCTCCTCGTCCCGTGGAACATGGCCGGCGTCATGGCCATCGCCTGGCGCTTCTTCACGGAGTATCTCGCCATCGCCATGGGCGTCGTCGTGGCCGTCCGCATGATCGGCTGGGGCGTCACGGAGAAGATCCACAAAGAGGCGGCCCATAAAAAAGCAGGTGATCCCGGTGCATAAGATACGCTCGACGGCCTTCGCCCTTCGGGGCGGCCTCTGGACCGCCCTCTTCCTCGCCGTCTGGTTCGTCGCCAAACCCGCGTCGAAGGGGGCCGTCGCAGGCGGTCTGGCCCTCGTCGTCCTCGGACAGCTCATACGCTTCTGGGCCGTGGGGTGCATCACGCGGTACCGGGGCGAGCGGGTGGGAGCCGAGCGCCTCGTCACGTGGGGTCCCTACGGTCTGGTCCGCAACCCGCTCTATGTCGGAAACGGCCTCATCGGCCTGGGGTGGGCGGTCCTCGCCGGTCCGACGGCGATCGTCATCTTCTGCGTCGCCTTCATTCTGATCTACGCCGTCCTGATCGTCCCCTACGAGGAGCAGTTCCTCCGGGGCAAGTTCGGCGCGGCCTACGACGACTATGCGGCCACCACGGGCCGTTTTTTCCCCAAGAGTTGGAACCCCGCCCGGCTCACGGGCCCCTTCGACCGTTCCGTGCTCTGGGTCAGCGAACGGCACTCCCTCCTCGTCACCGTCCTCGGCACGGCCCTGCTGCTCGTCCGGACCCTGTAGCTTCAACGACCACATTTTTCCGATTCAGAGGTCGCCCCCTTTCGGAAGGGGGCTCGACGCTCATACAAGGAGGAACATCATGGACATCCTGCGAGGGAAGTACACCACCGCCCGCATCACCGCGAGGGACACGGACGACGGATGCCTCGCCCAGATACAGGGGCTCTGCGACCACCCGGCCTTCACGAACCCCATCGTCATCATGCCCGACGCTCACGCCGGCAAAGGGGCCGTCATCGGCTTCACCATGAGGCTCGGCACCGCGGTGGTCCCCGAGGTGGTGGGCGTGGACATCGGATGCGGGGTTCTGGGCGCGCGGCTCGCCGCACCCTGGGACAACCCCGCCGGATATGACCGGCTCATCCGTTCGTCGATCCCCATGGGCTTCGACGTGGGGGACGACCGGTTGGACCTGGCCCTCTTCACGCCCTGGCTCGACGGAATGAACAGGGCGCTTCGGGGTTTCGCCGCGAGGCTGGGACTCCCCTTCACCGAGACGACGCCGGATCATATCGGCGCCCTCCTCGACGAGATGGGGGAGCGGTCGTGGTACGGCATCGGCTCTCTGGGCGGCGGGAACCACTTCATCGAGGCGGGCCGGGAGGAGGGCGGCGGGGACTGGCTGTTCATCCATTCCGGCTCTCGGAACTTCGGGCTGAAGGTGTGCGAAAAGTGGCAGCAGCGGGCGGCGGGCACTGCCCCCTCGGGGCCGGAGCTGCGGGAGATCGCCCGCGCGGTTCGCCGTCAGGCCGAGGAGGGGCTCTTCCCCAGGGAGGAGATCCCGGAACGGATCCGGGCGGCCTCCGCGCCGACGGTCCACACCGCGGGAGGGGTCCCGTGGCTCGAGGGGGAGGGTGCCCTCGGCTATCTTCGGGAGATGCTCGTGGCCCAGGTCTACGCCTGTCTGAACAGACGGGCCATGCTTGAGACGGTGCTCCGGGTCTCGGGGAACAGATCCCTCGAGACGGTGGAGACGGTGCACAACTACATCTCCTCCGACGAGCCCATGACCATCCGGAAGGGAGCCGTCTCGGCGAAGCGCGGCGAGCGGCTGCTGGTGCCGCTGAACATGGCGGAGGGCGTGCTGCTGTGCGAAGGGGCGGGCAACGAGGAGTGGAACCTGTCGGCCCCCCACGGCGCGGGGCGGAGGATGTCCCGGAAGAAGGCCCTCCGAACCCTGGATTCCGGCCGATTGGAGCGCCAGATGGCCGAGGCGGGCGTCTACACGGGGAACAGGGCTGCGGAGGTGCTCGACGAAGCGCCCGACGCCTACAAGCCCGCCGGCGATATCGTCGCCCTCCTTCCGGCCACGGCGACGATCCTGGGGCGGGTGCGCCCCGTCCACAACATCAAGGCGAAGGAGGAGCCCTTCCGGCGGCGAGGGGAGCCCGACTGAGCGAACTGAGGGCTGTCGCCGGCGCCCGCAGAGTGTCCGAAAACGAAAAAGACAGAGCGCTCCCCGGGGAGCGCTCTGTCTTCGTCCGGTCTTCTTCGTTACATGCTCGCCATGAAGTTGCCGAAGAGCCGCTCCCAGGTTCGTTCATAGACCTCCTTCGGGGGCAGAGGGCGTGCCGCCAGCCCCTCGGCGATGGCCGACTGGGCAACGGCCTCGGCCACCCGTGGGGTCACCTCGTCGGAGAAGAGGTCCGGGACGATGAGCCGATGGGAGAGCCGCCGCTCGTCCACGGTGTTCGCTATGGCGCCGGCGGCGGCGAGGAGGACGTTCATGTTCAGCCCCGTGGCCCGGACGTCGAGGAGCCCCCTGGTGATACCCGGGTAGGCGTGAAGGTTCGGCATGGCGTTGAAATCCCCGCTGATCCCCCGGGCGAAGACGGCGACGCCTGCGGCCGCAGCCTCCTCGGGCGCTATCTCCGGTGTGGGCATGGAGAGGGCGAAGACGACGCTGGGGCGGTTCATGGCGCCGATCTGCTCCGGCGTCACTCTGCCGCCGGAGGAGAGCCCGATGAGCACGTCGGCCCCCTTCAGCGCGTCGGCGATCCCGCCGCTCCTCCCCTCGGGGTTCACCTGATGGGAGAGCTCCTCCTGGACGAAGTTCCGTCCCCTGTTGCCAGGGCCCAGGATGCCGTCCCGGTTCAGCACGGTGATGTTCCCCGCGCCGGCGTGGAGGAGCAGTCTGGCGACGGCGATGCCCGAGGCCCCCGCGCCGAGGATCACGATGGAGACGTTCCGAAGGTCCTTTCCGACGACCTTCAGCGCGTTGGTGAGGGCCGCGTAGACCACCACGGCGGACCCGTGCTGGTCGTCGCAGAGCACGGGGATGTCCAGCTCCGTCTGGAGACGCTCCACCACCGTGAAGCAGTCGGGGCTGGAGACATCCTCGATGTCGATGGCGCCGAAGGATGGGGCGATCAGCTTCGCCGCCTGTATGATCTCCTCGGCGTCCGATGCCCGGATGCACAGCGGGACGGCGTCGATGTCGCCGAAGGTCCTGAACAGAAGGCACTTCCCCTCCATGACGGGCAGCGCCGCCTCGGGGCCGATGTCCCCCAGGCCCAGCACCGCCGTCCCGTCGCAGATCATGGCCATGCGGTTCGCTTTCCCGCTGTACTCGTAGACCCTGTCGCGGTCCTCGACGATCTCCTCGGCGGCGAAGGCACCGCCCTGGACATAGACTGCGGCGAGGTCGTTCACGTCGCGAATGTTCACCGTGGGGTCGATCCGTATCTTCCCCTTGGCCTTCCGGTGCAGCTTGAGAGTGCCCTCCCTGTCCATAGCCATGTTCACGCCGATCGCTTCCTTTCCGTCACTCTTTGAAGAGGGGCAGCAGCGCCTTGAACTCCGGCGTCCCGGACCGACCGATCATGTGGTACACGACGGTCTCCGTCGGGACCACCAGCGCGCCGGCGGCCCGCATGGCCTCCATGGCCAGGGCGTGGTTCTCCGGTGACCGGCTGCCGCAGGCGTCAGCCGCGACAGCGATTTTGTGTCCCTGGGCGATCATGTCCAGGACCGTCCCCAGGACGCAGATATGGCTTTCGATGCCGAAGAGCACCGTCACTGGCCGGGGTTCCTGGAAGAGAAAGCCGTCGAAGGCCTCCTCACTGCAGCAGGAGAAGTGCACTTTCTCGAGCCGTCGCGCCGTCTCCGGCAGAGCGCCGGTGATCCTCCCGTCCGTGCCGCCGATGCCCTTGGGGTACTGCTCCGTGTAAAAAAAGGGGACGGTGAGCACGTCGGCCGCCTTCGCCAGCTTCACCGCGTTCTTCACGATGGTCTCGCGTCCGGTGATCACGGGCAAGAGGCGCTCCTGAACGTCGATCATCAGCAACCGGACCTCGTTGCGCCGCAGTCTGAACGTCATCTCCGATCCTCTCCCTCCGATGTGCTGGTCACCATTGTACCCTATCCGCCCCTCTTTTCGTTTGCCCCGGTGGAGCCGAGGGGGTACAATGTCGAACGACGAACAAAGGCCTTCACCCGGCGGGAACAGGGTTCGAAGGGCCTCGAGGGAGGTGAACGCGCTGGGCTATCTGTCCGAGGGGTTCCTCCAGGGGATCTCCCTGATCTTCTCCATGAACGAGGAGGTGTGGTCCGCCGTATCGGCCACACTGCGCCTCTCAGGGCTCTCCATGGCCGTCACCCTGCTGATCGGCGTGCCCTTGGGCTTCCTCCTGGGCTACTGCTCCTTTCCTGGGCGCGGGGTGCTCCGCGTCGTCGTCGACGCACTTCTCTCCATCCCGACGGTGGTGGTGGGGCTTCTCGTCTATGCCTTCATCTCCAACAGAGGACCCCTGGGCTCCTGGCAGCTGCTCTTCACCATCCCCGGCATGGCCGTGGGCCAGACCATCCTCGCCCTTCCCATCGTCCTCTCCCTCACGGCATCGGCCGTTGAGAACACGGACCATCGCCTGCGGTCCACCCTCCTCACCCTCGGGGCGCGACGGTGGGGGCTCCTGTTCTCGACGCTCCGGGAGGCGCGGCATCAGATACTGCTCGCCGCCCTCACGGCCTACGGGCGGGTCACCGCGGAGGTGGGCGTCTCCATGATGCTCGGCGGCAACATCAAGTGGCATACGAGGACCATCACCACGGCCATCACCCTCGAGACGGGGAAGGGCGAGTTCTCGGCGGGCATCGCCCTCGGCATCCTGCTGCTGGCCTTCTCCCTCCTCCTGAACGGAGCCCTCTCCTTTCTCCGCCGGAGGGACGCCGCATGACGCCCCCGCTCTATGAAGTCCGCGACCTCGTCTGCTCCTATCAGGGGAAAAAAGTCCTCGGGATCGAACGCCTGGACATTGCCGCCGACGGCCCCACGGCCTTCGTGGGGCACAACGGCAGCGGCAAGAGTACCCTCTTTCGGGCGCTGGCCTTCCTGCTGAAGCCCGAGTCGGGCTCCCTGACCTTTTTGGGGCGCCCCACGGAGGGGCATGAGGAGCTCCTTCGCCGGGACGTGACCATGCTTCTGCAGGACCCCTACCTCCTTCGCCGTTCCGTCTTCGAGAACGTGGCCTACGGCCTGCGGGCCAGAGGAGAGCGGAGAGGGATTGAGGACCGGGTGGCGGAGGTCCTCGAGATGGTAGGTTTGAGCGCCGACTTCGCCGGCCGGGAGTGGTACCAGCTCTCCGGCGGTGAGTCGAGGCGGGTGACCCTGGCGTCGCGCCTCGTCCTTCGGACGAAGGCCCTGCTCCTCGACGAGCCCACGGCCAACGTAGACGAAGAGAACGGTTTTCTCATCGCCGAGGCGGTGAAGAACGCCTGGCTCCGGTGGGGCGTCGTTCCCCTCGTGGCGTCCCACGACCTCCCATGGCTCGATGAGGTCACGGACCGACGGGTTCATATGAAACGCGGACGGATTGTGGAGGCGGAAGTGGAGACTGACTTCCTGTTGTAGCACCGGGCACAATGTGCTATCCTCGTTAAAACGAAGTCCATCGGAGGTGCGAATGAACAACAGACGGGATAACTGGACGGTGGGAGAGATACTGTCCGCCATGACGGGGGTGGAGTACCCGGAGTACATCCTCAGGGTGGTGGGCCAGCTTCAGCAGTGGATGGAGGAGTACGCCCCGTCCCAGGACGCGCCGCAGGGCGAGGATCCTCTGGCAGCCCTCTTCGAAGGCCCGTTCGAGATAGACAGCGAGAAGTTCTTCTCCCAGCTCGAATGGGTCGACGAGTACGCCGACCTGCTTCCCAACGTGCAGAAACCCTCGGGCCACGAGGACGTGATCGTCCTCAGCGCCGGGCCGACGGACTTTGAGGACTCGCTTCGCATGGCCATCGACTACGCCGCCCTCTTCAACCGGAAGGTCTGCAGCCGAGTGTGGGTCATCAGCGATACCTTCATCATCAGCGACGTCCACCGCTATCTGTCCCACATCCGCGCCCTCGGACAGCAGGGGGTGGCCTTCCGTTTCCTTCTCGTCACGCCTTGGGGCTGGACGGAGATCCCCCTGGCGGCCGAGCCCACGCGGGGCAACCGCATCTCCTGGAGGAACGCCAAAAAGGGCGGGACGCCCCACGGCGACGATGACCTCAAACGGGACGACCGTTTGACGAAATAGCGTTCAGGGTGGTACAATTCCGCCGTTGTGCACGCGTCGGGGCGTAGCGCAGTCTGGTAAGCGCGCCTGGTTCGGGACCAGGAGGTCGGAGGTTCAAATCCTCTCGCCCCGACCATCTGAGAGGACGAGGGGGCCGGTTTCCGCCGGGCCCCTTTTCATATCTCCGGCAACGTCCTATTGACTAACCCTGACCATTATGATATGATCTCCACGCGGTGGATAAAATGACGAATCGGACGGTAGCCCAGAACAAAAAAGCGCGCCATGACTACTTCATCCTCGAGTCCTTCGAGTGCGGCATCGTCCTCACGGGGACGGAGATCAAGTCGGTGCGCGACGGGCGGGTGAACCTGAAAGAGGGGTACGCCCTGATCCGGAACGGAGAGCTTTGGCTTGTGGGCGTCCACATATCGCCCTACGAGAAGGGGAGCTACTACAACCACGAACCGCTCAGAGACAGAAAGCTCCTCATGAAACGGAGCGAGATCCTTCGCCTCTCGTCGAAAGTTCGGGAGAAGGGGTTGACATTGGTCCCGCTTTCTGTCTACCTCAAAGAGGGCAAGCGCGCCAAGGTGGAACTGGGGCTTGCGAAGGGGAAACAGCTCTTTGACAAACGAGAGGCCATCGCCGAACGGGACGTGAAACGCGACATGGAACGGGCCGTCCGGCAGAGAGACAGGGAGTAACAGGCACACATCATGCAAACATGGGGCCGACTGGTCTCGACGGCATGCTGGAGGGTCTGGAAGAGCGAGCCGAGGACGTTCGAACCTCGTTAAAAGCGGACAAAAAGACAAACGTCAACAACAATAACTACGCTCTGGCTGCTTAGTGCAGTCACGTCCTACGCGGGGGCAACCGTCACCTCTTCGTAGGGCGACACAAAAGGACGGATGCTTCTCGGAGAGTGCCTTCGGCTCCGGGGAAAAGACAAGGAGGATTGGGCGACGAAATCCCGTTCCCGGGAGTTCCGAGCCGACACTAAATCGGGAACTACGCTCGTAGCGCTGCCATGACCGGCCCTTGTCGGACGGGGGTTCGATTCCCCCCGGCTCCACCACCCCTTAAAACGCCCCCATTCGGAGAAACACTCAAAACCGGATGGGGGCCCATTTTTTGCCTTTTGACAGTCCGCTTCCGTCCGGTTAAAATCGGTATCATCCGAAGGGTCACCGGAGGCACAACAGGAGGCAAACCACGCAGGAGGCATGGTGACCGTAGGCAAGGGGGGAACGTGATGTTGACCGACAAAGAGGTTCGCGCTCTGCAACCACGGGAGAAAAAGTACACCGTCACGGACGGGAATGGGCTGGTCCTCGAAGTCCGTACCGGAGGACAAAAATACTGGGTCGCCCGGACATGGGAGGGGGGGAAGGAGCGACGGAAACAGATCGGGAAATACCCCGAGATGAGCCTGAAGGTGGCCCGGGAGGAGAACATCCTCTACCGCCGGTCCGCCGAGCAGCGCCGCTCCGTCCTGACCATGGGCGAGTTGGTGGACGAATGGATCCGCCGGAAACTGGACGTGTCCGAGGAGCACATGAAAACGATCACCCTCCGGCTGGACAAGTACATCCTCCCCGGCCTGGGGCACATGCCCGTCTCCGAGATTACGCCCCAGGATATCCTGGCCGTGTGCCGGCTGGCCGAGGACTCCGGATTTCTGGAGACAGCCCACCGGGTACGGGGGCTCATCGGGCAGATTTTCCGCTATGGGATTGCCTCCGGATATCTCCACGCCGATCCCTCCGGTTCGCTCCGTGGGGCGCTCAAGGCCAGCAAAACGGCGCATTACCCCACCCTCACGGACAAGGCGCAAATCAAAGCGCTGATCCAGGGGATCGACGATTACCCCCAGCCCGTCATGCGGTGCGCCCTGCAGTTTTCCCTGCTCACGTTCGCCCGCCCGGGAGAGGTGCGCCGCGGGCGCTGGGCCGAGATCGAGGGGGATACATGGGCTATCCCGGATGAGACAATGAAAAAGAAGGGGCGCGGTGGGCACCTCGTCCCGCTGTCCGTCCAGGCTCTCGGAGTGCTGGCCCGTCTCCGGCTGCTGACCGGGGATTCACTGTACCTGTTCCCCTCCGCACGGAGCCGCAATCGCCCCATGTCCGACGGCGGTGTGAGGACGGCGATCCGGGCCATGGGATTCACACGGGACGAATTCACGGCGCACTCGTTTCGCTCGCTCGCCTCCACCGTCCTCAATGATGCCGGATTCGCAAGAGACTGGATCGAAAAGCAACTTGCCCATGAGGACGAGGACCAGGTGAGAGCGGCGTACAATAGAGCCGAGTACCTGGACCAGCGGCGGGAGATGATGCGATGGTGGGGAGAGTGGTGGGAGGGCCTGAGATAGCTACTTCCGCAACTGTATATCCAGGAGCTTCCACCCCTGCCGGGCGGTATCCTCCTGCAGGGTCACCTCGTAGTGAGTCCGGATTTTTGCCCCGAAGGAGTTCTGCGCATCAACATACGAGACCACCTTCCATTTGTGCCCTCCCAGCCTGATAGCCTGCCCCGGTGTGTAGACGGGGAAATCCGCCGTTGACGGTGCCTTCAGCCGATCCTCCACCATCACCTGCGCCATGGAGTATGCCTCGATACCCTTGTCCACCTGCCGGGGCTCCTGCTTCCCCGGCGATGAGACGTAGAGCCAGAGCCCATAGAAGAGCGCCACCGTGAGCAAAAATCCTAACAGAGTTATACCCGCTTCGCTTTTAACCTGCTTTCCGCAGTGCGGGCAGTTTTTGAGCGAGTCCGATACATCACGTCCACAGTCCGGGCATTTGACTACCGCCATTTTTACACCCCCTCCAAAAATAAAGAGCCCGGCCAAAGACCGGGCGGTTGTCAAACTCCCCTCTTCGCAGGAGTGACTGAAAACATAACCTTCCCCAATACTGTGAAGTTTCCCGCTGCTACATCTTCCGGGGTGAACCTCCTCGGTGGATATTTGAGCGAGGCGGACCGAATTTCTATTTCCTCCCCAAGGAAATAAATCCACTTTACCGCCACCTCGTTTTTAAGCCCATAGCGCACAAGCGCTGGATCCCCGTCATATACCTCCGCAATGGGGTTGATAACAACCGTCGCCCCATCCGCAATACCAGCATCCTCCATACTGTCTCCCTCTACGATGACAGCAAACGGTTGTTCATGCGCGTCAACAGCTATTGGCCCCAGTTTCGCTTTCGGCAATGGTAGAACCTCCCCGGCTTCAGAATATATCCCGTCAGTGCCGCCGTTACCATATCCGGCGCATGCTATAAAGGCGCGGTCATAGACTGGAACAAAGAGAATGCCATTTCCAATTTGAGATATTGCATCCTCCGACTCCACAAGTACCGCGAGTGGTATGTCTAAAATTTCACACAGTCTTCTTTTCATTTCATCTTTTGGTGTAACCGGTGTGTTTATCCATCGGGAAACCGTCGCCGCCGATACTCCAAGAAGGTCTCCCAGTTCGCGCCCATTTATCCCCTTCAGCTTCATAGCTTTATCAATAGCCTGTCCTCTTATTCTCCAGCCTTCCACAGGTATCACCTCCCTAAAATTCAACCTTCCGAGAAAACTATACATCTAATGTAATAAATTACAATACCCATGCCATGCAACTCATGTTACACATTATTAAATAAATAGGCCAAAAGTCCTATTGAATAATTACACGTGGTGTAATATCCTATCACACAGAAGGGAGGTGTGGTTTTGGAGGGATTGAAGAAAAAGCGTTTGGCAGCAGGCCTCTCGAGGAGAGACCTAGCGGGAAAAATAAATACATCTCCTGTAAGTGTTTTCAGGTGGGAAAAAGGAATGGCTTTCCCACGGCGTAAGAAATTACAGAAGCTCGCAGAAATATTTAAAACAACGATAGACGGACTCATGTAGCTTTTTCTCTACCACCCCCGCTCCGGACAGCCCGGGCCGGAGATCCAGTCGGGGAGAACTTTGAAAACCGAATAAAGGAAATCACCTAACCGAAAGGAGACTAATCATGCAGGCTCCGTTTGTTGTTCTCGACTCTTCCCTGGTGGAGAAGGTCGACGAGCTGAAGCGGGAAATTTCAGAGATCAAAAAATTGATCGTGAACTTCACCCCCCAGGAGCGCCCCACGCGGAGGCTCCGGCTTCCGGAGGTTTTGGACCGGATGGGGATATCAAAAACCACATGGTGGGACGGGATCAAGGCGGGCAGATACCCGGCAGGACTCAAAGACCGCGGGGTCAGGGTATGGAGGGAGGATGAAATAGATGAGCTCATCCGAATGGATTGACACTGTTGTCAGCGCCGGCTCGATCCGCGGCCCCTATACCCGGCCCCTGCTCCCCTCTCTGGGGAGGATGCTCCGGGAGGAATCCTGGCCCCTGCCGCTCTCGATCCGGAGTCTCAGGCTTCGGGAGCTGGCGGTTATTGAGCGGAGGGCGATGGACGAGAGAGAAGTTCCAAGATGGTTCTGGTGGCGGAAAAAGAAGGAGGCTGCGGAATGATTCACTGCGGGCAATGTGAAAACTACAGAAAATCGTTTGATGCTGACCGTTCCAAGACTTGCCGGGCGACCGGGGAGCGGCACTGGCCGGGAGACTCGGCCTACGAGTGCCCTCATTTGGTCATTGCCATGGCGGCCTGGGAGAGACGGAAGGAGGAGCGGTATGGCTGATTTTGATATTCCAGGGATCAATCACCTTCGGAGTGAGCTCCACACAATGGGAGCGAATGCCAGTAAAAAGCGAAAGCTCAGTCCTATGCTCGAGCCCCTGATCCGCGAGCTGTACGAGGAGATCAGATCGGTGATTGTGGCCGGGCACGGTTTTGCCCCGATAGCGACAAAAATCAGGACGACCTGTAAGGTCCCCTGTTCCAGTGCCACGGTCAAGGAGATTTTTAGTCGGGTGGATAGGGAGTGGGAAAAAGCGATAGGGGTAGCTGCCCTGCCGCTGAGTACGAGGAAAAAGAAGGAGGCAGTGAAATGATCGAGATCCCGCGGATCGGGACGGAGCGGTACAAGCGTGAGATCCGGGAAGGCGTCAAGGGCGCTTTCCGGGTGGCGTGGAATGGTTGATTACGGAAGACTCGCAATAGCGTTACCAGTGGTTGTTATTATTTGGTTGATTGGGATGACCCTTCTTTATTTCCAGGAGAGATAGGCATGGACGCTGTTTTGGACTGGCTGGGAAAGGTAAAGCCTCCCTCATCGGGAGGCCGGTCAATGGAAAGCCGGGTGTTAGGGCACCCGGCTTTATTTTAACACAGGAGGACGGGCACATGCGAGAAATTGAGGACGATATTTTCAACACACTTCAACCCTACCTTGACCGCTGGTGCCGCCATTGCCCGGACGCTCACCACGCAATAGCCGATATCACCGGCCCGGAAGAATGGTGGTGCGGGAAAAAGGGCGTTGAGCCAGGCGGCAAGGGGTGCAGGAACAAAAAGCGCCTGGCGTTGATAGAGGAGAAGGCCCGCGAGATTGCGGAGCTGATTGGTGAGGAGGCGGTGTAGGGGTGGCCATCAATCTGCGCAACACGAACGATGTCAGCGTCAACGGCGTCAAGGTGCTCGTCTATGGACAAGCCGGAGCGGGAAAGACGCACCTGATACGGACGCTCCCGCGTCCGGTGATCCTCTCGGCGGAGGGGGGGTTGCTCTCGCTCCAGGGGACGGGGATTCCGTATGTGGAGATTTCCAACCTCGCCACGCTGACGGAGGCTTACAAGTGGCTCATGGACTCTAGCGAGACGAAAGACTTTGACGCGGTTGCGCTCGACTCCATCAGCGAAATTGCCGAGGTGGTCCTGAGCTCTGAAAAGAAAACTGCCAAAGACCCACGGCAGGCCTACGGAGCTATGGCTGACCAGATGACGGAACTGATCCGGGCGTTCCGCGATTTGCCCGGAAAGCACGTGTATTTCAGCGCCAAAATGGAAAAAACTCAGGATGAGACGGGGCGACTGCTCTATTACCCGTCTCTGCCTGGAAACAAGGTTGGGCAGCAGTTGCCCTACTTTTTTGACGAGGTGTTAGCGCTTCGGGTTGAACGCGACTCTGAGGGTGCGACACAGCGGGCGCTGATGTGCGAGTCTGACGGGCTCTGGCTCGCCAAGGACCGCTCCGGGAAACTCTCTCCGTGGGAAGAACCTGACCTTGGGGTGATTATCAGCAAGATCG